>NZ_JBFQGA010000006.1:0-446356 GCF_040932435.1 Kluyvera sp. STS39-E | reverse complement strand
CTTCGGTCCGATTGAAGAGCTGCGTCAGAAACACGGCCAGCTTGCAGCGGTTGCGCCGTTGCCATCGGCGCACTTCACCAAGCCAAGCATCGTGATTAAACCAAACGCCAACGCACGTCCGTGCGGCGACACAACCGGCTATCTGGCCAACCCGAAGGAGGTGTGAGATGGGAAGTGGATGGCATGAATGGCCGCTGGTGCTATTTACGGTATTGGGGCAATGCGTCGTTGGCGCAACGATAATTACGGGAATGGGCTGGTTGGCAGCGCGCAATGAGCCGGAGGATCAGCGCCGGATCGTGCGTAATATGTTCTTCCTGTGGGTCATTATGGGCATCGCCTTTTTTGCTTCGGTGCTGCATCTTGGCTCACCGCTGCGGGCCTTTAACTCGTTAAACCGGATCGGCGCCTCGGCGCTGAGTAACGAAATCGCCAGCGGTTCGGTCTTTTTCGCCGTTGGAGGCTTTTGGTGGTTGCTATCAATGGTCGGTAAAATGCCAGCGACGCTCGGACGAGTTTGGCAAATCATCGGCATGGTGCTGGGATTAGTCTTTGTCTGGGCGATGACGCGTGTTTATCAGATAGATACCGTGCCAACCTGGTATAATGGATACACCACAGCTTCTTTCTTCTTAACTGTGGTGCTCACCGGGCCGCTGTTTGCCGCCCTGCTGCTGAAGCTTGCGAAAGTGCCGTTTAATGGCAAGTTCTTTGTCTCATTAAGCGTGCTGGCTTTGCTGGCAAGCCTTGCGCTGGTGGTGATGCAAACCGCCGAGCTTGGCTTTATTCACAGCTCGGTTCAGCAAGCCAACGCCCTGCTGCCAGACTGGGGAAGCCTGCAGGTATGGCGCTTTGTACTGCTGACGGCAGGTTTAGGCTGTTGGATTTGCCCGCTGTTGCGCCGGGTTTCGCCGCGCGCGCTTGGGCTAGCAGCAGGCTTGGTACTGGTGCTGTTGGGTGAGTTTATCGGCCGCGGGCTGTTCTATGGCCTGCACATGACCGTCGGTATGGCGATTGCCGGATAATCTATCGGGGCGGAAAGACTTCCGCCCCATTTAAAGGAAATGCAGTAATGAATGACGTTAAGCCAAACGACGCTTTAGCTTTCTCCGCCCGCGTGCTCGGGGCGATGTTTTATTTCGCACCGGACAGCGCGCTTGCTGAGCCGCTGGTTGCCGCCTTTCGCGACGGCGAATGGGCCGCGCAGTGGCCATACAACGTCGAAAACGTCGATGCCCTCAGTGCGGCGTTTGCTGCCGATACGGATGAATCGTTAGCTCAAGCTTGGCAACGACTGTTTATCGGCCCCGACGCGCTGCCTTCACCACCGTGGGGTTCGGTATGGTTAGACCGCGAAAACGTCCTGTTTGGCGATTCCACGCTGGCGCTGCGTCAGTGGATGCGCGACAACCAAATTGCCTTCGATGTGCAGCAAAACGAGCCGGAAGACCACTTTGGCACTCTGTTGATGCTGGCAGCATGGCTGGTGGAAAACGATCGCCAAGAAGCCTGCGATCAGCTGTTAGCCTGGCATCTGCTGCCGTGGGCTAATCGTTTTATTAGCGAATTTATTCAGCACGCTAGCCACCCGTTCTTCATCGCGCTGGGGCAGCTCGCCCAGCAGACGCTGGGACACTGGCAATCTCATTTGCTGATCCCGGTTGCTGATAAGAAGCTGTATCGCTAATCCGATGCAGCGCCTTCACCACTACCCCGATATTAAGGCGATGCTCCGTCGCCTGTTTATCGCCACGCTCGTCGGCATCTTGGCGGCGCTGGCGGTGGCGTTGTTTCGTCACGCCATGTATCTGCTCGAATGGCTGTTTTTAAGCAACGACAGCGGCAGCCTGGTTAACGCGGCTGAGAGGTTGGTGTGGTGGCGACGATTAATCACGCCGGCACTCGGTGGCCTTGCTGCCGGCACGCTGCTGTGGGGCTGGCAACGCTACACCCGCCAACGCCCGCACGCCCCCACCGATTACATGGAAGCGCTGGAAAGTGATGAAGGTAAATTGGATGTTGGCGCAAGCCTTGTTAAATCCACCGCCTCGCTGCTGGTCGTCGCCAGCGGCAGCGCCATTGGTCGTGAAGGGGCGATGATCCTGCTGGCCGCGTTGGTCGCCTCATGCCTCGCACAGCGATTTACGCCAAAAGAGGAATGGAAGCTGTGGATTGCCTGTGGTGCCGCCGCAGGGATGGCCAGCGCCTATCATGCGCCATTGGCGGGTAGCTTATTTATCGCCGAGATCCTCTTTGGCACGCTGATGCTCGCGTCGCTCGGGCCTGTGGTCATTGCCGCCGTTGTCGCCCTATTGACGACACAAATGATGAACGGCGGAGCTGAACTCCTGTACCGCGTCGCAGCATTACCCACGCTGCATGCCAGCCACTATGGATTAATGCTGGTTATCGGGCTGGTCTGTGGGCTGGGGGGCCCGCTGCTCATGTGGCTGATGGAAATAGGTCATCGGGGATTTGTGCGGCTCAAACTCTCACCACCTTGGCAGTTGGCGCTCGGCGGAGCAATAGTCGGTTTACTGTCGTTGTTGACGCCCGCGGTCTGGGGCAACGGCTATAGCGTAGTACAGGGATTTTTGCTCGCGCCGCCGGTGCTCAGCGTGATTGCCGGTATTTTTGTGTGCAAACTGTTGGCGATCCTCGCCAGCAGCTGTTCGGGCGCGCCCGGTGGGGTATTTACGCCTACATTATTTATCGGTCTGGCTATTGGGATTCTGTTTGCCGATACGTGGCATTTCGTCTTTCACGGGGATCAGGGAATGGCGGTTTTGCTGGGGATCACCGGCATGGCTACGCTGCTGGCAGCCACCACGCATGCGCCGATGATGTCAACGCTGATGATTTGTGAAATGACCGGGCAATATACGCTGCTGCCCGGTTTACTGATTGCCTGCGTTGTCGCTTCGGTGTTGTCTCGCACCTTACGCCAGAATTCTATCTACCGTCAGCACGTTACTTAACATCGCTAAATCAACGTACTGGCTCAGCTCACGCTGTTCCGGGCGCGGCAGATATGGCAGTTCGCCAATCAGCGGTGCGGGCAGTTTTTTGCTCAACACGTCGATGATTTCCGCATAGTGCGAAAGACCCGGATTGATGCGGTTCGCCACCCAACCGATCAGCGGTAAACCGTCGTTGGCAATGGCCTGCGCCGTCAGTAACGCATGGTTAATGCACCCTTCCTGAATCCCCACCACCATCAAAACCGGCAGCTGTTCTTGCACGACCCACTCGGAAAGCGGACGCAGATCGTTCATCAGGCTACGCCAACCGCCGGTGCCTTCAACCACCACGTTATCAACCTGTTTACTCAGATTGGCTAAGCCATCCGACAGCAGCCCATAATTGATAGGGCAACTGTGTGCCACGCTGCTCTCTTCTTCGCTCAGTGCGATAGGATTGATTGCCTCGTAAGGCAACACCAGAGATGAAACACTTTGCAGCACCAACGCATCTTTATTGCGCAGACCTTCAGCGGTCTCCTTGCTGCCTTTTGCTACCGGTTTGTATCCCGCTACCCGTTTCCCGCTGGCGGCGAGCGCCTGCAATAGCGCACGAGAAACCACCGTCTTACCGACAGAAGTATCAGTTCCAGTAATGAAGAAACGATTAAGCATGACCCACTAACCCCACAGCGACGCCTGAAAAAATCAAGGCAATGAATAATTCAACCGGGTGAAAGTTTACGTGATGCACAGACAAGGCGGCTTGCGTTAGCGCAATTTTTTGCAAAACCGCAAAAAATTGTTAACCCTGTAACAGTCTGATCAGCAATGTTCCATTATAGAGCGCATCTTTCACCAGCGCGGCGCCGGCCATGGTGCCTCGATTCGAGAATTGCGTCTGTTCAACGGAGATGTGTTTGCTGTATGCCGGTAGAGACTGTTGATTAATGCAGTCGCTAATCGCCGGGAAGAGGATTTCAGAGGCAAGATTAAATGGAGAACCAATCAATATTTTCTGTGGATTGAACAGGTTAACCATGATGGCAAGGATCCGTCCAACGTTGGTACCGATGCTGCCAATAATATCCTTGGCGAGCAGATCTCCCTGAAGCGCAGCCTGACACAGCCACTCAACGGTCAGCGGCTTTTGATGCAGCATGGAGCTCATCGACTGCTGCATACGCACCTGCGTCAATTCCATCACGCTTTCGACGCTGGCAATAGTTTCAAGACAGCCGTGATTACCGCAGTAACAGCGTTTCCCGTAGGGATCGACCTGGGTATGGCCAATTTCCACCAGGCTACTGCTGCCTGCATGCAGCAAGCGACCGTCGGTAATGACCCCAGCGCCCACGTTGTGATCGATAGCTACCTGAATAACGTCTCTTGCCCCACGCGACGCACCAAATAACGCCTCAGCCATTGTCCACGCGCTGATATCGTGCTGAATATAAATTGGCACGCCGGTATGCGCCTCAAGCGTAGCTCCCAGCGGCACATCGGTGACGTCGTAAAACGGCATACGGTGAATAATGCCGTTTTCGGTATCAATGATGCCAGGGAGCGTAATGGCAATCGACGTTAACCGCTCCAACACATTCTGGTGACGAATAAAGAACTGGTCGATATGAGCAAGCACTCGGTCTAAGAAAGGCTCTTCATGTAAAAGCGACAGCTCGAGCTGTTCTTCCACCACCAGCTTACTGCTGAGATCGCGCAAGGAGAGATGAATATCACCACGGCCAATACGGACGGAAAGATAGTGCCAAGCTTCAGTTTCCACTTTTAGGCCTACGGCGGGACGGCCACGGCTACCCACTTCCTGAATTTCCGTTTCCTGAACCAGATGCGCTTCCAACAGTTCGCGGACGATTTTGGTGATGCTGGCCGGGGCCAATTGCGCGAGTCGTGAGAGGTCGATACGGGAAACCGGGCCGAGCTGATCAATGAGGCGATAAACCGCCCCTGCATTGGTCTGCTTGATTTGATCGATATGGCCTGGCTGACTGTCCGATACCACCGTAAACTCCCTTATTTTCGCGCTTCGAAATAAACTTTGGGCTATGGTGAAGTACTTCAACGGCTGGCGTCAAATTTTTACTTAGCCTTGTGATTTACTGCACAATTTTTCATGCTTTTGTCGGCGAAACGCTCACCTTTGCCGCAGTCAGGAGGTGTTGTTTAAAACGCTCCGCCGCCTGACTCAGTTCGTGGTGCTTTGACCAGACCAGCCACATTTCCGATACCGCATCCGCTTGCGCAATCGGAACCCAGCGCATTTCCTGTAGCTGAACCCGCCGAAACGAGGCCGGTAAAATCGACACCCCTAGTCCCGACGCCACAAGGCCAATAATGGTCATCGCTTCCCCCACTTCCTGAGTGATGGTTGGTGTCACGCCATAACGCCGCATCAGTCCCAGAATATCGTCATATAACCCGGTGCCAACATGGGGATCAAAAAAGACAAACGGCTGCTGGCCCAGTTCAACCAGACTCACTGCTTCTTGACTCGCCAGCGGGTTATCTCGGTGAATCATCGCTAGCAGCGGTTCGCGCAGAATAACCTGCCAGTCGAGCGTGTCGGGCAGCTCAGTGTTACGCATCAACCCCAATTCCAGTTTGCCTTCGGTCAGCGGTGAAATTTGCTCGCGGGTGTTAGTCTCACGGGTTTGAATATGCACGTCGGGGTAATGCTGACGAAAGGTCGATAGCGTATCGGAAACTGCCTTAATAAACGGTGCGGAAGAGGTAAAACCGATGCGTAGCTCGCCGGTTTCGCCGTGATGAAGACGACTTGCTCGCGCCGCGGCCTCGTTGACCTGCAGCAGGATCTGCCGGCTGTCAGCAAGAAACTGACGCCCTGCTTCCGTCAAACTGACGCTCCGGTTGGTTCGGGCAAAAAGACGGGCACCCACCTGCTGTTCGAGGATCTGAATCTGCTGGCTCAGCGGCGGCTGGGAGATATTCAACCGCGCGGCGGCGCGGCCAAAATGTAGCTCCTCGGCAACTGCCACGAAATAGCGTAGGTGGCGAAGCTCAATATTCATATGTTAAAGGTCTTAATTGAGATTATTAATATATTAGACATAATATTTACAATTTCCTACCCTGTTTATGTGACCTATGTCGTTTTTATATCTCGTTTTTGATCAAGGATTTCCCCGTGAGCCGCACAACGACCGCAGACCATACGCCCGTTATTGATGTCCGCGATGATACCCCCTCTCCAGCCAATACCTTTATCCGCCGTGGTACGCCGCCATTTATTCGCGTGACGCTGGCCCTATTCTCCGCAGGGCTTGCAACCTTTGCGCTGCTGTACTGCGTTCAGCCGATTTTGCCGGTTCTTTCTCACGAATTTGGCATCTCTCCGGCACAAAGCAGTATTTCATTGTCGATCTCAACCATCATGCTGGCGGTCGGTTTATTGGTGACTGGCCCACTTTCTGACGCTATTGGTCGTAAGCAGGTCATGGTGACCGCCTTAGTGCTCGCCTCGTGCTGTTCGTTGCTCTCCACCATGATGACCAGTTGGCACGGTATTCTAATTATGCGCGCGCTGATTGGCCTCTCGCTGAGCGGCGTGGCGGCAGTGGGCATGACCTATCTCAGCGAGGAGATCCACCCAAGCTTTGTGGCCTTTTCGATGGGGCTCTACATCAGCGGTAACTCGATTGGCGGCATGAGCGGACGACTGCTTACCGGTGTCTTTACCGACTTTTTTGGCTGGCGCGTCGCGCTGGCGGTGATCAGCGCCTTCGCGCTGGGTGCGGCGATTATGTTCTGGCGCATTCTGCCGGAGTCACGCCACTTTCGCCCTAGCTCACTCAAACCCAAATCACTGCTGATTAACCTACGCCTGCATTGGCGCGACCGCGGTCTACCGCTGCTGTTCATCGAAGGTTTTCTGCTGATGGGCGCGTTTGTCACGCTGTTTAACTACATTGGCTACCGCCTAATGCTCGCTCCGTGGTCGCTGAATCAAGCGGTGGTGGGCCTGCTTTCTGTCGCCTATCTGACGGGAACGTGGAGTTCACCGAAAGCCGGGATGATGACGACGCGATACGGTCGTGGGCCGGTGATGATTTTCTTTACCGGCGTCATGCTGCTTGGCTTACTGCTAACGCTGTTTTCGCCGCTGTGGGTGATTTTCCCCGGCATGCTGCTTTTCTCCGCTGGTTTTTTTGCCGCCCACTCGGTTGCCAGCAGTTGGATTGGCCCACGCGCACGGCGCGCGCGCGGTCAGGCCTCGTCGCTGTATCTGTTTAGCTACTATCTGGGTTCAAGTATTGCCGGGACGCTGGGCGGTGTGTTCTGGCATCACTGGGGATGGAACGGCGTGGGTGGGTTTATTGCCGCAATGCTGGTTCTGGCGCTGGTGACGGGCAGCAGTCTGCACCATCGTCTGCAAAAGCCCCTGCGTTAATGACTTCCCTTCTGGCCCGCCGCTGTGCGGGCTGTTACCAGATGCCGAGGAAAGGTGATAGCCCTGCCACATCTCTCAGCGCATCAATCGACAGCAGCAAGATAAAGATCCAGATGAACGGATTCATGATGTACCGCCCGCAACTGTTAACTTAGTGTTAAGTATGGACCAGCCCACGCATTTTCCCTCATACTTTGGTATTGTTTTTTGACCCTCCCCGCCCTTCAATTTCGTTCACTCGGATCAGGACAAAATGGAAAATAATAACTACCAACAACTCACTCGTACTTTCCAGCGTTTATCCCGTTTTTCCCATCTCGGTTCCATTGCCCATTGGGATATGGCGGCGATGATGCCGCCCGGTGGCAGTGCGGCCCGTGGCGAGGCGTTAGCCGAACTCGGCGTATTGCAACATCAGATCCTCACCGATAAAAAAGTGGCGGACTGGTTGGCTGGCGCCCGGCAGGAAAATCTGAATGACGACGAACGGGCGAACCTGCGTGAAATGACTCGTGCTTACCAGCAGGCCGCGCTGCTGCCGGAAAGCTTGGTGGAAGCCAAATCGCTGGCGGGCAATCGCTGCGAACACGCCTGGCGCACCCAGCGCAAAAATAACGATTGGGCAGGTTTTGCGCCTAATCTGAAAGAAGTCGTTCGCCTGAGCCGTGAGGAAGCCAGAATTCGCGCCGAAGCCAGCGGATGTTTGCCGTACGATGCGTTGCTTGATATTTATGAGCCAGGCATGACCAGCAGTCGGCTCGACGTGCTGTTTACCGATCTGAAAAGCTGGCTGCCAGCGCTGTTACAAAATGTGGTGCAGAAGCAATCCAGCCTGAAGCTTATCGACCCACAAGGCCCCTTCCCGACCGACTCACAGCGCCAACTGGGGCTGGATGCGATGACCCTGCTGGGTTTCGACTTTGACGGTGGCCGCCTTGACGTCAGCTCTCATCCGTTCTGCGGCGGCGTGCCGGAAGATGTGCGCATCACCACCCGTTATGATGAAAACGATCTGCTGAGCGCGCTTTTTGGCGTTGTCCATGAAACCGGGCACGCCCGTTACGAGCAAAATCTGCCGCGTCATTGGGCCGGGCAACCCGTGGCTCAGGCGCGATCGATGGGCGTTCACGAATCACAAAGCCTGTTTTTTGAAATGCAATTGGGCCGCAGTAACGCCTTCCTCAAGCACCTGTTGCCGATGATCCAACAGCGTTTTGCTCACCAACCCGCCTTCACGCTCGATAATTTTATCGCATGGAGCCAGCGCGTCGAGCGTGGTTACATTCGTGTCGATGCCGATGAAGTCAGCTACCCGGCACACGTGATCCTGCGCTACGAAATTGAAAGCGCATTGATTAACGGTGAAATCGAGGTGGATGACATTCCGGGACTGTGGAATGAAAAAATGCAGCAGTATCTTGGCCTTACAACCGAAGGCAACTACCGCAACGGCTGTATGCAGGATATTCACTGGACCGACGGTGGTTTTGGCTACTTCCCGTCCTATACTCTGGGCGCGATGTACGCCGCACAGCTGTTCCAGGCTGCCCGCAAGGCGTTGCCAGAGCTCGATAATCAGCTCAATGAGGGGAATTTCTCCCCACTGTTTGGCTGGCTGCAACAAAACATCTGGCAGCACGGTAGTCGTTTCAGTACCTCGGAATTAATGATCAAAGCCACCGGAGAAGACCTTAACAGCCGTTATTTCCGCGATCATCTCACCGCACGATATCTGTAATCATCAACGCCAGGGGGTTTTCCTGGCGTTGTACATTCGGTTACACGCCGAAACCAATCACTCACGGAAAGCGCTGCGACCCGAAGGTATAGTTCTTTCAACGGCCCCGCAGTGGGGTTGAATGAAAAACCAATTCGAGGGTATTAGAATGAAAAAAGTATTAGCTCTGGTTGTTGCCGCTGCTATGGGTCTGTCTTCCGCTGCATTCGCTGCTGACGCTGTTGCCACTCCGGCTCCGGCTGCTACTGCGACCGCAACTCACGCGGCTCCAGCGAAAACCACTCACCACAAAAAACACAAAAAAGCAGCACCAGCTCAGAAAGCTCAGGCCGCTAAAAAACACAAAAAAGCAGTGAAACACGAAGCGACTAAACCCGCTGTAGAGCAGAAAGCTCAAGCGGCTAAAAAACACAAAAAAGCCGCAGCTAAACCTGCTGTAGCGCAGAAAGCTCAGGCTGCTAAAAAACACAAAAAAGCAGTGAAACACGAAGCTGCAAAACCAGCTGCACAGCCAGCTGCGTAATTCAAACGCAAGTTGATTCCTGATGATACATCGGCGCTTTTATAGCGCCGATTTTTTCCCGGAGAGCAGTCATGTTGCGGCGCTATCGTTTCGAGCTCATCCTGGCTTTACTTATCGTCTGCGCACTCATCGCGACTCAGTTTTTCTTTTACTGAGCGTAGTTCGCTGATTTTTCTCCCACTTTTCATTCCTCCCGTCTATAGTAGTCTCATTGGGTATTTCTTTTATAATCATAATTGCCCCATCAGAGAGTGATATGCGTACAGCCTTTGTGTGTTATTTACTGGGATCGTTGTCCGTACTGCCTTTTCTTGCCCACGCCGATGATAGCGACATCAGCGCAAAAGATATTAAAACCCTGTTCTTTGGTCAGGACAATCGTGTCGTCGTTACGGATCCCGCACAATCGCCGTGGGATGCCATCGGCCAACTGGAAACCGCCAGCGGCAACCTGTGCACGGCCACCTTAATTTCCCCTCACCTAGCGCTTACCGCCGGGCACTGTTTGCTTGAACCGCCGCGCGGCAAGCTCGATAAAGCCGTCGCCCTGCGTTTTGTTTCGCACAAGGGCAACTGGCGCTATGAAATTCACGGTATTGAAGGACGCGTTGATCCGTCCCTTGGTAAACGTCTAAAACCCGACGGCGACGGTTGGATAGTTCCCGCCTCCGCAGCACCTTGGGATTTTGGCCTGATCGTGCTGCGTTACCCGCCGTCTGGGATAACGCCTATTCCGCTTTTTAGCGGGGATAAAGACGAACTGACCGCCGCGCTGAAAGCGGTAGAGCGTAAAGTCACGCAGTCGGGTTATCCGGTTGACCACCTTGATTCACTGTACAGTCATCAAGATTGTACGGTCACCGGCTGGGCACAAACCTCGGTGCTTTCACATCAGTGCGATACCTTGCCGGGCGATAGCGGCTCGCCACTGCTGTTAAAAACAGACTCTGGATGGCAGGTCATTGCCGTACAAAGTTCAGCGCCAGCCGCAAAAGACCGCTGGCGGGCCGATAACCGGGCCATCTCGGTGACCGGTTTTCGCGATAAGCTCGAAGCGTTAGCCGCCGGAAACTAGCTCAGTCGCTGCTGGTGGCGTAACGCCAGCAGCGAGGATAACGGCATCGGTTGGCTAAAATAAAACCCTTGCAACTGGTCACAACCCGCCAAACGCAGCAGCTTCATCTGTTTCTCGGTTTCCACTCCTTCAGCGACCACCGTCATCCCTAACGCGCTGGCAATGCGGATAGTGCCGCTCACCAGCGCTGCGGCTTGATCGTCGTTATCCACCAGCCCGGCCAGCGATTTATCAATCTTGATGGTGTCGAAGTTAAAACGTCGCAGGTAGCCAATGCTCGAATAACCGGTGCCGAAATCATCAAGCGCCACGGCGGTGCCCAGCGCTTTTAACGCCGAGATTGCCACCCGCGCGCGCTCTGGTTTTTCCAGCACGTAAGTTTCCGTCACCTCCAGTTGCAGCCTCGCCGGTGGGAACCCAGACGACTTCAGCACGCTGGACACTTTTTCTTCAAATTCTGGGTCGCGAAACTGCGCGGGGGAAATATTCACCGATAGTTTCAGATCGTTGTGGGCCAACAGGTCGCGACAGGCGCGGGCCAGCACAAACTGCCCCAGCGAGTAAATCAGCCCGCTGGTCTCGGCAATGGTGATAAAGGCATCGGGCATCAGTTCTCCTTTCGGTCGACGCGGCCAGCGTACCAATGCTTCAACCCCCACCATCGCTTGGGACCGGGCGCAGACAATCGGCTGATACCACACTTCAAACTCGTCTCTTTCCAGACCATGGCGGATATCGTTTTCAATTGACAGTTGGTATTCACGCACGCTGTTTAGCTCGGCGTCGTAATGGGTGATTCGTCCTTTGCCGGTAATTTTAGAGTGGTACATCGCGATATCCGCCTGGCGGAAAAGTTCGGAGCTGGAGCTTGCCTGCAACGTACCACTGGCGATACCGATGCTGGCGCTGATGTGCAGCGTCCGCTCACCGATACGAATCGGCGTATTCAGATATTCCAATACTCGCTCGGCAAACGCCGAGGCCTGCGCCGGTGAGCGTTGACCACCGACAGTCATCGCAAATTCGTCGCCGCCCATCCGCGCCAGCATTCCCCCTGCCGGCACTAGCGTTTGCAACATATCGGCTATGCGAATAATCAGAATATCGCCGATATCATGTCCGTAAATATCGTTAACATCTTTAAAACCATCAAGATCGATAAAAACAACGGTTTTCAGATCCTTATCGCCCCGCATGCTGATACGCTCGAGCTGTTCAATCAGCGCCCGTCGGTTTGGCAAATGGCTGAGCCAATCGGTGAGCGCAATTTCACGCGCCTGTCGTTCCCCTCGCGCCAGTTTCCAAAGCCCCAGACTGCTCAGCAAGATAAACAACAGAATTAACCCCGCGGCCAATAGGACGATTTCACGAATTTGCGGCGACGCCGCATTTGCCGCTTCTACGCCTGGCTGGCGCAACTGCCAATCAAGCCAGCCGACCACGCGGTCACCGGCGGTGCGAATGGGAATGTTGTACTGATTTCGCGGCGCATCGGTAAGGCTCAGATTTTCAATCTGAAATGTGTTGCCCAGATTACGCAACAGCGTTGGGTTTACGTGACGGGTAATCACCAGATAGCGGCGAGTACTGTCATAAACTTCTAGCCGGCCGGTCATCGGACGAATGAGTCCAATGCCGATAAACGCAATGCCTTCCCGGGTACGCGTGATCCCGGCGAACATATTTCGCCCTTCACTAAGCGGCCTTTTATTTTCGTCAATCAGTTCGCGCAGCCCATCGCCAAAAAAGCGCAGATCCTTCTCGTTAAAAGGATTGCTATGAAACGCGCCCCACAGCACGTGATAATTTTCATCCAGCACAAAGGTGCCGTCATAGAGGTTATTGATTTTAAAGCCAGCCCCCCAGGTGTTGTACAACCAGGTGGTATCCAGCGTGGGCGGGTAGACTTTGCGGACGGCATCGTCCCAGATAGCATTATCGATAACCAGCGACAGCACGCGGTTGATGGATGTCTGAACAGCGCCATCGACGGAAAGAGCGGATCGTCTGGCATCAATATCGTTGGTTTTTGCACTAATCAACTGCTGTGAGAGATACAGCAACGAGATAATAGAGAAAATCAGACCAATGCCGGCCAAAAATATCATCACAAATAGCGTTCTGGCCGTGGCAATATTACGCCAGCGTGACGGATTTAACATGTATCACCCTCGCATACGCTCGTACAACCCTTTGTTACAAGCGTAATACAGACGGGCAATTTCGCTGCCTGAAATCTCAGGCAGCGATCACATCAGGCAAGTTTAATCAGTATCATTCCAATCAACAGCAGACCGACCCCAACCCAGCCTTTATTATTTAAACGCTGGCCGAAGAGGATCCACCCGGCGGCAAGCGTTGCCGCAACGCCAAAACCGCCCCAAATGGCGTAGGCCACCGAGAGATCGATCCCTTTTACCGCCTGCGATAGCGCGCTGAACGCGGCCAACACAGCGACCAGTGAAAGGATGCCGTACAGTTTGTTACGGAAGCCATCCGAAAACTTAAGGAAAATATTAGCGACAATCTCCAGAACAATGGAGCCTGCCAACCATGCGCCGTGAACCCACTCAAACTGCTGCATGGTCCACCTCTTTATTCATCACTTTACGCGGAGATTTTCGCGTTCCCGATTTGATAAGCACAATACCGGCAATCAACGTCGCCAGACCTGCCAATTTCATCACCGTCAAACTTTCGTCAAACAGCAAAACGCTGAACAGGGTTATCAATAAAATCCCGATCCCTTCCCACAATGCGTAGGCCACGCCGAGGGCGATTTTTTTCACCGCAAACGAAAGGAAAATATATGACAGCGCGATCATCACGAGCATTAAAATAAAGCCGGTATTTCCATCACTGACGCTTGCCCATTTCATAGACAGCGTACCCGTAATTTCTGCAACAATGGCGAGGGCTAATAGAATCCAATAAAACATGGTGCTTCTCCTGCATGAGAATATAATCCGTCGCAGCTTGCGAGAAACGCAAACTGAAAAAAATGATTAAAATTTAGCTCAAACGAAGAAGGAGACTAAAGCGCGTTGCGCCAGTGCTGCTCACCAAGGAAGGCAGAATAGGAAGGTAAAACAGAAGGTTTGGTAGAAATGTACGTCCTGAACATATTGTCCATAAAATTACAATTATCCGCGGTATTGCTTCTCATCGTTGCGGAGTAAAATTGTCCTCAGTAGTTAAACACAGCTAATTTCTAACACAATTGCAGAAGTATCTCAAAATGTTTTCAAATCTTTACTGATGTTGTTTGATGTTAATGTATTTATTATGAGGTAAATCGCAATTATCATATTCTACATAAAATAATTCGCGTTGCAGAAAGATGGCAAACGGAAGAATGAACGCAGCCAACGCCTCTGCAATTTGAAGTATGACGTGTATCTTTATATTTTTTGCTGGAGTTAACTCAACATGTCCAGGCCGATAATCACGCTTAATGGATTAAAACTAGTCATCATGCTGGGCATGCTGGTGATCATTCTGACCGGTATTCGCTTTGCGGCGGATATCATTGTTCCCTTCGTGCTAGCGCTGTTTATTGCCGTGGTGCTAAACCCGGTAGTGCAGTTAATGGTGCGCTGGCGAGTGCCGAGGGCGCTGGCGATCTCAAGTCTGATAGGCGTTATCATCCTAGCCGCTGTACTTCTGCTCGCCTCGCTTGGCACCTCGCTGAATGAACTGACGCGCACCCTGCCGCAGTATCGTTCCTCACTCGCCATCCCTTTGTACAATTTGCAGCCGTGGATGCAGCGTTTTGGGATAAGCGTTAGCCCGGATGAACTGATTAAATATATCGACCCAAATGCCGCAATGACGCTGGTTTCCCGGCTGTTATCGCAGCTCTCCAACGCGATGTCGTCCATTTTCTTACTGCTGCTAACGGTGGTGTTTATGCTGTTTGAGGTCCCGCAGCTACCCGCAAAACTGCAACAGGTGATGAGTCGCCCCACTGAGGGAATGGCGGCAATTCAGCGGGCGCTGGACAGCGTGTCGCATTATCTGGTGTTGAAAACGGCAATCAGCGTGGTGACCGGTCTGTTGGTCTGGGGAATGCTCGAGCTGTTGGACGTCCGTTTTGCCTTTATCTGGGGGCTGCTGGCCTTCGCGCTTAACTACATTCCCAACATTGGTTCGGTGCTGGCAGCCATCCCCCCTATCCTGCAGGTGTTGGTATTTAGCGGCTTTTACGATGCGCTGATCGTACTTGCGGGGTATCTGACCATAAACTTGGTTTTTGGCAATATTCTAGAGCCTCGCATTATGGGACGCGGGTTGGGGCTCTCCACTCTCGTCGTGTTTCTGTCGCTGATTTTCTGGGGCTGGCTGCTCGGCCCGGTTGGCATGTTGCTATCGGTGCCATTGACGATCATCGTCAAAATTGCCCTCGAGCAGACGGAAGGCGGGAAAAGTATTGCTATTTTGCTCAGCGATCTGAGCAAGTAGCACTCAAAACAGCGACAGCATCAGCGCAACGGGAAAGCTAAACGGCCAAGTTGCGCCAATCAGTAGCGCCGCTATTAAGCGAATGGCGGCGCTTTCTTTCGTCAGAAACCAAGTAATAAAGGCACAGATAACGCCCATCACGGCATAGAAGACGAGCATATGTTGGTACAGCGTCACCAATCGAATCCTTATAATTGATAGTTAAAGCGGCGCAATATGCTACGTTTTTTGACGTACATCAAGTTTTTCGCCGCTTTTCGCTTGGGGAAGTTCAGCGCACAGCTATTCATCTCCAGATGAATAATCTGCCCATCCATGTAAATGCCGGGTTAGCCTATGCCGATAAAGAGGTTAATTCTGTGATTCATCTTACATTCAGCGTTTTGGCTGGGAGGTTGCAAAAATACTGTCGGCGGTCGGATCGCTAACGTAGCGGTTAGGATCGTACTGAGGAATGAGATTGACCTTCTCCGTATCCCAAGCTTCGCCCAGGCAGGCTGCGCTAACGGATTGCGCCCCATCACAGGTGGCGATTCGGCTCGCCGAAAACCAGATACCAACAACCATCGCCGTGGCAATCACCACTGCGCTACTAACAACAATTTTATTCATGACTCTAACTATGCTCAGTTTTTCAACGGCGCGGATCCTCGCACGTTGCCTCGAGCATGTCAAAAGTGAGGGGCTGCGCGGCAGGCCTGAAGCCTACCGCGAAGGGAGTAACTAGTGCTTTATCATGACGTGGCGAACCACGGTGTAATCCTCAAGTCCGTATACCGACATATCCTTACCGTAGCCCGATAACTTCTGCCCACCGTGCGGCATTTCGCTCACCAGCATGAAATGGGTGTTGACCCACGTGCAGCCATATTGCAAACGGGCGCTCAGGCGATGAGCGCGCCCCACGTCTTTCGTCCAGACCGATGAAGCTAGGCCATACTGCGAGTCGTTTGCCCACGACAGCACCTGATCTTCATCCTCAAACACGGTCACGCTGACGACCGGGCCGAAAACCTCACGCTGGACAATATCATCTTCCTGCCGCGCGCCAGCCAGCAGAGTCGGTTGGAAATAGTAGCCCTTACCCGAGGCCTTTTCGCCCCCGGTGACCACCTTAATATGTGAGAGCGCTTTGGCCCGCGTCACCGCCTCGTTGACTCTCGCCAGATGCGCCTCGGAGCTTAGCGGCCCCAGTTCAGTTGCCGGATTGTCCGGTGCACCCAGTTGAATGCTGGCCACCGCCGCCCCCAGTTTCTCGACCAGTTCCTCATAGACGCCCTTTTGGGCATATATTCGACACGCGGCAGTACAATCCTGACCGGCGTTATAGAAACCAAAGGTTCTGACCCCTTCCACCACCGCGTCAATATCCGCATCGTCAAACACGATAACCGGCGCTTTACCACCCAGTTCCATATGTGTGCGCTTAATCGACGGCGCGGTATGGGCGATGATATGTTCACCGGTGGCAATGGAACCGGTTAAGGAGACCATCCGCACGCTGGCATGTCCGGTCAGCGGATCGCCAACCGTTTTACCGCGTCCGAACAGCACGTTGAGCACTCCGGGCGGGAAGATATCTTTTGCCAACTCCGCCAGCGTTAACGCCGTCAGTGGCGTAATTTCTGAAGGCTTAATCACCACGCAGTTACCCGCCGCCAGCGCCGGGGCCAGCTTCCACGCCGCCATCATTAGCGGATAGTTCCACGGAGCGATGGATGCCACGACGCCGACCGGGTCACGGCGGATCATCGAGGTATGTCCTTCCAGATATTCTCCCGCCGCCAGTCCGTTTAAGCAGCGCGCCGCGCCGGCGAAAAAGCGAAACACATCAACCACCGCCGGAATCTCATCGTTGATGACACAGTGCAGCGGTTTACCGCAGTTCAGGGATTCGAGTTTGGCGAAGGTTTCCGCATGTTGTTCAATCACATCGGCCAATTTAAGCAGGCATTCCGCCCGCTGCTTCGGGGTCGTTTGCCCCCACTGGGCGAACGCGCGGTCGGCGGCGGTGACCGCCGCGTCAACCTGCGCCGCTGACGCCTCCGTGATGTGCAGCAGGATCTCGCCCGTTGCCGGGTTAAACACCGGCTGCGCTTCGCCTTCACCTGCCACCAGTTCACCATTAATCAGTAACTTATGTTGCATAGCATGATCCTGTGTTATTTAAACGTCGTACTTCCACCGGCAGCGCCTTCATCTTCGCGAGTCAGCCACCATGCCCCTAAAATCGGTATCATCGTCAGTATCATCACCAGCAGTGCCACCACGTTGGTTACCGGAACATCGCGCGGTCGCCCTAACTGATTAAGCAACCAAAGTGGCAACGTACGCTCGTGCCCGGCGGTAAAGGTGGTGACAATAATTTCATCAAATGACAGCGCAAAGGCCAGCATTCCCCCGGCCAGCAGCGCCGAACTCAGGTTCGGCAATACCACATGACGGAAGGTTTGCCAGCCGTTGGCCCCCAAATCCATCGATGCCTCGACTAGGCTCCACGAGGTGCGCCGGAAGCGGGCAATCACGTTGTTAAACACCACCACCACGCAAAAGGTGGCATGGCCGATAATTATCGTAAGAAGCCCCGGCTCGAGATTGACGGCTTTAAACGCCGTCAGTAACGCAAGTCCGGTGACAATTCCCGGCAGCGCAATCGGCAGCAGAAGCAACAGCGACACCGCGCTTTTGCCAAAGAAATCACGCCGCCAAAGAGCCGCTGCAGCAAGCGTGCCAAGTACTAAGGCGATGGTTGTCGAAAACGCAGCAATTTTAAGTGACAGTGTCACCGCCTCGAAAATATCGTCGCGCCCTGCCGCCTCGCTAAACCAGCGTAGCGTCAGCCCTTGCGGGGGAAAGCTAAACGCCGCGTCCTCGGTGTTAAAGGCGTAAATCGCGATTATTACCAACGGGAAATGCAGAAAGATAACCCCGCCCCAAGCGGCAATTTTGAGGAACAGCGGTGCGCGTTCAGAGTGCATCAAACGCTCCTAGGCGCTTCACGAACGCCAAATAAAGGGCAATAAGAACGATCGGCACCAGGGTAAACGCCGCCGCCATCGGCATATTGCCAATCGCGCCCTGCTGGGAATAAACCATATTGCCGATGAAATACCCTGGCGGCCCCACCAGCTGCGGGACGATAAAGTCGCCGAGCGTCAGTGAAAAGGTAAAGATCGATCCGGCAGCAATACCGGGGATTGCCATCGGGATAACCACGTGGCGGAAAGTCTGCCGCGGCAGAGCGCCCAGATCGGCGGAGGCCTGCAACAGCGAGGATGGAATCCGCTCAAGCGCCGCCTGAACGGGCAGGATCATAAACGGCAGCCAGATATAGACGAACACCAGAAATCGTCCCAGTCCGGAAGTCGAGAGCGTATTGCCGCCGACACCTGGCACCGTCAAAATGGCGCTTAATACCGACCCCAACCCCATATGATTAAGAAACCACTGCGCCACGCCATCTTTCGCCAGCAGCAATGTCCAAGCATAGGCTTTAACGATATAGCTCGCCCACATTGGCAACATCACCGCCACGTAGAAAAACGCTTTTTGTTTGCCGCTGGTGTAGCGCGCCATGTACCACGCCATCGGAAATGCCAGCAGCGCACTGGCGAGGGTAACGGCCAGCGCCATCACCAGCGTTCGCACAATGATGTCGTAGTTGGCGGGGTTAAACAGCGCGTACAGATTCGCCAAGGTCAGGGTTGGCGTGACCGACATGGTGAAATCATCGAAGGTATAAAAACCCTGCCACAGCAGCGTCAAAAGCGAGCCAAAGTAAACGATGCCAAACCACATCAACGGGCCAAGCAGCAGCAGGAAGAGCCCCAGCGTCGGCCGACGCCAGAACAAACTCGACAGGCTTTTCAGACCGCGCGACGGAGGAACCGGAGCCATGCTCATATCCATTTACCTCCCTCCGTCGAGCGCAATCATCGCATTGCGCGCCCAGGACACCAGTACGGTGTTGCCGACAACCGGGCCGTTCGCATCCAGTCCGGCAGAGAAGTTACCTTGGCTGACCAGCAGCTTGCTACCGCCCTCCAAAAGCAGCTCATAGCGCGTCGCGGCGCCCTGATACTGCACCGCTTGCACCCGGCCTTTGGTTTGCACTTCTCCGCCATCGTTGAGAGAAATATGTTCCGGCCGCAGCGCCCAGTTGCCGTCCATACCGCACAGCGCCAGCGCCGTAGCGGGGTCAAAAACGTTGGAGGTGCCAACGAAGCTGGCAACAAACGGCGTGCGCGGACGCAGATAGAGCGCGCGCGGCGTGTCCACTTGTTCAATACGACCGTTGTTAAAAACCGCCACGCGGTCGGACATCGACAGCGCTTCACTCTGATCGTGGGTGACGAAGATGAAGGTGATCCCCAGCTCCTGCTGCAGTTTTTTCAACTCCAGCTGCATCTGCTCGCGCAGCTTGAGATCCAACGCGCCCAGCGGTTCGTCGAGCAGCAGCACGCGCGGCTCGTTGACCAGTGCACGGGCAATCGCTACCCGCTGACGCTGGCCGCCGGAAAGCTGCGACGGCTTACGCCCACCAACAAACCCGAGCGCCACCTTTTCCAACGCCTGAGCCGCCTTGCTTTGCCGCTCTTTTTTCGCCACGCCTTTGACCATCAGTCCATAAGCGACGTTTTCTAGCACCGACATGTGCGGAAACAGCGCGTAGTCCTGAAACACGGTATTGACATCACGATCCCACGGAGGCAGTTCGCTAGCCTGTTGTCCAAAGATTGAAATCGAGCCGCCTGAAAGCTGTTCAAATCCAGCAATCAGCCGCAGGCAGGTGGTTTTGCCGGAGCCTGACGGCCCCAGCATAGAGAAAAATTCCCCGTCGTGGATGGCAATGCTAACGCCATCCACCGCCCGTACGTCACCATAAAGTCGCGAGACGTCATGAAACTCTACTGCATACGTCATGATGGACTCCTGGGTGATTAACGACCGCCCATGATGGCGATGTAGTCTTGCGTCCAACGGCTATACGGCACATATTTTCCGCCTTCGGCAATTGGCGTCTTCCAGAAAGCTATCTTGTCAAAGAAGCTATAGCCGTTGGTTTCACAGCCTTTATCGCCCAGCAGCGCACTGGCTTTACAGCCTTGCGCAACCACCGGCAACGAGCCAAACCATGCTGCGACATCGCCCTGAACCTTCGGCGTCAAGGACCAGTTCATCCACTTATAGGCACAAACTGGGTGCTTCGCTTCGGCGTGCAACATGGTGGTATCCGCCCAACCCGTTACACCTTCTTTAGGGAAGACGGTGGCAATCGGCTGGCCTTCGCCTTTCAAACCGTTTGCCTGATATGGCCACGCGCTAGACGCCACCACCCCTTCATTTTTGAAGTCGCTCATCTGCACGGTGGTATCGTGCCAATAACGGTGGATCAGCTGATGCTGGTCACGCAGCACTTTGAGCACCGCCTGATATTGGGCTTCGGTCAATTGGTACGGATCGCTAATGCCAAGCTGCGGCTGGGTCGCTTTCACAAACAGTGCCGCATCAGCGATGTAGATTGGACCATCATAAGCCTGCACGCGCCCCTGATTGGTTTTGCCATCCGGCAGATTTTGTTTCACGAAGACGACGTTCCAAGAGTCCGGCGGCGTTGGGAAGGTTTTGGTGTTGTACATCAGCAGGTTTGGCCCCCACTGATACGGCGTGCCGTAGACTTTGCCATCGACGTTAAACCACGCCCCTTTCTCAAGGCGCGGGTCGAGGGTTTTCCAGTTTTCAATCAATGCGGTATTAATCGGCACTACGCGTTTGCCCATGATCAGGCGCAATGAGGCATCACCGGAAGCGGTGACCAGATCGTAGCCACCTTTCGCCATCAGGCTGACCATTTCATCCGAGGTAGCAGCCGTTTTCACATTCACCTGGCAGCCAGACTCTTTTTCAAAGGCGGTGACCCAGTCATATTGCTTGTCGGTCTGACCGCGTTCGATATAACCCGGCCAAGCGATAATATCGAGCCGCCCTTCGCCTTTGCCCAGCGAGGTTGGCGGTTCGGCGGCATTGGCGGTTGCCACGGTCATGACAAGCGCGCACAGGCTGCTGCGGGCAAATTTCTTGCTCATAAATTTTTACTCCTGTCAGAATAGAATTGAGCGGCAGCCGTGCCGTTAAAAATATCTCCCTGTTTAAAAATAGACGCCGCGATGCCAGCCACCTGTGCGACACAAAGAAATATGTACAGGTTGTGACCAAGGGCGCATTGTGCAAAAAAGCCAATTTGGGGATAGATAATCTGGATTATAGACAAGGAGTTACCGGCCACAGGTCGCTATGCGAATTTCCTATGACCGGTATAAAGAATTCCCCCTCGATACGATGACGCAGGGGATGAAAGCGTAGGTGTGAATTACATGAGCTGTCGAATCAGCCGTCCTAACGTTTCGACGGCTTTATCTTCCCTTTCTCCCCAGCCCCAGGCCGTATTGAAACGGAAAAATGATGCCCAGCTGTCGGTGGTTGAAAACATCTTGCCCGGCGCAATGCTGATATGGTGCTCCAACGCGTTAGAACTCAGTTTGCCTGCATCCATGCCAGCTGGCAGTTCCAGCCACAGAAAATAACCGCTGTCGCTATGGTGGATATGTACCTCCGGCGGCAACGAACGCAACAACGACTGCCATGCCAGTTGCTTACGCTCTGCCAACTGCCGACGTAGCCGCCGCAGATGGGCGTCATAGCGTTTGGTGGCGAGGTAATCCACCAGTGCCATCTGCATTGGTGAACTGGTCGATAACGTGCTCATCAGTTGCAAATGCTGAATGCGCTTGGCGTGTTTACCCGCCGCCACCCAACCGATACGAAATCCCGGCACCAGGCACTTTGAAAACGAGCTGCAATGCAGCGTCATATCACTTTTATCCCACGCCTTTGCGGGCAACGGTTTTTCGCGGCCAAAATAGAGCTCACTGTAAACATCATCTTCAATCAGCGTGACGTTGTATTCGCTGAGGATCGCAATCAGGCGGGCTTTCTTTTCTGGTGTGAGGGTGAAGCCCAGCGGATTCTGGCTATTGGTCATCAGCCAACAGGCCTTCACCGGATAGGTTTGCAGCGCCTGCACTAGCGCATCGAGATCGATGCCCTCTTTCACATCGGTCGCCACCGACAGCGCTTTGAGCTTCAGCCGTTCCAGTGCTTGGAGTGCTCCGTAGAAACAGGGATTTTCGATAATGACCCAATCACCCGGTTCGGTGACCGCCTGTAAGCTCAGGTTCAGCGCTTCGAGGGCTCCGGCGGTAATCACAATCTCATCCGGTGAAATCGTCATTCCCTGTAGCGCGTAGCGGCGGGCGATGGCATGGCGCAGTTCGTCGTTTCCCGGCGGCAGGTTTTCAATCACGCTCATCGCCGTCGCGGTTTTACTGACCTGCGCCAATGAACGGTTTAGCTGTGGCAGCGGGAAGAGTTTCGGATCGGGAAAAGCTGAAGCAAACGGCAGAACCGCCGCATTACGGCTGGCCTGGAGGACTTCAAAAATATAGGTGTTGATATCCACCGCGTTATCCGGCATCACCTGTGCGGCAACCGGCCGCGTTGTTGCTACCGGACGCGGCGCAACATAATAACCGGACTGCGGGCGTGCCACGATACGCCCTTGGCTTTCCAGAAGCTGATAGGCGTGGCTCACGGTCATAAAACTCATACCGCTATTGACCACCTGTTCACGCAGCGATGGCAGCTTGTCGCCCGGCTGCCACACCCCGAGGGCTATCTGTTCCGTCATCTTCTCAGCGAGACGCTGGTACTTTTTCATGGTGATTTCCGCAGGCTTTGACTTTGCGCCTATATTATATCAGCGTTAAAAATTATGCATTTTTATGTAACTGATATAAATCCACAAACTCGCCTCATCAAAGCCTGCGGCAAAATAGTTTTATTTTTTTTCGATTTCTTTGCATCCGTTTTCTTTTGTCAATCGTATTACTTCATGAGGGCTTAAGAAGTCCGATTCGACAACGTTAATGAGGAAATGAAAATGAAACAATTTCTGCCATCTCTTCTCTTTTCTGCACTGGCTTTCAGCGGCGTGACTCAGGCCGCAATGATGGACAACAACACCGTAATGGTTGGCGGCGCAGCGATGTACCCGTCCAAAAATATTGTGCAAAACGCGGTCAATTCGAAAGATCACACCACCTTGGTTGCCGCGGTAAAAGCCGCAGGACTGGTGCCGACACTTGAAGGGAATGGGCCATTTACCGTTTTCGCCCCGACCAACACGGCATTCGAAAAACTGCCAGCGGGAACGGTCGATTCTCTGCTTAAACCCGAAAATAAACAAAAACTCACCGCCGTGCTGACCTATCACGTGGTGGCGGGAAAATACGATATGAAAGCCCTTGAGAAGAAAATTAAGGCCGGTGGCGGTAAAGCCGAGCTGAAAACGGTTAATGGTGGAGCGCTATGGGTCATGGCAAACGGCCCGCATAATATCCAGCTTAAAGATGCGCACGGCAATATTGCCAACATCAGCACCTATGATGTTAATCAGAGCAACGGCGTGATTGATGTAATTGATACCGTGCTCATGCCATAAGTCTATCGTTGCCTATACTTGGTGCAGCCACCCAGTCTGTGGCTGCACCTTTATTAGGGACACTAATGACAACACATTCGGCGCAGATCCATGCAGGATTAATGAGCCAGATAGCCTGTGGTGATAAACAGGCGCTGGAACTGCTTTATAAAACGATATCACCCCGGTTATTCGGTATTATTTTGCGTATTGTCAGACGCCGCGATTGGGCCGAAGAGATCCTCCACGATACCTTTATTCAAATCTGGCAATGTGCCCTGTATTACGACGCGCAGCGCAGCGAACCGCAAATATGGCTCAATCATATTGCACGAAACCGCGCGATTGATTATCTGCGTAAACACGAGAATCGTTGCTGTTCGGTAGACGATATCGATGAAGCAGAAGAGATGTCGCAGCGACCGCTGACCGCGGACGATGTTCCCGATGAAGCAAAACGGCTTCACCACTGCATGGAACATTTGCCCTCTGAACAGCGCCAAAGCATCGCCCTGGCCTACTACCGTGGGTTGTCTCAAACTGAGATTGCACTCTCCTTGAGCCAACCGGAAGGTACGGTGAAAAGCTGGATCCGACGTGCGTTAATTCACCTTCGGGAGTGCATTGGCCTATGAATACGCAGGAAAACGATGCCATCCTTGCCGCCGAATATGTCCTCGGACTGGTGGATGCGCCGACGCGCCAGTTGCTCGACCGACGCATGAATGAAGATGATGCCTTTGCAAAACAGGTATTGCACTGGCAAAAAGCATTCAGCGGTATTGATGCCATCACCGAAGAAAGTGTGCCATCGCCTGAAATCTGGCAGAAAATATCGCACAAAGTGAATCACGACACTCGGACCACAACGCCGTTACGCCCCGCTGCGTGGCTCGGCTGGTCACTTGCTGCCGCCCTCGCTGGCATCCTTATCTTTAACGTGGTGAGACAACCCGATTCTTCCGTTGAAATGCGCCCCGTCGCAGTACTGAACGGAACGCAGTCTGACGCCCAGTTTATCGTCAGCCTCGACAAATCAGCCCGCCTTCTTCGGGTGTCGTCACTTAATGTCGTCCTGCCTCAGGCCAAAAACCTACAGCTGTGGCTGATTAAAGGGCATGAACCGCCTCAATCCATTGGGTTGATTACCGAACGGGGCAGCAATGAATTCCAGCTGGCGGCAAATATGCTGGATAATCAAACGACGCTGGCAGTCAGCCTTGAACCGGTTGGCGGTTCACCACTCGTTGGGCCTTCAGGGCCAATCGTCTACATGGGCAAAACTGTTATGGATTAATAACAGCCGACTGTCTCTGCAAGACAGCGCAGGCAGACTTTAGAATCAAGACCGAGTTTTTAATCTCTACGGAGTTTGCATGTTCGGTCTTGATGCGTTTCACCTCGCGCGAATACAGTTTGCGTTTACCGTTTCGTTTCACATTATCTTCCCCGCTATTACCATCGGCCTTGCCAGCTATTTGGCGGTGTTGGAAGGGATATGGCTTAAAACCCGCAACCCGGTTTGGCGTTCGCTGTATCAGTTTTGGTCGAAAATTTTTGCCGTCAACTTCGGCATGGGCGTCGTTTCCGGGCTGGTGATGGCCTATCAGTTCGGTACCAACTGGAGCGGTTTTTCCCAGTTTGCAGGCAGCATTACCGGGCCGCTCTTAACCTATGAGGTGCTAACCGCCTTTTTCCTTGAAGCCGGTTTTCTTGGCGTGATGCTGTTTGGCTGGAACCGTGTGGGGCCAGGGCTGCACTTCTTCGCCACCTGCATGGTGGCACTAGGAACCATCATCTCAACGTTTTGGATCTTGGCCTCAAATAGCTGGATGCAAACGCCGCAAGGGTATGAAATTGTTAACGGTCAGGTGGTGCCGGTAGACTGGTTTGCGGTGATATTTAACCCGTCGTTCCCCTATCGCCTGTTCCACATGTCTATCGCCGCGTTTCTGAGCAGCGCGCTGTTCGTCGGCGCGTCCGCGGCATGGCATCTACTGCGCGGCAATCAAACGCCGGCCATCCGCATTATGTTCTCCATGTCACTGTGGATGACGCTTATCGTCGCGCCGATTCAGGCGATGGTTGGCGATATGCACGGGCTAAATACTCTTAAGCACCAGCCGGCCAAAATTGCGGCCATTGAGGGCCATTGGCAAAACGTACCGGGTGAACCGACCCCACTGCTGCTGTTCGGCTGGCCTGATATGCAACAGGAGCGAACCCGTTTTGGTCTTGAGATCCCGGCGCTCGGCAGCCTGATCCTCACCCACAGTCTGGATAAACAGGTTCCAGCACTCAAAGAATTCGCACCTGAAAACCGCCCTAATTCCACCATCGTGTTCTGGTCATTCCGCATTATGACGGGGCTGGGCATGCTGATGCTGCTGTTAGGCATGATCGCGCTGTGGTTACGCAAAAAGCAGACGCTTTACACCTCGCGTCCATTCCTGTGGTTTGCCCTGCTGATGGGGCCATCGGGACTGGTGGCCATCCTCGCGGGCTGGGTTACCACCGAAGTGGGTCGCCAGCCGTGGGTGGTTTATGGCCTACAGCGCACGGTAGATGCGGTCTCCGCTCACGGTGACCTGCATATGAGCGTGAGCCTGCTGGCGTTCTTTGTGGTCTATACCTCGGTGTTCGGCGTCGGCTACAGCTACATGGTTCGGCTGATCCGCAAAGGACCGCAGCCCTTCAATGAGGCACCACACGGCACCGCCGCGCGTCCGCTATCTGCGGCCATGACCCCTATTTCTCAAAAGGAGGACCGCGCATGAGCCTCGACCTCTCCATTATCTGGTTTGTGATTATTGTCTTTGCCACTCTGATGTATATCGTCATGGATGGTTTTGATTTAGGGATAGGCATCCTGTTTCCCTTTACCCGCGACGCGAAAGATCGCGACCTGATGGTTAACAGCGTAGCCCCGGTCTGGGACGGTAACGAAACCTGGCTGGTACTCGGTGGCGCAGGTTTGTTTGGCGCATTCCCACTGGCTTACGCCGTCATCATCGATGCGCTCACTATTCCTTTAACGCTGATGCTGGTGGGGCTGATTTTCCGCGGCGTCGCCTTTGAATTCCGCTTCAACGCCACTCCATCGCATCGTCCCTTCTGGGATAACGCCTTTATGGGTGGGTCTATTCTCGCCACCTTCTGCCAAGGGATCGTGGTCGGGGCGGTGATCAATGGCTTTGAGGTCAGCGGACGCGCATACAGCGGCGGCCCATTCGACTGGTTGACACCGTTTACCCTGTTTTGCGGTCTGGGACTGGTTATCGCTTACGCGTTGCTGGGCGCCACTTGGTTGGTAATGAAAAGTGAATCAACGCTACAAAATACCATGCGTCGCAGCGCGCGCAGTCTGCTGCTGGTACTGCTGGCCGTTATCGCCGTGATAAGCCTATGGACGCCGCTACTCCATCACCAGATTGCCCAGCGCTGGTTTAGCCTGCCAAATCTCTACTATCTGCTGCCGGTTCCCCTGCTGGTAATCGTCGCGAGCACCCTGTTGTGGAGACATCTTGGCCGTGATTCCAGCCACAATCAGCCGTTTATTCTCACTCTGGTGTTGGTGTTTCTCGGATTCAGCGGCCTTGGCATCAGTATTTGGCCGGCGATCATCCCGCCGTCTATCACGCTTTGGCAGGCTGCCGCGCCGGTACAGAGTCAGGAATTCATGCTGATTGGCGCGCTATTTATTATTCCGGTCATTCTGGTTTACACCTTCTGGAGCTACTACGTTTTTCGCGGCAAAGTGCCGCAGGATGAGGGCTATCACTGATGAAAAATCCTTGGGTTTCACGAATTTTCTGGCTGGTTGTCCTTTGGGGCGGCAGCGTGTTGGCGTTGACGGTAGTGGGCGGACTGTTTCGCGTGCTGATGAACGCCGCCGGGTTTAAGTCCTGAAGGTGGCAGCGGTTATTGATTGGTCAATAATCTCAGAGACTTCCTAATTCAGGCCGTTCTTCACAATTGCTCCATGATTTGCGCGCCAACTAGGCCTCACACGAAAGCAATGATTGGAGTACGTGATGAAAAAATTAGTGGCATTATCCGCCATTCTGGCAATGGGTCTGTGTTCAACTGCATTTGCCGCTGAACAACAGCCGCCAAGAAAACCGCCGGTGGAACAGCAGCAAAACGGCCATCCGTCGCACGACAACAAAGGCCAGCAGCACGATGGTAAAGGCCAGCCGCAACGTGACGACAAAGGTCAGCAGCATGACGGCAAAAACCAGCCGCCGCGCGACAACAAAGGTCAGCAGCACGATGGCAAAGGCCAGCCGCAGCATGACAACAAAGGTCAGCAGCACGATGGCAAAGGCCAGCCGCAGCATGACAACAAAGGTCAGCAGCACGATGGCAAAGGCCAGCCGCCAAAACACGACGGCGACAACAAACTGCCACCAAAAGACGCGCCGCGTAGCTAATTAAAAAAGGCCGGAGAGTGTCACCACTTTCCGGCCTTTTCATTTGTGCCCCGCTTACCCTCGCCGCTTTGGCAACGTCTTAAGCAATTCGTCCGGGCTCACCGATGCCACCACGCTTCCCGGCAGCGGCATCTTTAGAATGTGATTTTTCATCTTGCCAATGACATGCATTTCGCACGGACGGCAGTCAAACTTCAGCGTCAGCACTTCATCACCGTTAACCAACTGCATCGGCGTGGCTTTCCAGCTTTTTATTGACCCTTTCGCCTGCTTCGGACAGAGATTAAACGCAAAGCGCAGGCAGTGTTTGGTGATCATCACCGGCACGTCGCCTTTTTCCTGATGCGCTTCATATGCTGCATCAATCAGCTGTACGCCATAGCGATGATAAAATTCACGCGCTTTATGATTATAAACGTTGGCGAGGAAGCTTAAATGATTGTCCGGATAAACCGGCGCCGGATACGCAACCACTTTACGCTCACCACGGCGATAGGCTTCGAGGCGCGCGATGTCGAGCATCTCCACCGTTTCACGGCGCAGCTGATTGAGCAGGCTGTTCGGTACAAATAGCGCTTCAGGCAGCATAACGTCAACGCTGCGCGGATAGTAAAGGGTTTGCCCCAGTTTGCTAATGCCGTCATGCAACTGCTGACGCGCTTTTTCGCCATTGTTGGCAATGGCAAATTCGCCGTCGAGCATATGGCTTACGCAAACGCCCTCTTCGCTGGTTAACGTCAGCACCAGTTGTTCGCGCCAGCCGGAAAGCACGATGTCGACGGCAACCCGCCGCTCGCTGGACGTTTTTTGCAGCGCCTGCTGCCAGTTGTGGTCAAGGTTGCGGTTCAGCACCTGATTAGGACGGACTTTGTGCAGATCGATGGGCATTTCGTTGGGCTTCACGCGATAGCGGTTTTCGCCAATTTTCTCTACCGTATTGGCGCGAAAACCGACCACTTCACGTTTAATCAGCACGTTTAGGCCATCGCCGTTAGCCAGCGGTTCGCTCACCGCGACGTCCAGCGTATCTTTGTTGACCTTCAGCACTTCCCCTACCGGTAGCCCAACAAATTTTGGCGAATCGAACGCCCCGATATTCATCTGCCGTTCATTAACAAAGTAATCGGTGCTGCCACGGTGGAAGGTTTTATCCGTCGACGGGATAAAGAAATGTTCCGTGCGTCCTGCGGAAGAACGTGAAAAATTACCGCGCGATTCAATCAGGGAATCGAGCATTTGCCGGTAATGGGCGGTGATGTTCTTCACGTAACTCATGTCTTTGTAGCGCCCTTCAATTTTGAAGGAGCGCACGCCGGCGTCGATTAGCGCGCCGAGGTTGGCGGTCTGATCGTTGTCTTTCATCGACAAGAGATGTTTTTCAAAAGCTACCACGCGACCGTCGCCATCTTTCAGGGTGTACGGCAAACGGCAGGCCTGCGAGCAATCGCCACGGTTGGCGCTGCGCCCGGTTTGGGCGTGGGAGATATTGCACTGCCCAGAGTACGCCACGCACAGCGCGCCGTGGATAAAGAACTCAATCGTGGCATCCGTGGCGGCGTGAATTGCTTTTATCTGCGCGAGGTTCAACTCGCGCGCCAACACAATCTGGCTGAATCCGACGTCAGAGAGGAATTTGGCTTTTTCCACACTGCGGATATCGCATTGGGTACTGGCGTGCAGTTCAATGGGCGGGATATCAAGCTGCAAAATGCCCATGTCCTGAACAATCAGCGCATCGACGCCGGTTTCATACAGTTGAGTAATCAACCGCTGCGCCGGTTCCAGTTCATCATCGTGCAAAATAGTATTCAGGGTAATGAAGATTTTTGCCCCGTAACGGTGGGCAAATGGCACCAGTTCTGCAATATCCTGCAGGCTGTTGCTGGCGTTATGTCGGGCGCCAAAACCGGGGCCGCCAATATACACGGCGTCTGCACCGTGGAGAATGGCTTCACGAGCAATCGCCGTATCGCGGGCGGGGCTTAGGAGTTCAAGATGCGCGTTGGGCTGGGACATACAATCGGGATCATCCAATAGGCACACTAAATGTCAGTCTATTGTAACCAGAAGCCACGATAGACGGAATAATTTCCCCTAGAACTCATCACGAATAGCTTATTTTCAACAACCTATTACCGAATTCGGCATTTCCACCAACGGCGGCACTGCGATAGAGTCGGTGCCGTATTCCGGACTTCCTCGTAACGGCCACGTTATGGTTCATTGTCGTGATTTGCCGCAGGCTTGCCTGCGGCTTTTTCTTTGGGGTAATGGATAATAGAGTGAAAGTGCGCCGTCTGCTCGCCGCTGTTACGGTAAGCGTGAGCCAGATCGCCTGCAAAGCGTAAGCCTGCCCCGGCGTATAGCGGTTGCCATTGTCCTTCCACAAACATATCCAGCGTGCCGCTTATCACTACTACGTGCTCAATCACCCCTTTTTCATGCGGCGTCGATTCGCTTAGCGCACCCGGAGCGAGGGTAATGGAGAAATGGTCAAAGCACAGTTCAGGGTCCCAAGGGAAGACCGGGGTGACCACCATCGCTTGCTGCTGCGGATCAAAGGCTTGTTCACCGTTTGATTCCGGCGGCGTAATAAACACCGAAAATGGGACGTTCAGACCGGTGGCGATTTTCCATAATGTGGCCACCGTAGGGCTGGATTCGTTACGTTCAATTTGCCCCAGCATCGCCTTCGATACGCCGGTTTGTTCCGCCAGCTTAGACAGGCTCCAACCGCGCTGCTGACGCAGAGTTTTCAGCGTTGCAGCAAGATGTTGCGCAATATTCATTCCACCTCCGTCTGATTGCATGATGTCAGTATACCCCACGCAGCAAGCCACTTAGCAATGCAATTGCCACCATTGTGCGCTATAACGCACAATGCTAGACTCATTGGATGCTATAACGCACAAGAGAATCATCATGCTTCCTGCTTTCGTTCCTTTTCCAACTCTGCTGGCGGGTTTTGTCGCCGTACTGGTGGGCTATGCCAGCTCCGCCGCCATCATCTGGCAGGCTGCGGCTGCGGCTGGAGCCAACGCACTGCAAATCTCAGGCTGGATGACGGCGCTGGGGCTCGCGATGGGCGTGAGCACGCTGGTGCTCACCCTGTGGCGCAAAGTCCCTATTTTAACCGCCTGGTCGACTCCGGGTGCCGCCCTGCTAGTGGGCAGTTTACAGGGCGCCACGCTCAATGATGCGGTAGGCATTTTTATCTTTGCCAATGCGCTGATTGTTCTGTGCGGACTTACCGGCTGGTTCGCCAAGCTGATGAAGCTTATCCCTCATTCGCTTGCCGCCGCCATGTTGGCCGGCATTCTGCTGCGGTTTGGTCTTGAGGCGTTTGCCACGCTACAAGGGCATTTACTGCTTTGTGGCAGCATGTTGGTGGCATGGTTGCTGTTTAAAGCAATTGCCCCACGCTATGCGGTGGTGGCCGCGCTTGCGGTCGGGACCGTTGTGGCGATGCTAAAAGGTGACGTTGTCACTGATTCATTAAGCATGGCCGTGGTTCTGCCACAGTTTATCTCCCCCCACTTCTCCGTCACCCAGTTGCTCAGTATCGGTATTCCGTTCTTCTTGGTGACCATGGCTTCACAAAATGCGCCGGGTCTTGCCACTCTCCAGGCCTCTGGCTATCACGTGCCGGTGTCGCCATTAATCGTCATCAGCGGCGCGTTTGGCCTATTGCTGGCACCTTTTGGCGTCTACTCCGTCTGCATCGCCGCCATCACCGCCGCCATCTGCCAAAGCCCGGATGCCCATCCCGACCCACAAAAACGCTGGCAGGCCGCGGCAGCAGCTGGTGTTTTCTATCTCATCGCGGGGATTTTTGGCGGTTCCATTACCGCGCTGATGGCGGCGCTGCCTACCGTGTGGATCCAGATGCTCGCTGGGTTGGCACTGCTGGGTACACTTGGCGGCAGTCTGTTTGGGTCGCTCAACGTCGCAGATGAACGCGACGCGGCGCTGGTGACATTTTTGGTCACCGCCAGCGGCATCACGCTTGGCGGTATAGGTTCCGCATTCTGGGGATTAGTGATTGGCGGAATAAGCTTTGCGCTGTTATCGAGAAAGCGCAAGGCGTAGCTGGGAAGGCGTGGTACCGATAGCCGCTTTAAAACGGTTGCTAAAGTGGCTGGCGGAGCTAAATCCGCAGTTGAGCGCAATCTCGGTCAGCGGCAGCGTGGTATCACGCACCTGCTGCTGCGCTCGGTCCATCCGTCGCTGCATCACATACTGATGCGGCGCAAGCCCGACCGACTGCCGAAACATACGGGCAAAGTGATATTCGCTGAGACTCGCCTGGGCTGCCAAATCCGCCAGTGTCAACGGCTGAGCGAGCTGAGCATCGATAAACTCCAGCGTGTTGCGCAGTACGCCGGGTGACAGGCCGCCGGTCACGGTCGGTAGCCGCCAATTGACGTTGGCATAGTTCTGCAACAGATGGGTCAAAAGCAGCGTGCTGGCGCTGCTTAACGTCAGTTGATTAGCCGCCTGCTGCCAGTCATAGCTCAACAGGAACTGGCGATAGAGCAACGTTATTTTCTCATCACTACCAAATATCTGTTCATCCAAGCTGAGCGACGCCGGGCTGCGGTCCCACACCTGCTCACCAACCTTACGCAGGTGCTCCTCGGTGCAATAAAGATGCACAAACGACAGATCGCCGCGAATATCCCACGTGGATTCGCTGTCTTGCGGCATCAGGCAAAAACGATCCGGTCCTCCGCCATTTTTCCAGCCGTGCGGCGTTTTTTGATAGCTTTCATAACCATCTGCCACATACAGGCTCAACGTGTGGTGATCGCTTTGTACCGTCAGGTTGTCGCATTTATTGTACCAGGCAGCCAGTTGGATCCCAGAATTCAGCGCAACGGTCTCCCTCAGAACAGCATTCTGACTTTTTAATCGTTCAAAGGTCGCGTAGGAGTGGGTCATTAACATATCTGCCACAAATATCTATTGCGCCAGTCTAGAGCGTGAGCCGCCGGGATTCCAGCACTGTGCGCGTTAGCGCTGATAAAAAACCGCAAGAATATGCAAGTCGTTGGCAACCTTGTGCAAGCGCCCGCATCGCCATCGCGCCAGACTCAATGCATTATCGTTTTTGCCGTGGGGTATTATGAACGCGTTGCTTTATGCTTTGGTGGTAGTTATCTGGGGAACCACTTGGATTGCCATTTTCTTACAACAAGGTCCGGTGCCAGAAGCAGTGTCCATTTTCTGGCGTTTCGCTATTGCCAGCGTCACCATGCTGACCATTTTGTTGTGCCTACGCCGTTTGCGCCCGCTGACGCTGCGCGATCATCTGTTTTGCATGTTGCAGGGCTGCTGCGTTTTCGGCTTTAACTTCTTGTGTTTTTACACCGCAGCGAAGTGGATTAACACCGGGCTGGAGTCCGTTATCTTCTCAATGGCGGTGTTATTTAACGCCATCAACAGCTTCCTGTTTTATCGTCAGACGCCGCCTAAGCGCTTCTACTTTGCCGCCCTGCTGGGGTTGGCGGGAATTATCATTCTGTTCTGGCAAGACCTACGCTCCGTTGGTATGAGCAGCACCTTATTGGCTGGGATCCTGCTCAGCGCGCTGGGCACCTACGGTTTTTCATTAGGCAATATGCTCAGTATGCGTCACCAGCGTCGCGGACTGGAAACGCTGACCACCAACACCTGGGCCATGCTGTACGGCACCGCCATTATCGGCGTTATCGCTCTGCTGCGCGGCGACAACTTCAGCATACAGTGGACGGTTAGCTACGTGGGAGCGCTGTTGTATCTGGCCATTTTCGGTTCAGTTATTGCGTTTGGCGTTTATTTCACGCTAGTCGGGCGAATTGGCGCCAGCAATGCGGCTTACAGTACGCTACTGTTTCCGCTGGTCGCGCTGACGCTTTCGACGATTTATGAAGGCTACCAATGGCATGCCAATGCCATTATCGGGCTGGTCTTGATTCTGCTGGGCAATTTGGTGATGTTCGCTAAACCTCAGCTCTGGCGAGTTCCGTTTGCCAGTCGAGCTTAAAAACAGAAAGGGGCGGCAGATATTTGCCGCCCCCTCTCTTTAGACGGGGATTAATTCAAATTAATGCTGGTTCAGTTCAAATTTAACTGCGTCAATCGCCATATCATCAATCACCTGCTTCAGCGTATCGAGCGTCAACTGCGAATCAGAGTTAGACAAATCTTTGCCTTCGCCCTTACGTACGACTTTAATCACCGGCTTATTGGTCGCCGCATCAATCACTTCACCTTCAAAATAAAGGTCGGTATTCATCGTGCGGTGTCCCGTCGCGGCCTCGGTTCCGGCGACAACCATCGCAATCGGGATCACTTCGTAGAACTGCAATCCTTCTTTGCTGGAGTCAACCGCAGTAATAGCGCCACGGAAAATCAGGCTGTGCGGACCGGCGGTCGTGACCAGCGGCTTGCGTTCACTGATGGCTTTCTTAAGCTGGGTGTTGGTGTAAGTTAGGATATCTGACAGCGCCTTTTGCCCAACCTGCGTCGTCGGTTTCGGCACCGGATAATAGGTCACCGGGTTATAGACAACGTTGGTGTAGTTATTCGGGTTGTAATCTGGAGAGATCCAACGCAGCTCAGTTTTTCCTGACGGCGTGGTTATTTCTTTGAGGCCTGAATAATCTTTTAAAAAACCGGAGTATTGTTCTTTTGTCGTGGTCTTTGATGCACAACCGGCTAATGCCAGCATGCCCACAAGGGCTGCCGCTTTGAAAAACGTTTGAGTACGCATGAGAATAATCCCTGATAAATGCATAGATGCCAGTTAGTTATAGCAAAGGAATCAGGTTTTTGTTGTGGCAAAAATAGCTGTCGATCTCAATATTAATAAAAATGATTCAGCAAATAACGGGCTTCCGCCCGTTATATAAATGCCAATTATAATTGCTTACGTGCCAGCATCGTCGCAAAGCGTAATTTGATACGGTTACCGTTTTCATCGGTGCGGTGCAGTTCACCCACATCTTCGTTGTATTTCAGTAGATCCCAGCCGGCATAATAGTTTTTCAGCTCACCGGTTTTAAACGCAAACGGGAATCCCACGGTGCATGGGAAATCATCGGTATCCATTGCCGCCACGATCAGGTTATAGCCGCCTGGTCTCGTGCAGCGCTGCATATTGGCGATAAGACCGGGAATGGTTTTCGCTTCCAGAAACATCATCACCACGGTGGAGAGGATAAAATCGAACTCGCCATCAAAGGTTAACGTATTGAGATCCTTAATGGATGCCTGCAGGTTCTCCAGCCCTTCAGCTTCACGAATCGACAGCAAATTCTGAATGCTCATCGGGTTTTTATCCCACGCCGTCACATCATAGCCATTGGCCGCGAGATACAGGCTGTTACGGCCGTTGCCGCAACCCAGATCGAGCGTTTTTCCCGGCTTAACGATGGTCGCCGCATGCACCACATCGGAATGGGTACGGGTCATACCATATTTGTCGGTGAAGTAGTTTTCATCACAAGTGGTCATTATTCATCCTTCGGTTTCATCAGTGTCGACCGTGCAACACGGGTCAAGAGTTTGCCTTGAACCAGCAACAGCAGCGTTCTTAACAGCAGCAGGCCAATTACGATATTGGTAAAAATAAACAGCGGCAGCGCCAGATTATGGAAAAAGCCCGCACCGCTGGCGTGGCCTAGATGCAGGCCGGTGGACGCCAGCGCGGATATGCCGAACGAGAAGCTCCAGAACGACGCATTAAATGCCTGGCGGAGATACCAAGGCATCAGGCGCAGCATAAACAGCAGTTGCAGCAACCCGTAGCCGAACAGCATTTTGGCGAAGACATCTGCGTGGCCACCATTGACGCTAAGCCAGGCATTACAGGCCACCAGCGCGGGTGCGAGTTGAATACCCAGCGACGTGCGCAGCGGTACCGACAGCGTGCCGCCGCTACGCAGACGCTGCACAATAGCCGGCTCCAGCGTTATCCAAGAGATGATGCCCGCACCTAAAAACACCAGTCCGGCGTCGTTAAAGCCGAGCGCACCGCAGGCCATCGCGCTGATAAAGTTGTTCGCCACGGTTGGCAGATAGAGCCCCGGCGTCGTCGCCTCGGCAGGATGTTCCCCGCGCCACAGACCGGCGGTTTGCCACGCGGCGTAGCACAGCTGAAGCACGACGCCCACGCTAAACAGGGATAACGCCAGCGGGCGCGACCACGGCGTGACGCCGATGGCGACCAGCATCGTCGTGGCAGGAAACAAACTCACAAAGCTGCTGGCAATCGGATGGTTCATCTCCTGCCAGAGGCTATAGGGAAAACGTACCGCTCGGGTCACGAACGATAGCGTGAGCAGTGACCACATGACGATAGCCAAAATCACTAGCCCATCGCCAATCGCATGGCTGACCGGCAGAATCGTGCTGGCATAGCGCCAAGCAAAGCCCATACCGATAGTCCCCAACACCATGCCAAAATAACCCGCAGGGAGATTGAGCACTCGGGCTTCATCTTCTTTTTTATGCATTTAGTTTATAATTTCAAATATTATTTAAGTTGCATTTTAAATGATTCTTTACTGCTGCGCTAGCGAGAAAAAGAGGTAACAATCAGCTTGCAACCAAGAATCCCCAAGATAGTGGCAGAAGTCCTATCCACCGCCCCTTTCACTCGCAGATAGACACGGCGCGGCTTTTCCGCCGACAGTAAAAACGCCACCAGCGAATACCATCCTGCATCAATCACAAAACTCATCACCGGTACAATATAGTAGAACGCCGTGGGGATATGGGTTGGCAGCAGCGCGGTAAAGATGGAAGCAAACACAATCGCCGTTTTCGGGTTACTCAACTGGGTAAGAAGCCCATTGCGAAACGCATTCCATAGCGACATGGTTGTCGCCTCGCCGCCGAGCGCAATTGCCATCGGTTGACGAGCGCCACGAAAAATCTTAATGCCCATCCAGATAAGATAAGCGCCACCGGCGATTTTCAGGCCAATAAACAATTCAGGCACCGCATTCAGCACCCTTTGCAGCCCTAACATCGCCATGATGGCAAACACGCTGGCTCCGATGCCGGTTCCTAGCGCCGTCATTAGACCGTGCAGACGCGAGTGCACCACGGCGGTTCGCGCCACATAAATAAAGCTTGGCCCTGGGCTCATGACGCCCATGATTAATACGGCTGCAATAGCAATGAGACTTGAAATCACCCTGTTAACTCCCGATTTTTATCATGTTAAGAGCCCCCAGTTATACCGCAGAAACGGCTGATATGGTCAGGTTTTGCTACAGTTAAAACGAGGCATATTTCCGGGGCTATCATGAACAAATACCGTCTAAGCGAAGATACCCGTACCGTTCAGATTGGCGAGCCTGGCGCTAAAGAAAAACGCGTGGTGCGCCAGATTATCGCGCTGCGCGATTTTGCTGACGTCACCGCTGGCATGCGCGGTGGTTGGTTGGAAGATGAACAAGCGCTCAGCCACGATGGTGACTGCTGGATTTACGACGAGAACAGTCTGGTCTATGCCGGCGCACGGGTGGAGGGCAATGCCCGCGTGACCCAGCCTTGTGAAATCAGCCATCACGCCCAAATAAGCGGTAACGCCTGGGTCGATGCGAGCCGCGTCAGCCATCACGCTCGCCTGAGCGGTCAGGTCGCGCTACAGGCCTCACAGGTGCATGGCGTTTGTCATCTCTTTGGTCATGCGCGAATCGGCGAACATAGCCAAATTATTGGCGCGAAAGGGTTCACCGCCGAACGTGATCGCGAGCTGCAAATTTACGATAGCGCCCGTCTCATCAACTGCCGGGTGGTGCATCAGGCGCAGATTTACGGCAACGCTTGGCTTAAATACGCCTTTGTCGAACACCGGGCGGAAATTTACGACCACGCTCGCCTGGAAGGCAACGAAGAGAACAATATCTGGGTCTCCGACTGTGCGAAGGTGTACGGCAACGCCCACATCATCGCTGGTTTCGGCGAAGATGAGATCCCGACGCTACGCTACAGCGCGCAGGTGGCAGAAAGCGCGGTGGTTGAGGGAAACTGCCTGCTTAAGCATCACGTGCTGGTCGGTGGCAATGCAAAACTGCGCGGCGGCCCTATTCTGCTGGACGATCATGTGTTGGTGCAGGGGGACGTACAGATTATTGGCGATGTGATTCTCGAGTATCACATTGATTTAACCGATAACGTGGTGGTCGAGGCTTTTCCCGGGGAGGCTATCCATCTGCGGGGGCGGAAATCGCTTAGCGGAGAGCAGCATATTATCCGCACTCCGCTATTTGGTGCGCTATAACGCCGGTTTGTCGATAATGCGCGCGTAGATGTTCTGGTCATGGAACGTTCCGTTTAGGAACTCAGCCTGGCGTAAACACCCTTCCAACGAGAAACCATTACGCAGTGCGACCTGATTGCTACGCAGGTTATCCACCCGGCATTTAATCACGAAGCGGCGGATCTCCCCGCGTACCGCGTAATAATCGATAAACGCCTGTAGCGCCGCCGTTAATATCCCTTTCCCCTGCGCATGTTCATCTAGCCAATAGCCAATGTAGCCCGTCTTATTAGACGGTTCTATTTGGTTAAAGGAGAGCACGCCGACCATACGCTCATCACTAAAAATGAGGAACATTTTGGCGATGCCACGCTGGTGCAACATCATATTGCCCTGCACGTTTTGCCGAGTATCCTGCTCGCTGTTGACGAACTGCGGCCAGTTGAGCGTGTGCTGTAGCCAGTCTTTGTTTTCTAGCACTAACTGATGCAGCGCGGCGATATGTGTTTCGTTAACGGCCTGCAGAGACAGCGTCTCGCTAACGGTAATGATTTCTGCGGGAGTCATGTTCAGGAGGTTCCGTTCAGATAAAAAAACCCGGCAAAGCGAGGCTTGGCCGGGTTATTGCGGCATTACTTCATGATGCGGTCGTCGACGTATTGACGTTTATCAGGCGCCGGCGGGAAGTATTGATACAGCCAGGTTTCGCTGATGGCATCACCCTGACAGCGCAGGAACAGACGCATATCCACCGGGTCGGTCGAATCGGAGGTCGGATACCAGTCGAACAGAATGCGGTAGCCATCGAACGGTTCGACGTAGAGGATTTCTATCTGTTTTGCTTCGCCGTTGGAAAGCGTGATCACAGGCTCGATGCCCTTCGGTGCCGCCGCTTTTAAATCACCGCCGACAAAATCAATGGCAAAGCGACGAGACCATTTTTCCGGGTAATGCTCGCCCGGCGCCCAACCTTCCGGGAAGCTACCCATACCGGTACGGGTCGCCAACACGCGGGCCAACGGTGAACGGATTGGCGGCATGGCGCTCCAGTACAGGCGATAGCTGAAGTCCATGGTGTCGCCGGCTTTCATCGGTTTTTCCGGCTGCCAGAAGCAGACGATGTTATCCAGCGTCTCACCGGTGGTTGGAATTTCCATCAGGCTGACGGCTCCTTTCCCCCAATGGTTACGTGGCTCAACCCACAGGCTTGGGCGCTTGTTATACCAGCCCATGACATCCTGATAGTGGGTGAAGTCGCGATCCAATTGCAGCAGGCCAAAGCCTTTCGGGTTTTTATCCTGATAGGCGTTAAATTGTAGCTTCTGCGGGTTGTTCAGAGGACGGCAAATCCACTCACCGTTGCCCAGCCACATCGCCAAGCGGTCTGAGTCGTGGATTTGCGGGTGGATGGTATCGCAAACGCGGCGTTCGTTATTGCCGCAGCTGAACATACTGGTCATCGGTGCGATGCCCAACTGCTTAATATCCTTACGGGCATAGATGTGGTTTTCCACATCCATAATCACCTGGGCCTTTTCACAGTGCACCACGAACTTGTAGGCACCGGTAACGCTGGCGCTGTCGAGCAGTGCATAGACGGTAAAGGTGGTCGCTCCCGGTTTGGCGGTTTCAAACCAGAATGAGGTAAAGTCTGGGAACTCTTCCAAGCTGTCGGTATAGGTGTCGATAGCCAGCCCGCGAGCGGAAAGACCGTACTGATAGGTGCTGTCCACCGCGCGGAAATAGCTGGCGCCGAGGAATGAAACAATATCGCGGCGCGCCAGTTCTGGTGCTTTAAATACGCGGAACCCGGCAAAGCCGAGATCGGTCTGGCCTTCGAGCTGCTTGGTGTCGACGCCCGCGTCGTTGTACTGGAACAGTTCAGGACGGAAATGAATTTCACGGGCTTGCTGGCTGGCTGAATCCAGCGAGAACATGCGCACGCGACGGCGGAACCCCATGCCCACATGGAAGAACTGCACATCGAGCTGGCGCTCTTTGACGTTGTTCCACAGTGACTGAGAGGCGTCGTACTGAATACTGTTGTAGGCCTGCGGGGTCAGCTTTGCCAGCGTATCCGGCAGCGCACGCGGTGCACCGCTCCACGGCTGACGCGACAGATCGTGCGCCATGGATTGCAGGACGTTGAAATCAAAACGACGCGTCTGGCCGTCGGCGATATCGGACTCCTGAGCCAGCGCGGCCTGGGAGAATAGCGATGCAAAACCGGAGGTACCGCACACGGCGGCAACGGCCATTGAAGATTTGAGAAAGTGTCTGCGATTCATGCCTGGCAAAGCGTCCTTTTAAAGTCGGAATGCTGCAAAATAAAAACGGCGTTTGAAGCGCCCACTCTAGACAAAAATGACTGATAATCCAATTGGTCAGCGAACAAAATCTGCTAGTCCAAGCTCACATGATGCTTCATCACCCGTTTGAACAGCGCCATGCGCGCGCGCATAAAGCGGTTCTCCACGCGGAATCCCGCCTGCTTGTGCAAACCCATACGCAGCAAACGATCCCGACCGCGCACCGCTGCCGGCCAACGCAGCGGCCCTGCCAGTACGGTATGGCTGGCGCTGGCATCACGGGCAAAGCTCGCCCAATAGTCTGCCATGGCTGCTGCAAACGTCAGGTCGGCATCAGTAACATAGTCGCGCGACGGCGTTATCTGCCCGAGAGTATCGAATATATAAGGCACTTCATTGCCGTGCCACGCGCCGTGGGGATAGGTCTGATGCTCGGCTTCGGCAACATAATCAAACCAGTAGCGCCAGCAAGGTTGGTTGACGCGCTGCTGCGCCTGCATCACCACATAGCCCAAGGTGGTAAACGCCATATCCCGGCATACCTGACGGCCCAGCTCTTCATCACCTTTCACGCCCGGATACAGCAGTTTAATCAGCCCCAAGCCAAAGCGCCGCTCGCGGCGTAACTTCTCAATCTGACCCGCAAGATCGACGCCAAATACCGCCATTACGCTGGCTTCATCGCTGTTGGAACCCACCAATACCGGCATGGCATGTTGCTTACCGGCGAAGAAAACATCCAGCATCGGCTGCGGTAATACCGCATCGCCAACAATAGGCGCAGGCCCGGTATTGTGCGGAGATTCAAGAGACCAGAAAACATCGGCGGGCAATTCGCGCAGACTTTGCGCCGTGGCATTGGGGAGATTGAAGTGTTCGGCTAAGCGTTCGCCACGGGCAAGCGCAGCCTCTCGCGGTAGATCAGGTAAGGTGTAGCCACTTTGGATAATCGCTTTGTGGAAAAGCCCTTGCGCTTTTGGTGAGGTCATCAGCGACAGCACGCTGCGCGCACCGGCCGATTCACCGAATAACGTGACGTTGTCACGATCGCCGCCAAATCCAGCAATATTCTCCTGCACCCAGCGCAGCGCGGCTATCTGATCCATTAAGCCAAAATTGTACAGTCGTTCGCCGTCTTCGCCTTCCAGCGCCGGATGAGCAAAAAAGCCCAGATGCCCGAGGCGATAGTTGACCGTCACCACCACCACGCCGCGCTGAGCCAGCGCTTTACCTTCATACGGCGGCAGGCCACCCGCGCCGATGGTAAATCCACCACCGTGCAGCCAGACCATGACCGGCAGCGTGGTCGAACGTTCGGCTGGCGACCAGACGTTAAGGTAGAGGCAGTCTTCACTAAAACGACCCGGATCGCCTCCCCCCAGTTCTTGGCAATATTCACTGTTTTGCCAGCTTGACGCCGAAAAGCTGTCGCATTGACGGATACCCGTCCATGGGCTCAGCGGCTGAGGCGCTCGCCAGCGCAGTGAGCCCACCGGCGGCGTGGCGTAAGGAATGCCGCGCCACACATGAATATCCCCATCCACTACGCCTGATAACGTTCCCTGTAGCGTGTCCAGCCGGGTCGAGGTATTCTGCATGTCTATATCCTTTTTGCTTTCAATCCATGCAGAGTACCTGTTTCAGAGCAGACCGCAACGCCGTTTGCTGCGCAGTTCAGCCTCTTCGTACAGATTAAATTCATTGAGCACCGCGCGCCCGAGCGCCTGTTCAAAGGCATCACGGCAGGCATTGCCGTGGCTATGGGTTTGCGCATCGCCCCCTAGATTTGATTGGAAAATCCCCGCCGCGCTTACCGGCAGAAAATCCTCATAGGTGATCGGCTGCGCCACAATCCAGCCGCGTTCGATGAGCGGCTGCGGGTCGTCGCCGGGGCGAATGGCCTGTCGATGGGCGTCACCGGTCGGCGTCAAGCGATAGCGGAACCACGCCAGCCCCTGCTGGCGCAGTAAAAATTCACTGTCTGGGAAGGCTTTAAATACCGCCTGTAAATGCTGTTGATGAGTCAGGTTATCTTTGCCAACGCCCGCTTCGGCAAGCAGCTTATCGTACAGAGCTCGACCTTTTGGCGTCAACGCCACGCCGCGTTGCTCGATCTCGCCAAAACGCGCGGTATGAGTGCCGCTAAGTTCACCGGCAAATTCCACCGGTTCCTCCAACGCTTTAAAGCTGGTTTGCCGTAATAAAAGCGGCACCACCCGACGCGGCGGGCCTTCAATCACCGCTTTTGGCTCGATACCGTATTCCGCCATCAACGACTGCACCCGGTCGATATCCAAGGTGCGCGGCGTCAGGTGGTTAATATGACAACCGGGGAAACACACCACGTCGGCAATGAGCCGATGCTGTTGATTGAGCGCCTGATAGGTTTCTTTATCCACCGTCGCGTGGCGATGCCAGCGGAAGGTTTCCAGCGCTTCATGGACAAACTCATGTGCCTGAGCCGCGGTGAATCCGCCCTGCTCATCATGAATGTCCATTAACGCCCGACAGCGAGGCGTAAAGATGTCACGACGAGCCAGAATTTTCGCCGCTTTCTGGCGCAGCGCAGGGTCGTCGATAAGTTCCAGACGCAGTAATGAGGTGAATACGCGGAAAGGATTTCGCTGCAATGCCGCGTCATCCACCGGGCGAAAAGCGGTAGAGTGCACCGGCACGCCGGCCACCGACAGGTCGTAATAACCTACCGGCTGCATCCCCATAATGCCGAAGATCCGGCACAGCGTTGCGAGCTCCTCGGCGGTGCCCACGCGAATGGCTCCGTGCCGCTCTACGTTTAGACGCGACAACTCGTCGGCGTTCGCCAATTGCTCATGTAAGCGCGTGTTGCTTTCCAGCACAGCCAGGTTTACGTCAGCGACTAATGCCATCAAAGTGCCATACTGCGGCACTTCTTGCTGGTACATAGCCGACATTGCTTGTGAAAAATCTTCCCGGATATCGTCCGCCGAAAGGGTGTGCGCCATGATGTCATGTCTCCTGTGACTATATTTGCAGTGTAGGAAAGCCAATGACGCTGTGCGGTAAGAATTTACAAACTGTGATCCGGGCTACTGAGTTGATTTACTAAATGAATTTTCGGTTGTACATAACCTGAAGTTATCCAAAACACCCCTTAAATTCACTTTAAATTAACAATATGTTTACACACACTGTCTGTGGCAATAATAAAATACCCTACACGGAGCCACCTATGAGCACGAAATGGTCACCGCAAGAAGTGATTCACCGGGATTATAATAACCACCCACCCGCCTACGCCCCAGGCTACAAAACCAGCGTATTACGTTCGCCGCGCAACGCGCTTATCTCGCTGCAAAACTCCTTGTCTGAAATAACCGGCCCGGTCTTTTCCCAGCAGGATCTTGGCCCGCTGGATAACGACCTGATCCTAAACTATGCCAAAGAAGGTCTACCGATTGGCGAACGCATCATCGTTCACGGCTACGTGCGTGACGGTTTTGGTCGTCCGCTGAAAAACACACTGGTTGAAGTCTGGCAAGCGAATGCCGGTGGTCGCTATCGGCATAAGAAAGATCAGTATCTGGCCCCAATTGACCCGAATTTCGGCGGCTGCGGTCGCGTGATGACCGACGAAAATGGCTATTACTTTTTCCGCACCATCAAGCCCGGTCCTTATCCGTGGCGCAATCAGGCCAGCGACTGGCGCCCTTCGCATATTCATTTCTCCATTTTTGGTGAAGCTTTTGCCCAGCGTCTGATTACCCAAATGTATTTCGAAGGTGACCCGCTGATTAAACAGTGTCCGATTGTGAAAGCCATTAATAACGATGACGCCATTCGCACGCTGATAGCTGAGCTCGATACCCACGCGGCGGTCCCTCTGGATTGCCTAGCGTACCGCTTCGATTTGGTCTTGCGCGGTCAGCGCGCGACGCTATTTGAAAACCGCACTCAGGGGGCTGCCCGATGAAAGATTATTTGCCGGAGACGGCATCACAAACCGCTGGCCCCTACGTGCACATTGGCCTCGCGCCGGACGCCGCAGGTTTCCATATCTTTGAAAAAAACTTTGGCCCGACCCTCACCAATAGCCACACGTCGGGTGAGCGCATTGCTATCGAAGGCCGCGTCTTCGACGGCTCCGGCACCCCGGTTCGTGATGTGCTGATAGAGATTTGGCAGGCTAACGCCAACGGGCGTTATAACCATATAGCCGACCAGCAGAGCGAAAAGTCGCTGGAGGAAGATTTTCGTGGCTGGGGCCGCGCCTGTTCAAACTTTGATAGCGGCATCTGGCGTTTTGACACCATCAAGCCTGGCCAAGTTACGGGCCGCGATGGGCGTCTGATGGCACCGCACGTGAATTTGTGGGTCGTCGCGCGCGGCATCAATATTGGCCTGAACACCAGAATGTATTTCTCCGATGAACAAGACGCTAACGCCAAAGATCCGGTGCTGAATATCATCGAATGGGAAGTCCGCCGCCAGACGCTGATTGGGCGCAAAGAGCAACGTGGTAACGAAACCGTGTACTGCTTCGATATTTATCTGCAAGGCGAGAAAGAAACGGTGTTTTTTGATGTGTAGCTTGGTGTCGTGATGCTGCCTGATGGCGCTTCGCTTATCAGGTCTACGTGTAGGTTGCTGTAGGCCTGATAAGCGAAGCGCCATCCGCGCCCCCCAATGCAACAAAATACTTGTCTGTTAAACCGCACAAATGTTAATAATATTTTGCTAGCAAGTTATCAAATTTAAACAACATCACTTGTCACTGATGCCGCTCTGTTTTTAACATCGCCTATGGAAAAAAATGTTCTCTTTAGTCAGCGCATTCGACTGCGCCATCTGCACACATTCGTAGCCGTCGCTCAGCAAGGAACTTTGGGGCGAGCGGCTGAAACCCTTAATTTAAGCCAACCTGCGCTTTCCAAGACGCTGAACGAACTCGAGCAGCTCACCGGCTCTCGCCTGTTTGAACGTGGGCGCATGGGGGCACAACTGACCCTCAACGGCGAGCAGTTTTTAACCCATGCGGTGAAGGTTCTCGACGCGCTTAATAACGCGGGCCAAGCGCTTATTCGTAAAGAAGGTGTTAACAACGATGTGGTGCGCATCGGTGCCCTGCCGACCGCCGCCCTTGGGGTTTTGCCTGCCGTAATCGGCCCATTTCATCAGCAGCAAAAAGAGGTGACTTTACAGGTCGCCACCATGAATAACACCATGCTGCTGGCGGCGCTGAAGTCCGGTGATATCGACTTGGGTATTGGCCGAATGTCCGACCCAGAACTGATGACCGGGCTGAATTATGAACTCCTGTTCCTTGAATCGTTGAAGCTAGTGGTACGTCCGGACCATCCTCTGCTGCACGACAACATCACCTTAAGTCGAGTGCTGGAATGGCCGGTCGTTGTCTCTCCGAAAGGCACGGTACCAAGGCAGAACGCCGAAACGCTGCTGCAAAGCCAGGGCTGCAAAATGCCAGCGGGATGTATTGAAACCCTTTCGGCGTCGCTCTCTCGCCAATTGACGGTTGACTATAACTACATCTGGTTTGTCCCCTCCGGCGCGGTGAAAGATGATTTGCGTCGCGGGGTTCTCACTGCGCTACCGATTGGCACGCAGGGCCAAGGAGAACCTATCGGGATATTAACGCGAGTCGACACGCCGCTTTCGGCTGGCGCCCAGATACTGCTGAGCGCAGTACGTAAATCGATGCCAACTTGAGATCTGCCCGGTGGCGTATAGCTTACCGGGCCTACAGTACCGTGCAGGCCCGGTAAGCTTTACACCGTCAAGCGGAAGCCAAAGCGAGGACAGATTGTTTTTCAACCTTACTCCACGCCAGTTTGGGAAATGCGTTAACCGCGCTTGCGGGAGAAACATTCACTATTTGAATATTATTTCTTTCGCAATATGATTGAGCTGTAATAAATGCGTTTATTATATTATTGAAGTCTCTTGCAAGACGAGTCGATTGCACATCACTCTGGTTTTCATAAAACCTTGGCGCCGTGAAATTATTCATATCCAATCCCACAAGATAGATTTCTTTATAACCGAGCGCGCAGGCAATTTGTAAGGCCGGATAGGTTACCGTGCCGCAATCAAAAACAACGCGGTTTACATCATCTGAAAAACCTATTCCGTTATGCCAGAAAAAATGGGCATCGCCCTTTTTGATAGGATAAGTTGCCCCCAGAAATTGATGTACCGTCGAGTCAGTCACCGTTTCAATAATTTTAAATTTACAGCGGATCGCTTCCCACGGAATCAGCGAGCAAATCGACTCCAGACATTTGCACGGACAAAACAGGGTTAGCTCATCTCTCGATACAATTTCTCTAACCAAATCAATACGATTAATGACAAAACTGCGATCAATGATTACATACCAATCAAAGGCAATCGATGCCATCGCCCCCGCTCCGTTCACCCCCATGTAATCAAAGTAGTCGTCAAAGAATGTAGTGGAAATCTCATTAACCGATGGCCCAGAAGCCATAATTAAAAGTGGTTTTGTTCTTTCATTGCGGTTTACCTCAATGGTATTGAGTTTTTCTTTTTTGAAGAACACATTTTTAATTGCCCCCAACGGTTCCCTTTCCACTTTAAAATAAGGCCAAAGGTTTTTGTTGTGTCTGTATTTTTCAGAATGCGTTAGACGGTAAGTTGTTTTACAAATCCATCTGGAAAACATATGTAATCCCGACATGCGTTAATTCCCTGAATATATTAATTGGTCATATTTCCGATGCGGATTAATAATATCTAAATAGCGCTCTGTCTAAGCAATAAATGCGAATGACTCAGTTTTCAGGTGAAAAAATAGACAATTAAAAATATGCAATTCGTCTAGGACTTCTTTGCGATAGCACGCAACCTCCCCGCGTCATGCCCTCAAGGCTACAGCAACCGATAAGCAATTAATGCGAAATTATTTATTAACAATTGCGCAATGCATTTTAACAGATCTATCATACCCGGAATTAACCAAATGGTTCACATGCAGTACTTAAGATGAACTAATGATTTCATCATGAAGCCATTTCAGGCTTCATTCAAAACTAAATAGCGAAAACCAAGTTCCACCTGGTTCATTTCGCGCCACTTTATTTGGCTTTTTGCAAGGAGAACAATATGGCGACTGGCTACGTGCCGCGAGGATTCCCCCGGGTCCTACAGTGGCTTCTTATCGTGCTGATGATGGTAATCGGCCTAGCAATCGGTGCGCTAGGGGCAAAACTGGCTTCTGTAGGGGGAAGTTGGTTCTTCGCGCTGATGGGACTGGTGATGGTGGTCAGCGCCGTTCTGATTGCTCGCCAGCGTCGTGGCGGGATTGTGCTGTATGCACTGGCCTTTATTGTCTCGATTATCTGGTCTATCAGCGACGCGGGATGGGATTTCTGGCCGCTATTCTCTCGCCTGTTCGTTTTCGGCGTGCTGGCAACGCTGAGCGCGCTGGTATGGCCGTACATGTCCAACGCACCAACCAACAACAAGGCCCCGGCGTTTGGCATTGCGGCAATTTTAGCCGTGGTGCTGTTGGGCAGTATGGGGTGGATGTTTAAACCGCAGACGCTGGTTTCCGCCACCGAAGCGGTTCCGGTGAAGCCGGTTGCCGCCGGTGAAGAACAGAAGAACTGGGAGCATTGGGGTAATACAACCCACGGCGACCGATTCGCTGCACTGGATCAAATCAATAAGCAGAATATCAATAAACTGCAGGTGGCGTGGGTAGCGCATACCGGTGATATCCCACAGAGCAATGGCTCTGGCGCGGAAGATCAGAATACCCCATTGCAGGTCAGCGATACCCTTTTCGTCTGCACGCCTTACAGTAAAGTGCTGGCGCTGGACGTCGATAGCGGCAAAGAGAAATGGCGCTATGACGCAAAGGCGACCGCCCCAAACTGGCAGCGCTGTCGCGGTCTTGGCTACTTTGAAGACACGCAGGCGCTGACTACGCCGACGGCGTCAACCCAACCGGCTGCCTGCCCGCGCCGCCTGTTCCTGCCAACCACCGACGCGCGGCTTATTGCCATCAATGCCGATACCGGCAAACTGTGTGAAGACTTTGGCAACCACGGCGTGGTTGACCTGAGCATTGGCATGGGCGAAATCAAACCAGGCTACTACCAGCAAACCTCGACACCACTAGTCGCCGGGAATGTCGTGGTGGTCGGCGGCCGTGTCGCAGACAACTTCTCTACCGATGAACCGCCAGGCGTCGTTCGCGCCTATGATGTTCGTAGCGGTAAACTCGCCTGGGCTTGGGATCCGGGTAACCCGAATCTGACCGGCCTGCCGCCGGAAGGCCAGACCTACACTCGTGGTACGCCAAACGTCTGGTCTGCCATGTCTTATGACGCGAAGCTGAACCTAGTCTATCTGCCAACCGGTAACGCCACGCCGGACTTCTGGGCCGGTGAACGCACGGCGTTGGATGATAAATACAGCTCCTCAATCGTCGCGGTTGATGCCACAACAGGTAAAGTACGCTGGCACTACCAGACGACTCACCACGACCTGTGGGACTTTGATCTGCCGTCACAACCGCTGCTGTACGACTTGCCTAACGGTAAAGGCGGCACCACGCCGGTACTGGTACAGACCAGTAAGCAGGGCATGATCTTTATGCTCAATCGTGAGACCGGTGAACCTGTGGCGAAGGTAGAAGAGCGTCCGGCTCCGGCTGGCAACGTTCAGGGCGAACGGTATTCACCCACGCAGCCGTATTCGGTTGGTATGCCGATGATCGGCAACGAAACGCTGACCGAGTCCGACATGTGGGGCGCCACGCCGGTTGATCTGCTGCTGTGCCGTATTCAGTTTAAAGAGATGCGCCATCAGGGGATCTTTACCCCGCCGGGCGTTGACCGTTCGCTGCAATATCCGGGCTCGCTGGGCGGCATGAACTGGGGCAGCGTCTCCGTTGACCCGAACAACAGCCTGATGTTCGTTAACGACATGCGTTTGGGCCTGGCGAACTATATGGTTCCACGCGCTAACGTGGCGAAAAATGCCAGCGGCATTGAGATGGGTATTGTACCAATGGACGGGACGCCGTTTGGCGCGATGCGCGAACGCTTCCTGTCACCGTTGGGCATTCCGTGCCAGAAGCCGCCGTTCGGTACTATGTCGGCAGTCGATCTGAAGTCGGGGAAAATTGTCTGGCAGGTGCCGGTTGGGACCGTGGAAGACACCGGCCCGCTGGGGATCCGCATGCATATGCCAATCCCAATCGGCATGCCGACGCTCGGCGCGTCTTTATCTACCCAGTCCGGCCTGCTGTTCTTTGCCGGGACGCAGGATTTCTATCTGCGCGCGTTTGATACCGCGACAGGGAAAGAGATTTGGAAAGACCGTCTGCCGGTTGGCAGCCAGTCTGGCCCAATGACCTACGTGTCACCGAAAACCGGGAAACAGTACATCGTGATTAACGCCGGTGGCGCACGCCAATCGCCGGATCGCGGTGACTATATTATTGCTTACGCGTTACCTGATTCGCAGTAAATGGCAGCCCCGTCACCCTTGCGGCGACGGGGCATTATCATCGGGAAATGTGCGGTAATCTTGCCTGATGGCGCTGCGCTTATCAGGCCTACAGGCTACTTGCTGTAGGCCGGATAAGGTGTTTACGCCGCCATCCAGCAACATGCACTAATCAGAACGTTTCCCAGTTATCAGCCCCCGCAGCCGCTGGCCGCGTTGGGATAAATGTCGGTTTCACGTTCGTTTTTTCCACCTCAACACGCTCAGCGCCTTCAATGCGGAACGTGCCTACTGCATGAGTCAATCGCGCCGCCTGTTCTTCTAGAGAGGCTGCCGCCGCTGACGCTTCTTCTACCAGCGAGGCGTTTTGTTGCGTGACGTTGTCCATTTCGGTCACCGCCTGACTCACCTGCTGAATTCCCCGATTTTGTTCGTCGGACGCAGCGGCAATTTCCAGCATAATATCGGTCACCCGTTTCACCGCATCGACAATATCGGTCATGGTTGAGCCGGCGCGTACGACTTCGTTAGACCCGCGTTCAATCAACGTTACCGATTCGCTGATAAGCCCCTCAATCTCTTTCGCCGCTTGAGCACTGCGGCTTGCCAAGGTGCGAACTTCGCTGGCGACAACCGCGAATCCGCGCCCCTGTTCACCGGCACGAGCCGCTTCTACCGCTGCGTTCAACGCCAGAATATTGGTTTGGAAAGCAATGCTATTAATCACCGAGGTGATTTCTGAGATTTTCTTCGAGCTGGTCGAAATGCTCCCCATCGTTGACACTACGCCGGAGACCAGTTGTCCACCGCGAGAGGCTTTGCCAGAAGCGTCTTCCGCCAGTTTGCTGGCGTGGTGTGCGTTGTCCGCATTCTGCTTCACGGTGGCGGCCAGTTGTTCCATGCTTGCGGCCGTCTGCTCAATCGCTGCTGCCTGCTGTTCGGTACGAGAAGAGAGATCGGTGTTGCCCATCGAGATTTCGCTGGTGCCACGATAAATCTCTTCTGCGCCTTGACGTACGGTGCCCACCGTTTTCACCAGAGAGTGCTGCATCTTTTGCAGGTTGCCGTTGAGCTGACCAATTTCACTGCGCCCAACCGGCTCATCTGCCACCGTTAAATTACCGCTAGCAATCTGCTCGATTCGCACCCCGGCGCGCTGTAATGGCTGGATAACCACGCGACGTAAAGTCGTGAAGGTAATGATGGTCATTAATACCGCTAGCACAAACGCGCCAATCATAAAGATGATGCCGAGCGTGGTGCGGCTGTGCGCCAGTTCGTTGAGCTGGTTAGCACGCGCGGTACGGATATCAATAACCTTCAGGCGTACGTCGTTATAGCCATCATCCAGCGCACGGGCCTGCTCGCTTTCATAATTGATAATCGCTTCAAACATGCCATTTTGCGCATATTTCAGCATCGGCTTCATGCCTTCAAGATAAGCGTTATAGCGCTGATTCATTTCCGCATCGAGCGCGAGATCCGCGGCCGTTTTCACCGCTCTGTCGGTGTAGAGTTTAAATCCTTCCTGCGAACGCTTTATCCCGGCCTGCGCCGCCGCCAGGTTTTTCTTCATGCTGTCCATTTCAGCAATGCGGCTGTCTGCGCCCGCATGAATCATCATCATCCGTGCTTCACGCAGGTAGTTGGCGCTGTCCGAAAGCCCGACGCGAACCTGCAATTCCTGAGTCACATCCCGCTGATCGGTATCGGCCTGCCACAGAAAATAGCCCGCCAGCCCCGAACTTAACGCGAACAGCAGCAAAATACCGCCGAGTACGGAGCCGAAGAACGGAACGAGCCGAATGTGGTGGAGGAAACTTAGCTTTTGCGCACGACTCTGCGTCGACTTTTTATCCATGAGTAGACTCTCTTGTACTTGAGGTAAGTAAGAGAGTCATCGGCCATAGCCGTTAATTTCTTATCAGGAAAGATGTAAAACGCAAGGTGGGTCACAAATAAGAAAACCGGCGGGATAATTCCCACCGGTTGATGGCGTTACTTATCGCCGAAATGAATCACGGTACGGATAGATTTACCTTCGTGCATCAGATCGAAGGCTTCATTGATTTTGTCCAACGGCAGGCGGTGTGTGATAAACGGATCGAGCTGAATTTTGCCCGACATCGCTTCTTCCACCATGCCCGGCAACTGGGTGCGCCCTTTCACGCCGCCGAACGCTGAACCGCGCCATACACGGCCGGTCACCAGTTGGAACGGTCGGGTTTTGATTTCCTGCCCCGCGCCCGCCACACCGATGATGATGCTTTCGCCCCAACCTTTGTGGCAGCATTCCAGCGCCGCACGCATCACGTTGACGTTGCCGATACATTCGAAACTGAAATCAACGCCGCCGTCGGTCAACTCAACAATCACATCCTGGACCGGCTTATCATAATCTTTCGGATTGATAAAATCGGTTGCCCCCATCTCCCCGGCCAATTTGAATTTTTCAGGGTTGGTGTCGACTGCCAGAATGCGTCCGGCTTTCGCCTGCACCGCGCCCTGGATGACCGCCAGACCAATGCCGCCGAGGCCGAATACCGCAACGGTGTCGCCTTCTTTTACTTTCGCCGTATTGTGTACTGCGCCGATACCGGTGGTGACGCCACAGCCCAACAGACACACTTTATCCAACGGCGCCTGCGGATTGACCTTAGCCAAAGAGATTTCGGCCACCACGGTATATTCGCTAAAAGTACTGGTGCCCATGTAGTGATAGATTGGCTCACCGTTATAGGAGAAACGCGTGGTGCCATCCGGCATCAGACCTTTGCCCTGGGTCGCACGAACCGCTTGGCACAGGTTAGTTTTGCCGGATTTACAGAATTTACACTCGCCACATTCGGCGGTATACAGTGGAATAACGTGGTCGCCGGCCTTCAGGCTGGTGACGCCTTCGCCCACTTCCACCACCACGCCGCCGCCTTCATGCCCGAGCACCGCCGGGAACACGCCTTCCGGATCATCACCGGAGAGCGTGAAGGCATCGGTGTGGCAAACGCCGGTATGGGTGATTTTGACCAGCACTTCACCTTTTTTGGGCGGCGCGACGTCAATTTCAACAATTTTCAGCGGCTGACCTGGGCCAAACGCAACTGCAGCACGTGATTTCATAGCTGTCTCTTCCGTTGTGATGATTATTTTAAATAGGAGCGTAGCAGATGACCGACTTCGGTCATGCGTAAGGCACGCTGATCCGGCGTCGTTTCGCCGCTGACCAGTTCATCTTTGAGATGCATCTCGACCATTTCGCCCATCAGACCGTTAGACGCTCCGCGAATCGAGGCGATTTGTTGCAGGATGGTCAGACAGGATTCACCTGACTCGAGCGCGCGCTCCAGCGCCTCTACCTGCCCTTTGATGCGACGAACGCGGCTTAACGCGCGTTTTTTGTCTTCAGGTGAATGCGGCATTGAACCTCCAAATAATATAGGGGGGTATACTATATAAAAAAGCAGAAGCTGTAAAATTAATGTTGCATAAGGGAGTTTAGCAAGACGTGCAGGCCGAATAAGCATAGCGCCATCCGGCCATAACATTTAGGACTGCAAGGTCGCCAGTCGCGCCGCAAAACCAACAAACACCAGCCCAATGAGACTGTTGCCAATTTTCGCCAGCTTTTTACGCGTTTTCACGTAGCGAGTGACCAGTGAGCCGGAAACAATCAGGAAGCTCAGGTAGGTGAAGCTCACCAGTTCCAACGTTACCGCCAAGATAAAGAAGGCCAAGCCTGGGGTTGTCGACTGTACGTCGATAAACTGCACGAAAAACGACACGTAGAACAAAATCGCTTTTGGGTTTGTCAGGCTTAGGGTCAAGGCGCGCTTAAAGATAGCATGGCCCGGTTCTGGCTCCTCTTCCTGCCCTACCGTTTTGCGTTTTAGCGTGCTGTAGAGCATTTTGCCGCCGAGATACAGCAGATAAATCGCCCCCAAATAACGCACAATGTTAAACAACAGCGGGGTAGTTTTAATCAGCGTTGCCACGCCAGCGAAGGAGAGAGACATCAACACGGCATCGCCAATAAATACCGCCAGCGCCGCCATATACCCTTTGCGGATACCGTGCGCGACGCCAGTTTTCAGGACGAAAAAGGTATTTGGCCCCGGAACCAAAATAATAAAAATGGCCCCGAGCAAATAGGTCCAGTAATTCAGTACGCCAAAATCTGCGAACACCCTGTTCTCCTCCACACAAACATAAGAAATACCGATGGCGTATGGTAACGCACAGACTTGGCAGTTAAAAGCCTTGTCAACGGCGCTTGCGCGGCATCATCCGCAACAGCGTATTGTCCTTCCACCAATAGTGGTGCGCCAGTGCCGCCAGCGCGTGCAGGCCAATCAGCCAGTAGCCAATATTAGCCAGTAAAATATGGTAGGACTTGAGCGTATCCACAAGGTCGAAGTTGCCTTCGGCGGCGTGCGGCATCACCAGACCAAAGGCCATCCACGGATTGCCTCGGTTATACATCATCACCAAACCAATCAGCGGCAAGGCGATAAAGAGCAGGTAGATACACAGATGCCCTAAATGCGCCATACCGGTCATCATCGGTTTAGGCTTCGGGGTTATTGGCGGCGCCGGACGCTTTAGACGCACAAGCAGGCGCGCCACCATCAGCACTAGAATGCTGATGCCGCAGGAAACATGCACCATATTAATCAATGGCCGATCGCTACGGGGGAAGAAGCCACGTAATTCCATCGCAGCATAGGCTACGACGACCAGCCCAAACACCAGCCAGTGAATGGCTATTTGTAAGCGGGAATATTTGTCGTTCATCGCGAAAACACCCTGGAAAGTAACACAAAAGAGCAAAGTAACCGTCTTTCATTAAAAATTCATTAACTTTTTCATATCGATACAAATTAAATTAGCGAAATAACGTTGCCCTTCCCGGCGAGCTGAACTAAGCCTGGACAGGTGAAACTCATCATCCATATTTATTAATCATAGTTTTTTTAAAGCACGCGTATGGGGCAACCCCCATTACTGACAGGAGTACACCATGAGTAAGATAGGCATTAACGGGTTTGGGCGTATCGGCCGTCTGGTTCTGCGCCGTTTACTGGAAGTGTCCAGCAGTCACGAAGTGGTCGCGATTAACGATCTGACCTCGCCGAAAGTGCTGGCCTATTTATTGAAGTATGACTCGAACTACGGTCCGTTCCCGTGGAGCGTAGATTTCACCGATAATGCGCTGATTGTTAACGGTAAGACCATCAACGTGTATGCCGAAAAAGAAGCCAAAAACATTCCATGGACGGCGCAAGGTGCGGAGATCATTGTTGAATGTACCGGTTTCTACACCTCAACCGAAAAATCGCAAGCGCACCTTGATGCTGGCGCCAAAAAAGTACTCATTTCTGCGCCTGCCGGTGATATGAAAACGTTGGTCTTCAACGTCAACGATGACACCCTCAACGCCAGTGACAAAATTATCTCCGTCGCGTCATGTACCACCAACTGCCTGGCGCCGATGGCAAAAACCCTGAACGATGCTTTCGGTATTCAACTGGGTACGATGACCACCATCCACGCTTATACCGGCACGCAGTCACTGGTGGATGGTCCACGCGGCAAAGACCTGCGCGCATCGAGAGCCGCGGCTGAAAACATCATTCCGCACACCACGGGGGCGGCAAAAGCGATTGGTCTGGTGATTCCGGCGCTCAGCGGTAAACTGAAAGGCCACGCCCAACGCGTACCGACCAAAACCGGATCGGTCACCGAGTTAGTCTCTATTCTCAGTAAAAAAGTCACCGCCGATGAAGTCAATCAGGTGATGAAAAACGCGGCGAAGAACAACGAATCCTTTGGTTATACCGAAGATGAGATTGTCTCCTCCGATATTATCGGCAGCCACTTTGGTTCTGTCTTTGACGCCACCCAGACCGAAGTCAGTGAGGCAGGCGATCTGCAGCTGGTGAAAACGGTCTCTTGGTACGATAACGAATACGGATTTGTGACCCAACTCATTCGCGTGCTTGAGAAGTACGCCAAAATGTAATCACCTCGCGGGGGATGCCACTCCCCCGCTTTTCCGCCCAAAAATGGTCGTCCAATTTTCGGTTGTGAGTATTCATCGCCTCGCGGCACACTCCGCTTGCCCCCACAACCGGAGATCACCATGGATTTTACCGCACTGCATTATCAAGCCTCCCCACTGCTTCTTGCCAACGTTTGGGACGCGAGCAGCGCCCGCGCCGCCGCCCAGGCAGGTTATCAGGCACTTGGCACCTCAAGCGCGGCCATCGCGACTATGCTCGGATATGCGGATGGCGAAAGCCTTACCTTTGAAGAACTGTACTTTATGGTTTGCCGGATCCGTGCTGCCAGCACGTTGCCGCTGAACGTCGATATGGAGTCGGGCTACGCCGAGACGCCAGACGGCGTGGTCGAAAACCTGCTGCGATTGGCGGCACTCGGCGTCGTCGGTGTTAATTTGGAAGATAGCCGAGTGCGCAACGGTAAACGCGAGCTTGAAGATGCCGCGCTGTTTGCTAACCGCCTGCAAAGCATCCGCAAGGGACTCACCGCCCAGAGCTGCACATTATTTCTTAACATTCGCACCGACCCTTTTTTACTCGGACTTGCCAACGCCCGTGAAGAAACCTTAACTCGCACAATGCGTTATGCAGAACACGGCGCTGACGGTATTTTTGTGCCCTGTGTCACCCACCCTGATGACATCGCCGCTATTGTGAATCAAACTTCGCTGCCGCTAAATGTCATGGCTGTGCCCGTTCTGCCGGACTTTGCCCAGCTGGGCAAACTCGGCGTGCGACGCATTTCTATGGGCAATGCGCTACATTGCGCGATACAAAACAGGCTAAACGAACTACTGTTAACCCTTCGCCAACAGCAATCCTTTACAGGAGTTTTCGCCGATGAAAATCACCGATAGCGCCCAGTGTGATACGTGGTATCAGGCGCTACTTGAACGCGCTTCGGAATATACCGGCGTTTTCTTTGTCGGTGTCAAAACCACCGGGGTATTTTGCCTGTCCATTTGCCGGGCGCGTAAACCGAAGCGGGAAAACGTGGAGTTTTTTAATACTTTCAAATCGGCGCTGGACGCCGGTTTTCGCCCGTGCAAAGTGTGTCGTCCCACCGAAAATGCCTGTTCAGCGCCACCGTTCATCGAGCAGGCGCTAGCCCTGGTACGTCAAACGCCCAAAGCGCGGGTTAGCGATAGTCTGCTGCGCCACCATGGGATTAGCCCTGAACGGGTACGGCGCTGGTTCTTACAGCATCACGGCATGACCTTTCAGGCGTTTCAACGCATGCAGCGGGTTAACGTGGCATTGCAGGAGCTGAAAGCGGGACGCAGCGCTACCGACGTCGCTTTTGATAGCGGTTACGAGTCGCTTAGCGGTTTCGGCTATACCTGCAAAAAGCTGACCGGGCACTCCCCAGTTGAGCATCAGCAGACTATCCTAATTCACCGTTTTACCACCCCGCTTGGGCCAATGTTCGTTTGCGCTACCGAGCGCGGTGTATGTCTGCTGGAGTTTGTCGACCGAAGAATGCTGGAAACAGAATTTAGCGATCTGCAACGCTTGTTACGCGCCAGGATTATCGCCGGTACCAATTCGCATATTCGCCAAGCCGAGCAGGAAATTGGTGAGTACTTTGCCGGTCAACGCCGTGATTTTACCCTTGCGTTGGATACGCCGGGGAGCGATTTTCAGCGCAGCGTTTGGCAAGCGCTGGCCCAGCTTCCCAGTGGGCGCACCACCCATTATCAGGCACTGGCCGAATCGATGAATAAGCCCACCGCCGCCCGCGCCGTGGCCGCAGCAAACGGAGCCAACCGCATTGCCATTGTCATCCCCTGTCATCGTGTCATAGGCAAAGATGGCAGTATGACCGGCTACGGCGGCGGGGTGGCGCGCAAAGCTTGGCTGCTAGAACACGAGAAAATGTTCGCCATCCCGCAACGGGAAGCCGTTTTCGAACAGGAAGAATAACGCGGGCAGTCATGGGACAGGAATAACGGGAAAGCGTTTCGTATCGGCGGCCGGATGACGACGTTTGTCGCATCCGACCGCCCGGGATTTAACCTTGAGTCTGTAAATACACCATTTGAGTTTGCAGATATTCATTCAGGCCGTGCTTTCCATCTGCCCCGCCAATACCTGATTTACGCCAACCGGCATGGAAACCCTGCATCGCTTCAAAGTGCTCACGGTTAATATAGGTTTCGCCAAACTTCAGCCCGCGAACCGCTTTCATGGCCAGATTGAGATCGCGCGTATAAATAGATGAGGTCAAGCCATACTCGCTATCGTTAGCCATCGCGAGCGCGTCATCGAGAGTATCGAACATCACCACCGGCAGTACCGGCCCGAAGGTCTCTTCATGCATAATATCCATCTCCTGACGCACATCGAGTAGGAGCGTAGGCGGATAGAAATAACCCGTGCCCTCAACCGCTTTACCGCCCAGTGCCACGCGCGCCCCTTGCTTCACGGCTTTAGCAACCTTCTGCTCGACGCGTTCCAGCGCGGCGGCGTTAATCAGCGGCCCCATCGCAATATCGTTACGCTGCGATGGATCGCCAAATGCCACCGCTTTCATCGCCTCACCGAGCTTATTGATGAAACGGTCGTAAATACCTTTTTGCACATACAGACGCTCAGCGCAGTTACAGACCTGCCCGGTGTTGATGACTCGTGAGTCCACCACCGCTTTTACCGCCAGCTCAAGGTCGGCATCGTCCAGAACAATCGCTGGCGCTTTGCCGCCAAGTTCCAGACAGACTTTGGTGATATTTTTCGCCGCCGCCGCCATGATTTTCTCACCGGCCGCCACGCTGCCCGTCATGCTGACCATCGCCACTTTCGGGTTGCCCGCCAGCTCTTGACCTACGGTTTCACCGCGCCCCAGCACAAGGTTAAAGACCCCTTTCGGCAGGCCAATCTGATGCACAATCTCGGCGAACGCCACCGCGTTATTGGGCGTAAATTCGCTCGGTTTAATGACAATGGTATTGCCGGTGATAAGCGCAGGAGCAAGCTTACGGGCAATCAGGAAGAAGGGGAAGTTCCACGGCAAAATGCCGGTGGTCACGCCCAGCGCGCGTTTGAAGACAAAAATGTTTTCACCCGGACGGTCACTTTGCAGGATTTCGCCTTCATAGCGACGCGCCCATTCGGCCATGTATTCGATATAATCCGCAGTGAAACCGACTTCCACCTCCGCCAGCTGTTGAATTTTGCCACCTTCGGCCACAATCATCTGGCTGATTTCAGGCGCACGAGCGCGGATCCCTGCGGCAATTTTGCGCAACCATCCGGCGCGTTCAATAGCGGGCAGTGCCTCCCAGGCCGGTTGCGCGCGTTCCGCAGCATCGATTGCCAACCTAGCGTGCTCAGCGTCGCCATCAGGAATGCGGGAAAGACACGCTTGTGTCGCGGGATTGATAACGTCAATCCACTGATCTCCCTGCCAGTTAACGAACTGTCCATCAATATACATCGGATGTTGCACGGTTGCCGTCATGACCTGCTCCTGTTTGTATGATGTTTTAACAAGTGAAATTATTGTTAAATACATATACATTTCGGCAACTTTTCCCACTTAATCCGTCCGTTTCTGTGAGGCAACTCATAAACATAGATCAAGAGTTGAAACAGCATGCCAGAATTCGGTTGAGCCTTTGTTTATGGCCAAAAACGTATGATGGAGACAATTGTTTTTAATTTCCGGCTTTACTGAGTTTAATCATGCGCAGAACCCTCATTTCATCAGCATTTGCATCCGCCGCCGCGCTGGTTGCCCCCTGCAATGCGGGTGAAATCAACCTGTACTCTATCAATACGGGTTCCTTCGTTTATCACATGACCGATAATCACGGCCAATATAACGAAAAATTCAATAATGATTTCTTTTCGGTCGAACGGAAGTTTTCCGCTGATTCAAAATACAGTCTGCTCGTCGGGACAATGAAAAACAGCTTCGCCGATCGCTGTCTGACGCTGGGCGTGCGGCGGGATTGGTTCAACAGCCAGACGGGATGGACCTTTAAGGGGATTTACGCCTATACCGGCGAGTTCTTCTTTGATGCTTTCAGCCACTGCGGCGATGACGGTGCCTATCATACGGCGAAAAAAATCACCGGCGTCGGTTTCGCCCCTTATGTTTATCATGGCCTGCAATATAACTTTACCGACTATTTCGGCGTGGAGAGCGGCATTATTCTGCCTTCAATATTTGTCGTCAGCGTGCAGTGGAGCTTCCGTTAATACGGGCCGCTGACGGCGGCCCGTAGGTTTGAACTAACCGATATTGCGGCTCGCCAGTTCCGCTAATAGCTGCGGTTGTGCAGCCAAATGCTGCCAGGCGTCTTCTACGTCGCTTGGAATATCGACATGACTAATAAACCCTTTGCCCCGTGGACCGTAACCATGGGCATCATCTCGCAAACGCGGCAACTCACCGAGAATCAACGATAGATAGCGGGCAACCGGCCATACACCTGCTGCTGGCTGCTGCCAGGCCACGCCCTGCGGCGTATTTTCCAGTACCGGTATAAAGCCGGGGAAACTCACCCATTTCGGTGACGGTGTCACGTCTTGCCAGACCCGTGCAAAGGTCGCCATGGTGCGCCGCTGCATGGTGGGGTCCTGCACCAGCGTTGCACTTTGTGGATTGATGCCTTGCTGTTCCATCACTCGCCGGGTAAACCATGCGTTTTCACCGCAGTTGGTGGACTCATCCTCAACCACAATACGCTCGCGTGGAATGTGCCAGAACTGATGCGCAATTTCCGCCAGCAGCGTTGCTTCCGGTTCGCCGTTCACACTTATTTGCCGATAGCGCGGGTGCTGCGCCAGCGCTTGATAAAGAAATGAGGTTGAATGACCTACTCCGCCGCAGATAAGCAGCGTGCCGCCGCTGCGTTTTGCCAGTTCGCAGGCGGCATCGACCGTCGGCATCACGGCGTTTCCGGCCAGCACCACCAGCTGTGCGTCGGCGGTATCCGGTCGGCCGTCAACATCATCCTGCGCCAACCAGCGTCCCAGCCGATTTGCCGCCTCCAGTGAGGCTTGTGTTAAACATGACACGCTCATTGTCCTCGATACTCCTTTGTCTAGCTCCGGCAATTTGTAACAGAAATGAAATAACTAGAAACGTCTAAAAACAATGCGGTTGCACCTGAATTTTACACCACAAATTAGAACGATTTCAGAATTAACACCTAACATATCCCATTATTACAGTCATTTAAAATAGAAATAAGGTTCATTTTAACTCACAAACTTCAACGTCAGGCTTGCCAAAGATAACGCGCATATCTAAGTTGCTTAACAATCAAGCAACCTTTTTCACAATTAAGGTTGCACCATTTCACCTTTCAGGGTGACACCTGATTTTAACCCAACGTGGCGGGAGTGATTCTTCATGACAATACAAGAAAGCAGCACCACGATCCTGAAAAAAAATAAAAGGGTCCTGATTGCTAGCCTAACCGGTAGTTCCATTGAATGGTTTGACTATTTTCTGTACGGCACGGCCGCCGCATTGGTCTTCAACAAAATCTTTTTCCCAATGGTTGACCCGGTTATTGGCCTGATTCTCTCCTACCTCTCTTTCTCACTCACTTTCTTTATTCGTCCAATCGGCGGGGTAATTTTCGCCCATATTGGCGACCGCATTGGCCGCAAAAAAACCTTAGTTCTTACCCTTTCGCTGATGGGCAGTGCAACCGTCATGATTGGCCTGCTGCCAACCTACGACCAGATTGGCATCTGGGCACCGATTCTGCTGATTCTGATGCGTATTATTCAGGGCATCGGCATCGGCGGCGAATGGGGCGGCGCATTGCTGCTAGCCTATGAATACGCGCCAGAGAAGCGCAAAGGCTTCTTCGGCAGCATCCCGCAGGCGGGCGTCACCATCGGGATGCTGATGGCAACCTTTATCGTCTCGTTGATGACCCTGTTTAGCGAAGAACAGTTCCTCTCCTGGGGCTGGCGTATTCCGTTCCTGATGAGCGCCGTGCTGGTGCTGGTCGGTCTGTGGATCCGTAAAGATATCGATGAAACGCCAGAATTCAAGAAGGTGAAAGAGTCCGGCAAGGTCGCCAAAGCGCCGTTACGCGAAACCCTAACCCACCACTGGCGCGAAGTGATTATTGCCGCAGGCCTGAAGGTGGTGGAAACCGCGCCGTTCTATATTTTCTCTACCTTTGTGGTCAGCTATGCCACCACGACACTCACCTACCAAAAGTCGCAGGTGCTTGAAGCCGTGACTCTCGGTGCGCTGGTGTCGACCGTTATGATCCCGCTGATGGGCCTTCTGTCGGACAAAATTGGCCGTCAACGGATGTACGCCATCAGCGTTGTTCTGCTGGGCCTGTTTATCGTGCCGTGGTTCCTGTTGCTCAATACCGGTACTACCTGGGGCATTATGCTGGCGACGGTTATCACTTTCGGCATCCTGTGGTCACCGATTACCGCCGTGCTGGGGACTTTGTGTTCCGAGATTTTCAGCGCTAACGTACGCTATACGGGGATAACGCTAGGTTATCAAATTGGCGCAGCATTGGCGGGCGGCACCGCGCCGCTGATTGCTACCGGTTTGCTGGCGAAATATAACGGCAACTGGGTTCCTGTCGCTTGGTATCTGGGGATCACCGTGGCTATCTCGCTGACGGCGATTTTCTTTGCTAGCCGCCGTAAACGTCAGGATGTGGTCGTTAACGGCCAAGCCAGCCAGATCTAATCTTATGGCCCGGCGGCGCAGCGTGACGTCGGGCCTTTCGCTAACAGTCCCGTTCCCTTCAGATAACACTTATTTTTCATATTCACTTGAATTATGGTTTCCGCCGAACGTAAACTCATTAGAGCTCTAATGATTATGAATAATTCGCCATGGATAACCGTCAGCTAAATTTCTCCCATCTTCTCTATCTTACCGCCCATCACTGGCGACTGGCCGTCAATCGGCGACTTAAGGATCTTGGCATGAGCCAAGCCATGTGGGTTGCCGTCGCCTCGATTGCCAGCAACGAGCAGCCGCTTTCGCAAATCGAGCTGGCGCAAGCGCTTGGTGTCGAAAGCGCCACCGTAGTGCCCTTGATTAACAAGCTGGTCAATTTGGGGCTGGTTGAACGGGCGCTCACCGAGCGTGATAAGCGTAAACGTCTGCTGGTCGCCACCGAAAAAGGGATGGCGCTCTATCATCAGGTCAAAGCGGTGGCTGATGAGCTGCGAGAAGAGATTCTGACGGTCATTACCCCAGAAGAACAGGAACAAACCCGTGAAGTTCTGATGAAGCTACTGCGTGAAGTGGAGAAGAAATAATGTCCCCTCCACGCCGCGATCCTTACGCCCCGCACGACTGGGCGCCGCATGAAAAACCGGCCATTCTCGGTTCGCCGTCAACGCCAATTCACAGCATGCCAAAACGGGTTGCCTACGGCATCGTCGGCCTACTGGTGTGCCTGACCGGTGCACTGGGCAACGCGGTGGTCACCGCCAATCTGCAAAACCTGCAGGGTTCGTTCGCCGCCTGGTCGACGGAAATCGCCTGGCTGCCTGCGGTATACGTGATGACCAACGTGTCCATCAACCTGCTGCTGGTCAAATTTCGCCAGCAGTTTGGCCTGCGTGCGTTTACCGAAGGCTTTCTGGTGCTGTATGTGCTGGTGACCTTTTTCCACCTGTTCGTCAACGATCTCAACTCCGCGCTGATGGTACGCGCCGCGCACGGCATGGTGGCGGCGGCGCTCAGTTCGCTGGGCATTTACTACCAAGTTCAGGCATGGCCGGCAAAACACCGACTAAAGGCGCTAACCATCGGTATTACCGGTTCATCGCTGGCGATCCCCCTCGCCCGTCTGTTCTCCACCGAACTGCTGCAAATCGACGAATGGCGCGGCCTCTATTTCTTCGAATTAGGACTCGCGCTGGTGTCATTGGCCTGCGTCATTGCCCTAAAACTGCCGCCAAGCGACCGCAAAAAGGTGTTTGAGAAAAAAGACTTTATCACCTTTATTCTGCTGGCCCCCGGCATGGCGCTTATCTGCGCGGTGCTATCGCTGGGCCGTCTTGATTGGTGGTTCGAAGCGCCGTGGATCGGCTGGTCGCTGGCTGCCGCCACGGTGCTTATCATCAGCGCCATGATTTTTGAACATAATCGCAGCAACCCGCTGCTCAATACGCGCTGGCTCTCCAGTGGCAGTATTCTGCGGTTGGGATTGATCATGGTGCTAATTCGCATTGTGCTGGCAGAGCAAAATACCGGGGTTATCGGCTGGTTGCAGTTTGTCGGATTACAGAACGAACAAATGACCTCGCTGGCGTGGTCTATTTTTGCCGGTATCCTCTGTGGAATTATCGCCAGTTGCCTGACGCTAAATCCCGCGCGCCTATATTGGCCCACCGCCACGGCGCTGGCGCTTATCATGATTGCATCGCTGCTCGACAGCCAGTCCACCAGCCTCACCCGCCCAGACCAGCTAATGCTGAGCCAGTTCCTGTTGGGCTTTGGCAGCGCCTTTTTCCTCGCCCCAGCGATGCTGGCGGGTATCGGCGGCGTCATTGCCGACCAGCGCAATCTCGTGAGTTTCTCGGTGCTGTTTGGCATGAGCCAGAACCTCGGCGGCCTATTGGGTTCCGCTATCCTCGGCACCTTCCAGACCTGGCGTGAAAAATTCCACTCCAGTCAGTTAGCTGACCAGATAACGACCCTGAATCCGCTGATAAACGATCGCCTGCAACAGTATGCTCAGCAATATCAAAGTCAGATTGGCGACAGTACGTTGCTCAATGTGCAGGCCAGCGCCCTGCTCCAAACCGCGTCTACGCTCGAGGCCAATATTCTTGCCTACAATGACACCTTTATGCTGACAGCGGCCATCTCTGCCGCCACGCTGCTATGGGTATTCTGGCGATTGTTGAGACTGCGAATTACCGCTCATGTTGCGCTCAAACGCGCAACGGGCAGCAAATAATAACAAAAGAGATCTGGAGTCGTTATGAGTCAGCAGGATGCGGCCAAGCAACAGGCCAACACCCGCAATAATATCCGCGTGGTATCGATTTTTACCGCCGCTGCCATCGGTCTGGTGGGCGTATTGGTCATTCTGTACGCCTGGCAGCTGCCACCGTTTACCCGTCACAGCCAGTTTACGGATAACGCCTACGTGCGCGGGCAAACCACCTTTATTAGCCCGCAGGTCAGCGGTTATATCACCGGGGTGAATGTCCAAGACTTTAATCAGGTCAAAAAAGGACAGGTGCTGTTCCAGATTGACGATCGCATTTACCGGCAACGGGTTCATCAGGCGCAGGCGCAACTGGCGATGAAAGAAGCCGCGCTAAAAAATAATCTCCAGCAGCGTAAAAGCGCCGAGGCGGTGATTGCCCGTAACGAGGCGGCGCTAGAAAACGCCCGCGCGCAAAATCTGAAAACCCAGGCAGATTTAAAGCGCGTGCAGGATCTGACCGCCGACGGTTCATTATCGATTCGAGAGCGAGATTCTGCGCGTGCTAGCGCCGCTCAGGGCATCGCCGATATTGAACAGGCTAAGGCCACGCTTGAAATGTCGCGTCAGGATCTGCAAACCACGATTGTTAACCTTGATGCACTAAAGGCAGATGTCGCCAACGCGACCGCAGCGCTGGAGCTGGCGGAAATTGATCTTAACAATACGCAGATTATCGCCCCCACCGATGGCCAGATGGGACAAATTGCGGTGCGCCTCGGCGCTTACGTTACGGCGGGTACGCACCTCGCTCCACTGGTGCCGCCGCAGCATTGGGTTATCGCCAATTTGAAAGAGACCCAGTTAGCCACCGTGCGCGTCGGCCAGCCGGTGACCTTTAATGTCGATGCGCTAAATGGCGAAAAATTCCACGGCACCGTACAAAGCATTTCACCGGCGACCGGCGTGGAGTTCAGCGCCATTTCACCGGACAACGCCACCGGTAACTTTGTCAAAATTGCCCAGCGTATTCCGGTGCGGATTGCCGTTGATGAGGGGCAGCGCAACAGCCTGCGCCTGCGACCGGGGATGTCGGTGCAGGTGACCATTGATACCCGCGCGGAGACAACGCCATGATCCGCCCCGTCGCCATTGCCCTGGCGCTGATGCTAGCGGGCTGCCAATCGGCGGATATTCAGCGCGCCGAGCCTACGCTTGCCATCCCCACCGCTTGGCGCGCCGATATTGGCCCAACAAGCAGTGTTGAGGGGGTCTGGTGGCGCAATCTCCACGACAGCGAGCTCAATCAATATGTTGATCGGGCGCTTGAATATAACAGCGATGTGCTCATTGCCCGTGAGCGGGTTAATGAATATCAGGCCCGCGTATACGCCGCCGATGGCAGTCTCTTCCCGACGCTGGACGTGGGATTATCCGGCACCCGCGCCCGTTCGCAATCTGCCGCCACCGGCCTGCCAATTCACAGCACGGTGTATAAAGGCGGCCTGACCGCCAGCTATGATGTCGATCTGTGGGGGGCAAACCGCAGCGCTGCCGATGCAGCACAGGCTAGCCTCGAGTCGCAAAAAGCCGCTGCCGCCGCGGCAAATCTGACCGTTGCAACGTCAGTGGCGGTGGGTTACGTCACGCTGCTGTCGCTAGACCAGCAGCTGCGCGTCACCGAGCAGACGCTAAAATCCCGAGAAGATGCCTACAATCTGGCTAAACGCCAGTTCGAAACGGGCTACACCTCGCGACTGGAATTGATGCAGGCCGACTCGGAACTGCGTTCAACTCGTTCGCAGGTGCCGTTATTGCAGCATCAGATAGCCCAGCAGGAGAACGCGCTCTCCGTGCTGCTCGGTGCCAATCCTGGGGCGATAAAACGCAACGAATTTGACCGGCTCACGCCGCTCGCGCTGCCTTCACAGCTGCCATCAACGCTGCTCAACCGCCGCCCGGACGTGGTACAGGCGCAGCGACAACTGGTTGCCGCCGACGCGACCCTCGCCTCATCACAGGCAAAATTGCTGCCGTCAATTAATCTCACGGCCGCGGGAAGCTATCAGGACCGCACCTTGGCGGATCTGCTTGATAATCCACTGCGCTTATGGAGCGTCGGCGGCAGTATTCTCGCCCCGCTGCTCAATCGCCAAGCGCTCAACGCTCAGGCCGACGTGTCGATGGCGCAACGTAATCAGGCGCTTTATGGCTATGAAAAAACGGTTCGCAGCGCCTTTAGAGAGGTGAATGACAGTCTTGACGCTATCACCCGTTATGGTGAACAGTTAACCGCGCTTCAAGGGCAAGAAGAAGTAGCGCAGGAGACGCTACGGATTGCACAAAATCGCTATCGCAACGGCTACTCTTCTTATCTTGATGTGCTGGACGCTCAGCGCACGTTGTTCGCGACCCAAATCAGCGTCGTGCAGGTTAAAAACAACCTGCTGCTGGCGCAAATAGACCTTTACCGGGCGCTGGGAGGCGGCTGGTCTTCACTGTCAGGCTGACAAAATCAGGCGGGTGTCATGATGCAAAAGCAGTGGTCTGAAGTTGATAATTATTTAATAGAAAATCTCATTCCTGACTGTCGGGTTTTGGCTCAGGTTTTGGAAAATAACCATCGTGCTGGGCTTCCCGCACACGATGTTGCGGCCAATCAGGGGCAACTGTTGGCGCTGTTTGTCCGGATGGTCGGGGCAAAATCGATACTGGAAATTGGTACGCTTGGCGCGTACAGCACCATCTGGATGGCGCGAGAACTGCCGGAAAATGGGCGGTTGATTACGCTGGAAGCCGACCCTAAGCACGCGAAGGTGGCCCGTGAAAATATTCAGCTCGCCGGGCTTGGCGATCGCGTGACGCTTCACGAGGGGCCAGCGCTGGATTCACTGGCGACATTGGCAACAGAGGCGCCCTTCGACCTCATTTTCATCGATGCCGATAAACCCAACAATCCATATTACCTACAGTGGGCGTTGAAGTACGCCCGTCCCGGGACGCTGATTATTGGCGATAACGTGGTGCGCGATGGCGAGGTGACTAATCCGAATAGCACTGACGAACGCGTGCAGGGCGTGCGCCGGTTTATCGAGATGATGCGCAACGACCCGCGGCTCACGGTCACGGCGCTGCAAACGGTGGGAATCAAAGGGTGGGATGGATTTACGCTGGCATGGGTGAATGCCTGATGACGTGAAGCTTTAAGGCCTACAAGAACGCTTATTGTAGGCCCGGTAAGCTTGCGCCACCGGGCAATCTTTACGCCGTAATCTGCTCCATCGCCTGTAAAATACGCTTGTCGGAGATGGGGTACGGAGTTCCAAGCTGCTGCGCAAAGAAGCTGACGCGCAGCTCTTCAATCATCCAGCGGATCTCTTTCACGTCTTCATCTTCCCGACGCGCTGGCGGCAGCTTATTCAACCACTGCTGCCACGCCTGCTGCACGCTTTCCACTTTCAGCATTTGCACTCGGTCGCGGTGCGGGTCAACGGCCAGTTTTTCCAGACGTTTTTCAATCGCCTGAAGGTAACGTAGCGTATCCCCCAGTCGACGGAAGCCGTTGCCGGTGACAAAACCGCGATACACCAAACCGTTCATCTGTGCCTTAATATCCGACAGGCCCAGCGCCATCGTCATATCCACGCGCCCTTTCAGTCGCTTGTTGACGTTAAATACGGCAGTGAGAATTTGCTCAACCTGTTTGGCGATACCGACCACCGTTTCGTTGAGGTCGGCGCGAACTCGTTCATGCAAGGCTGCAAAGCCTGCCTCCGTCCACACCGGGCCGCCCGCTTCGTCAATTAGCTTATCGACGCCGCAGGAGATGCAATCATCAATGAGATCAAGCACCTTACCGTACGGGTTGAAGTACAGCCCCAGTTTGGCTTTATTCGGCAGCTTCTCGTGCAGATATTTAATTGGCGATGGAATATTCAGCAGCAACAAACGACGCAAACCGCGCCACATCATCTGCTGTTGCTCCAGTTCGTTATCGAACAGCTTGATAGCCACACTGTCGCGTTCATCGACCAGCGCCGGCCAAGCTTTCACCTTATAGTTGCCGCGTTTTTGTTCATAACGCTCCGGCAGGTCGCCAAAGCTCCAGATATGCAGATTACTCTGCTCGATACCATCGTCAGCAACCGCCGACAGCGTCTCCTGCACCTTGCCCTTCAGCGCATCTTTCAGATCCTGTAAGACACGCCCTTCCTGCAGTTTCTTGTTTTTGTCGTCAACAACCCGGTAGGTGATTTTTAGGTGATCGGGCACCTGATCCCACTGCCAGGCATCGCGGTCAACGGTGACACCGGTCATCCGGCGCAGCTCGCGCTCCAGAGAATCAAGTAACGGCAGCTCCAGCGGCGTCACGCGGCCTAAGAACGCTTCAGCGTAGTTGGGTGCCGGTACAAAGTTACGGCGAACAGGTTTCGGCAACGATTTAATCAGCGCGATAATCAATTCACGGCGCAGCCCTGGAATTTGCCATTCAAATCCGGCCTCTTCAACCTGGTTTAATAACGGCAGCGGAATATGCACCGTCACACCGTCAGCATCCGCGCCCGGTTCAAACTGATAGGTCAGACGCAGCTTCAGGTTGCCCTGATGCCAGAAGTTCGGGTAGTCCAGCTTGCTGACCTGCTCCGCCCCTTCCTTAATTAGCATGTGCTTCTCAAAGTTGAGCAGATCCGGCGTTTCACGGCTGGCCTGTTTCCACCACTTGTCGAAGTGGCGCGCGGAAATCACATCATGGCTGATACGCTGGTCGTAAAATTCGAACATCGTCTCGTCATCCACCAGAATGTCGCGACGGCGCGATTTATGCTCCAGCTCTTCAATTTCATTGCGCAATTTTAAGTTGTCGCGGAAGAACGCGTGGCGTGTCTGCCAGTCGCCCTCGACCAGCGCATGACGGATAAACAGCTCGCGGCACAGAGCCGGGTCTATTTGGCTGTAGTTAACCTTACGCGCCGCGACAACCGGCAGACCGTAAACGGTCACTTTTTCCGTCGCCATCACCGCGCCTTGCGCGCGCTCCCAGTGCGGTTCGCTGTACGAGCGTTTCAGCAAATGTTGGGCGACAGGCTCAACCCATTCCGGATCGATGCGGGCGGCAATGCGTCCCCACAGGCGGCTGGTTTCCACCAGTTCGGCAACCATCGCCCATTTCGGCGGTTTCTTGAACAAGCCAGAGCCCGGGAAGATCGAGAATCGAGCGTTACGCGCGCCGGTGAACTCCTGCTTGTCGGTATCTTTCATACCGATATGCGACAACAGACCGGTGAGCAGCGCGATATGAATTTCGCGATATTCCGCCGGTTCGCTGTTCACCGGAATGCCCAGTTCCTTCACCACCTGGCGCAGCTGAGTGTAGATATCCTGCCACTCGCGTACGCGCAGATAGTTAAGGAAATCCAGCTTGCACTGACGGCGGAACTGATTCGACGACAGCGCTTTTTGCTGCTCGCCTAGGTAGTTCCACAGGTTCACAAACGCGAGGAAGTCAGACTCTTTGTCGTGGAATCGGCGGTGTTTTTCATCCGAAGCCTGCTGTTTGTCCATCGGCCGCTCGCGCGGGTCTTGAATGGAGAGCGCCGACGTAATGATCATCGCTTCGCGCACACAGCCATGTTTTTGCGCTTCCAGCACCATGCGTGCCAGACGCGGATCGACCGGCAGTTGACTAAGCTGTCGGCCCAGCGGCGTCAGCTTATAAGCGGTTTGCTGTTCGTCGGTGGTAATCGCGCTCAGCTCCTCGAGCAAACGCACACCGTCTTGAATATTGCGCTTATCCGGAGCTTCGACAAACGGGAACGCCGCGATATCGCCCAGCCCCAGTGCGGTCATCTGCAAGATAACCGACGCCAGGTTGGTACGCAGAATTTCCGGGTCGGTAAACTCAGGACGCGAAAGGAAATCATCTTCCGAGTACAGACGAATACAAATACCTTCCGACACACGACCGCAGCGGCCCTTACGCTGGTTTGCCGACGCCTGTGAGACCGGCTCTATCGGCAGACGCTGGACTTTCGTGCGGTAGCTATAGCGGCTAATACGTGCAGTACCCGGATCGATAACGTACTTGATCCCCGGCACGGTCAGCGACGTTTCCGCCACGTTGGTCGCCAGTACAATGCGACGTCCGCTGTGCGACTGGAAGACCCGGTTCTGTTCGCTGTTCGACAAACGCGCATACAGCGGCAGGATTTCCGTGTGTCGCAGGTCGCGCTTACTCAGCGCATCGGCGGTGTCGCGAATCTCACGTTCACCACTCATAAAGATCAGAATGTCGCCCGGGCTTTCACGGCCCAGTTCATCCACGGCGTCGAAAATGGCCTGTAGCTGATCGCGCTCGGTGTCGTCCGCCTCTTCAACGATAGGACGATAGCGTACGTCGACCGGATAGGTTCGACCGGATACTTCAATAATGGGCGCATTGTTAAAGTGGCGCGAGAAGCGTTCTGGATCGATGGTCGCCGAGGTAATGATGATTTTCAGATCAGGGCGGCGTGGCAGCAGTTCACGCAGGTAGCCGAGCAGGAAATCGATGTTCAGGCTGCGTTCGTGGGCTTCATCGATAATGATGGTGTCGTACTGCATCAACAGGCGGTCTTGCTGGATTTCGGCCAGCAAAATACCGTCGGTCATCAGCTTGACCATGGTGTTGTCGCTGACGTGATCGCTAAAACGGACTTTGTAGCCGATGCAGCCACCCGGCTCAGTTTGCAGCTCTTCTGCAATACGATTAGCGACGGTACGCGCCGCCAGACGGCGCGGTTGGGTGTGACCGATAAGGCCTTTGATCCCACGCCCCAGCTCCATGCAGATTTTTGGCAACTGCGTGGTTTTACCCGAGCCGGTTTCCCCGGCAACGATAACCACCTGGTTGTCGCGAATAGCGTCGAGAATGTCCTGTTTTTTCTGGCTTACCGGCAGATTTTCCGGGTAGTCGATCTGCGGACGCGCGGCTTCGCGTAGCACGACTTTACCTGCTGCCTGTTCAATTTCTTGCGCCATCTCCTGAATAATGGCCTGTTGAGCATCAGGATTTTTAACCTTCTTAACGCCATGTAATCGGCGGATAAACCGCTGTTTATCCCGCAGCATCAGCGTTTCAAGGCGCTGGTTAAGCATCGAAAAGGTGATTTTTTGTTGTTCTGTCATAGTGTTATCAGGCAGCTTAGTGCCGGGAAAAAACTCTTATAAAGTATGGTCCTAGAGTACCACATTTGTGTATTTCATGCTTTGTTCAAAAAAACTGACAATAGAATTCGATATATTGCGCTATCCCTGTGGCAGGAATGTGAATAGAGTGTCAACAAGCAACAGGGCAACGCCCGTCAATCAAATATAAGGAATTACCTATGAGCAAAGTATTGGTTCTGAAATCCAGCATCCTGGCAGGCTACTCTCAATCAGGTCAGCTGTCCGACTATTTTGTTGAACAGTGGCGCGAAAAGCACTCCGCTGACGAAATCACCGTCCGTGACCTGGCTGCGAACCCAATTCCAGTACTGGATGGCGAACTGGTAGGCGCACTGCGCCCAAGCGATTCCCCACTGACTCCACGCCAGCAGGAAGCGCTGACGCTCTCTGACGAGCTGATTGCCGAGCTGAAAGCACACGATGTGATTGTTATCGCCGCGCCAATGTACAACTTCAACATCCCAACTCAGCTGAAAAACTACTTCGACCTGATTGCCCGTGCTGGCGTGACCTTCCGTTACACCGAAAAAGGCCCAGAAGGTCTGGTGACCGGCAAACGTGCTATCGTGCTGTCCAGCCGTGGTGGGATCCATAAAGATACCGCAACCGACCTCATCACCCCGTACCTGAACGTGTTCCTGGGCTTTATCGGTATCACCGACGTGAACGTAGTCTTTGCTGAAGGCATCGCTTACGGCCCAGAAGTTGCAACCAAAGCGACTTCAGATGCGAAAGCGGTCATCGACAGCCTGGTTGCCTAATCGCATTCAGCCTTAGATACCCATAAAAAAACCTGCTGATGCAGGTTTTTTTATGCCGTAAACGACAGCCTATTACCACCGCAGGCTTTAGCCCTTCGCCGCAATGCCATCAAGCTTCGCCAGCACCTCAGCCGATAGCACCACCTGGCTGGCAGCCATATTCTCCCGCAGGTGCTCCACCGATGAGGTGCCGGGGATCAGTAAGATATTAGGTGAACGGTGCAGCAGCCAGGCCAGCGCGGTCTGCATTGGCGTAATTCCCAGCGAGCTGGCAATGTCATTCAGGGTTGACGATTGCAGCGGCGAGAAGCCGCCCAGCGGGAAGAACGGCACGTAGGCAATGCCATCGCGAGCCAGTTCATCAATCAGCGCATCATCACCACGATGGGCGATATTGTATTCATTTTGCACGCAGACAATGTTGGCTATCTTACGCGCTTCGGCAACCTGAGCGGACGTGACGTTACTGACCCCGATATGCTTCACCAAACCCTGGTGCTGCAGTTCCGCCAACGCGCTGATGGATGCCTCAATCGAGCCTTCACTCGGCCCATGTCCGTCACCGAGCATAATGCGCATATTGACCACATCCAGCACATCCAGCCCAAGATTACGCAGGTTATCGTGCACCGCTTTTTTGAGTTCTTCCGGCGAGAACGCCGGGAGCCAGGCTGCGGCCTCATCGCGGCGAGCGCCAATTTTAGTGACAATCACCAAATCGTCGGCGTAAGGATGCAGCGCTTCACGGATTATCTGATTGGTTACGTGCGGACCGTAGAAATCGCTGGTATCGATGTGATTCACACCCAGCGCCAGCGCTTCGCGCAAGACACTGATTGCCGCGTGACGATCTTTTGGCGGGCCAAAAACACCCGGCCCTGCCAGCTGCATTGCCCCGTAGCCGAGGCGATTGACAAATTGGGAACCAAGGGAAAACGTACCGTACTGAGTCATAACGTCCTGCCTGTCGCATCATGAAGTGTCATTCTATTCTTAACCATTGCGCAAAGGCGCTCAACAAGAATAGATGGCTTTTAGTGCATTGCGCGGCAAATGTTCTTAATTCCACCACGTTATTTCCCCGTTCAGCAAGCTGCCTATTTTGGTGTTGAAATGAAGACGCTGACGCTATAGGTTTGACTGCACCAATAAAGCACTGCGGATCATGATGTTGCGAATCAAGCGACGGGTGAATTCCTGTGTAATATTGCGTTGATAAAAAACTTTAATAATAAATAGCAGCAGAACCCTTCGTCCTTAATACAAATTAATATCACGGATAAAAATGTATAAAAATATTTTAGTCGGTGGCCTGGCCGCCATACTTCTGAGTGGATGTACCGCAGGTTTCAGGCCTGCGCTTGAGGATTATAAAGGCACCGATGCCGCGCGTATTCGCGCCAGCACCTCTGGTAATACCGCATTGCAGTTTTACGAAAAGCAGGTAAATGGTTGCTATAAGAAAGTCCTTGAGAGACGCATTACCACTGGTCTCGCTATTATCGGTATTCCGGTAACCGGCAACAAACGACTTTCAGACATGCCAGCGTCTAATGATGTTAAAGGCGTATTTATTAATGAGTTCACCATCAAGCCGGGACAACTCATTGATATCGTGCATTACGCCAGCACGACATCCCATTCTGATTTCGTCCCGCAGCCGAACCATAATTACGATATTATCGTTACCGGTTCGTTATATTCCGGTGATTCTGTGGCGGTTAAAGATTTGGATGCTAACGCTAAAATGGTGCGCTGGAGAACGGACGGCGTTAAATTGTGCCCGAGTGGGGTTTTTGATTAATCTTATGCTTGGAGTTGATAAGGCTTCTTCGCGTTTGGCTTAAGGGAAAGACCATTCGGGGTTCAGCTCCCGGTTGCGCTCCTTTTAGCATTCCGCCATATAAAACGAACGGATGCAGGGAGCGCTTCGGTGATTTAGACGCCACCCACACCGCTGCGTTCTTTTAGTTAACAGCAAGCAACGGAGTGGCTGGAACCAATGAGTCCCCGCTTGAAATCGGCGAGCCGGAGAATGGAAGACAAGGTCAGGACGCCATGGATGGCGGACTGAGGCGAACCGAGACAGGATGTCGAGTTTCGCCGTGCCGCAGGCTGGAATTCGGAGGAGAGCGTAGTGCGAAGCACCGATTTCGCTGCGGGGCCGCGGGGATTGCAAAGGGGGTCACGGCTGACCCCCTTTGCCCGTTCACCGGTGAAGAGGCTCCCTGTTCTGCCGAACATAAAGTGAACGGAACCCAGCTCGATCTTCATTACGCCTGATAGAAAACACAAACTAGCGCCCTACGTTCTCCTCAGCAACGTTTCGCTGATGACGACTCATCAACCAAAACACCGCCAGCCCAGCTAGCACAATCCCAGGCGCTGAAGCCGCCATCACCCCCACCGTCCCCGTGCCGAGTGCCAGCATTTTACCGGCGAGCAGTGGGCCGCTCATCGCCCCCAACCGCCCAACCGCCACCGCGGTACCCACCCCGGTGGCGCGAATTTCAGTGCCATAGAACAACGGAGCCAACGCATAAAGAACGCTTTGCCCACCGGTGGCGAACATCCCGGCAACAAAGCCCGCGGCTATCATCATGCTAAATGAGCTCGCCGTCCCCAAAGCAATCAGCGATGCCAGCATGCCGCAGTAGATCAACAGCGACATTTTAAGCGGGCTGAGTTTGTCCATCAGCGCGCCCAGCATCAGCGTACCCAGCGCAGCCCCCATTTGCAGTGCAAACATCACACCGGCCGCCTGTGAGCGACTAAATCCCTGATCGACCAGCAGCATTGGCAGCCAGTTAATCAGCATATACACCACCAGCAGGGTAAAGAAATAGCACAGCCACAACAGCAGCGTTGAAGACGCGGTGCCAGAGGCAAAAATGGCGCGCAGCGGTGCTGGAGCATCTTGCTGCTGGCGGCTAAACGCCTGCGACTCCGGCAAGCGGAGCATCAACAGCGGAACCAGCAGCAGCGGCACAATGCCGCCAACCCAGAATATCGTCTGCCAAGCCTGCGTCAGGCCGCTGAAGCCCATAGCAGCTGCCAGCGCCGCGCCAATCGGTACGCCGCAGTACATCAGACTAACCGCTGTACCGCGAAAACGGGGTCCCGCCGCTTCAGAGGTTAGCGCAATCAAATTGGGCAGCGCCGCCCCTAACCCCGCGCCGGTCATAAAGCGGGCAAACACCAGCGAGGGGAAATCCCACGCCAGTGCGGTCACAATCGAAAATAGGCCAAACAGCACCACCGAGCCCAGCAGGACTTTCTTACGTCCGTGCCTGTCGGCTAGCATGCCGCCAAACAATGCCCCCGGCAGCAGGCCAAGGATCCCAGCGCTGAAAATCCAGCCCATCTGCATTTTGTCCAAACCAAACGCCTGAGCAATACCGACGGCGGCGATGCCCGCGGCCTGTAAATCCAGCCCTTCCATCAGAGCGACTAAAAAACACAGCCCGACGGTTTGCATCAGGCGGGACGTCTTCGGCGGTGAGGTAGCATGGGTGATATTCGACATAATAAGACCTTTTGTAGAGTGCAGGTTGAAAGGTGGCCGATACGTTGCCGGCCACATTATTTTTTCATTTTCGTTCGCCCGGTCGGTACATTGCCGACCGGTAGTTATCAGGCTTGTGCTTTAGCTTTTAGATCCAGCGCGACGTCAACGATCATATCTTCCTGACCGCCCACCATCCGCCGTTTGCCCAGTTCGACCAGAATATCAACCGCGCTTAGGCCGTAGCGGGCTGCCGCCACTTCACTATGACGCAGGAAGCTTGAGTACACGCCGGCATAGCCCAGCGCCAGCGTTTCGCGATCGACGCGAACCGGACGATCCTGCAATGGGCGCACTAAATCGTCAGCGGCCGCCATCAGCGCGTACAGGTCAGTGCCGTGTTCCCAGCCCTGCTTGTCAGCAGCGGCGATAAACACTTCCAGCGGCGCATTCCCGGCGCCCGCACCCATGCCGGCCAGGCTGGCATCAATACGGTCGCAGCCCTCTTCTACCGCCACCAACGAGTTAGCTACGCCAAGACTTAAGTTATGGTGAGCGTGCATACCGGTTTGGGTTTCTGGGCGCAGGACATCTTTCAGCGCGCGGAAGCGATGACGAATGTCGTTCATGTTCATCGCGCCGCCGGAGTCCACCACGTAAATACAGGTTGCGCCGTAGCTTTCCATCAATTTGGCCTGCTGCGCCAGATTCTCCGGGCTGGTCATATGGCTCATCATCAGGAAACCGACGGTATCCATCCCCAGCTCGCGGGCATAGGCAATGTGCTGGGCGGAGACGTCCGCTTCGGTACAGTGCGTCGCGACACGCACCACACGGGCACCGGCCTGGTAAGCATTTTTCAAATCGTGCAGCGTGCCGATGCCGGGGATCAGCAGCGTGGCAATTTTACTGTGGGTCACCACCTCTGCCGCCGCGGCAATCCACTCCACATCGCTGTGTGCGCCAAAACCGTAGTTAAAGCTGGAACCCTGCAGACCGTCTCCGTGCGCCACTTCAATGGAATCGACGCGGGCATCGTCCAGCGCTTTCGCAATCTGGCGTACGTTATCTAATGAATATTGATGGCGGATAGCGTGCATACCGTCGCGTAATGTCACGTCTGAGATATAGAGTTTTTTACCGTTCATGCGACTTCTCCTGCCACTTTCATGCGCGTTTGGGCCATTTTTTCTGCGGTCGACATCGCCGCGGAGGTCATAATGTCGAGGTTGCCTGCATAGGCTGGCAGGTAGTGCGCCGCACCCTCCACTTCCAGATAGACGGCGGTTTTCAACCCGGAGAACTGTCCCACGCCCGGAATGTTGACCGGTTGGTCTTCCGGAATGACCTCAAACTGGACCTTTTGTTTTAAGCGATAACCCGGCACATAGGCCTGCACCGCCGCCGCCATCTCTTCAATGGAGGCTTCAATTTCCGCTTGCGATGCCGCTTCGCTCAGCACATACACCGTATCGCGCATCATGACCGGCGGCTCTGCCGGGTTTAAAATGATGATGGCTTTACCCTTCGCCGCGCCGCCGACAACCTCAATCGCCTGCGAGGTGGTTTCGGTGAACTCATCGATGTTGGCGCGCGTGCCCGGCCCCGCTGATTTACTCGAGATTGAAGCAATAATTTCCGCATAGTGGACTTTCGCCACCCGTGACACTGCCGCCACCATTGGGATAGTGGCCTGCCCGCCGCAGGTCACCATATTAACGTTGCCCTGCGACAGATTTTTATCCAGATTCACCACCGGCACGCAGTACGGGCCAATCGCCGCTGGCGTCAGGTCGATCAGACGAATATCCGGTTTGGCCTTGCGCAGCGCCGCGTCGTTCTTAATGTGTGCACCGGCGCTGGTCGCATCAAACACGATATCGATGTCGGCGAACTCTTTCATCGCCATCAGCCCGCTAACTCCTTCATGCGTCGTGGCGACACCCATGCGTTTGGCGCGCGCCAGACCGTCGGAATTCGGATCGATACCCACCATCACCGACATTTCCAAATGCTTGCCATGGCGCAGAATTTTAATCATCAGGTCGGTGCCGATATTGCCGGAGCCGATGATGGCGACTTTACATTTACTCATGACTGACTTCCTTCTTGTACCGCGGAAAACGTCGTGGATACCGAACCAATGCCTTCGATAAACGCCTCAAACCTGTCGCCCGGGTTAACCGCAACCATCGGGCCAAGTGCGCCGGTCAAGATGATGTCACCGGCGCGCAGCGGCTCGTCGAGGCTGGCCATCTTGCGCGCCAGCCACACGGCGGCGTTCAGCGGATGGCCTAGGCATTCGCTGCCTAAACCACGAGAGACTTCTTCGTTATTGCGCGTCATCTTCATGACGCAATTTTTCAAATCCAGCGCCGCCGGACGCTGTGCAGGTCCGCCGACCACATACACGCCGCAGGAAGCGTTATCCGCAACGGTATCGACGAATTTTATCGACCAGTCGCGAACCCGGCTGCCAACCACTTCCAGCGCCGGAAGCACCCATTCAATAGCGTTGTACAGCTCGTCAAAAGTGGTGTCGGCATGCGGAAGATCGCGGTTTAACACCAGCGCGATTTCCGCTTCAATTTTCGGCTGCAGCACACGCGAGAACGGGATAGTTTCGTTATCGCCGTAACACATGTCGGCGAACAGCGTGCCGAAGTCCGGCTGGTCAACGCCCAGTTGCTGCTGCACTTTCGGATGGGTTAATCCCACTTTGCGGCCCACGATACGACGCCCCTGCGCCACGCCATGCTGGACGTTAATGCGCTGAATGGCATAGGCCGCTTCGGCGTTTTCAATACCGATAACATCGCGCAGTGGCTCAATGATTTGCCCGCGCTCTTCGGCGTGGCGTAAGGCCTGCGCCAGCGACTCCAGAGAGTAATTCGACATGTCGGCTCCTTATGCGCGGTCGAGGAAATTCAGCACCAGTTGGTTGAACGCGTCGGCGTGCTCCCACTGCGCCCAGTGCCCGCAGTCGCGGTAAATGTGCAGCTCAGAACCGTTAATGCCCGAGAGCAAGCGCAGCCCCGCATCCATTGGCACGAAACGGTCGTTACGGCCCCAAACCACCAGCGTCTGCGCCTTGATTTCGCCCAGTCGAGGGCCAAAATCCGGGAACTGTTTCGGGTTGGCTTCAAGACTTTTAATGAAGTTTTCCAAGTGATCGCGACGCGACAGCATATTGTTGAGACGCGCTTCAAACAGCGCTTCGGTCAAATCGCTGGTGTCGTAAACGAAAATGCTCATCATCTTTTTGAGATTATCGATGGTCGGCTCGCGATACAGGGCGTTCAGCAGTTTGATGCCTTCGGTTGGCATCGGGGTAAACAGGCTCATGCCGCCTGTACCGCCGCCCATCAGCACCAATTTGCCCACGCGCTCAGGCCACGTTAAGGTGAATGCCACCGCGCTGTGCCCGCCCATCGAGTTGCCCAGCAGGTGAACTTTTTCGATATCCAGTTGATCCACCACGCTTTTCAAAATGCGGGCGTTAAGGTCGGAGCGAGAGCCGGTATTAACGATGGAGTCGCTTTTGCCCCAGCCCGGGCAGTCCAGCAGCAGCACGCGATAGCCGGCCTCGACCAATGGGTCGATATTGCGGCTAAAGTTAGCCCAGCCGGTCGCCCCAGGGCCGGAGCCGTGCAGCAGAACAACGGTTTCGTCGCCCTGACCGCAGTCGTTAAAATGGATGCGTAGCGTCTGCCCGGCCTCTTCAACGTTGAGAAAACGGCTGGTGGCAGCTTCGGTTTGTGGTTGATAACTCATCATATTCTCCTGCTCAATCAATTCGTGGTAGTGGCGCTCAGGGAGCCAAATCCGGCGATCCACTCAGGGATCGGGCGATAGTAACGGCCTTCCGTGCGGTAGTTGCCCATCGCGGCAAGCGTGGCGAATGCGGCGGCCCAGGTTTTCACTTCGTGCGTCGATTTACCGGCAATAGCGGAAAGCTCTTCGTTACTAATGGCGTCTAATTCGGTTAGTCGCCCCTGCTCGAGCAGCGACATAAACTGGTTATCCCAGATAGGGTTGAGCGGATGCAGCGTCTTTTGGTCTTCAACAAAACGCTCAGCGGCTTCAATCACCCGGCGCTGGCGCAATTCGCGCTCGTCGGCTGGCAGGTATCTGCCGCTGCCCAACAATCTGTCGCGCATATGCGCATCCACTCGAGCCAGTTCCGGTACCGGCGGCTGATGCGACAAGCCGCCCGAGCCTAAAATCAGCACCCGTTTGTTCAACGTTGACAGAAAGCGTCCCATGGCTTCACCCAGCATGCGGGTGCGCTGGAAGCCCGGCAGCGGCGTCGCTACACCGTTGATAAATACCGGCAGCACCGGCACGTTATCCAGCCCACCGAGCAGCAGTTCCAGCGGCTGAGCAAAACCATGATCGACCTGCATACAGTAGGAAACGGCTAAATCGATGCCGCTTTTCATCACCGAATGGGCGCAGGCTTCTGCCAGTTCAGTTGGCACCGGCAGTTCACCTGCCGCACTTGAGAAATCGCCAATCGAAGTTGCGCCGACGCCGAGGCAAAACGGCGGCATCACGTCGTAGAAAAATCCGTTGTAGTGATCCGGGGCATACAGCACCACCAGTTCCGGCGCAAACGCCGCAATACGGTCGCGGGCCGCGGCGATGACGCCATTGACCTCATCCAGCACCACTTGTTCCGGGTCAACGTAGCCCACCAGCGGCGTATGGGAGAGACAGTGAAGATAGGCATTCATCTCAGGCCACCTTTTCAACAAGAAGGTCAGAATCCACGCTGGTTAACGCCATCACGTCAGCAAGCTGGTCGAGTTTTTGACTTAGGGTTTGTGGAATAGCCAGCGCCGCAACGAATCGGTCTGGGCGCACGATGACAATCGAAGCATCCTGCGCGGCGAACCAGGTTTTCAGTCGGTTTTGGCTATCGCCAATGCGGATAACGCCGTCGAAATTATCCTGCGGCGTGCGGATCTGCACCTCTGGGACCACCTGAATAAAGCAGGTGCCCAGTTCACGCCATTGGGCAATTTGGCGATCGTTCATGCCCCACAGCGGGTTGCATCCCCAGGCTATCACCGCAAATTTGGCACCAATCACCTGGTCGAGCAGGACGACATCTCCGTTTTCATGGGTCACTTTGGGCTGAATAAACATTTTGCCCACCGGCGAGGATTTCGCGTTCCCCTCCAGCAGCAGCGCACCTTCGCGATACTGCGGCATCGGCTTAAAGCGCATTTCTAGGAAGTAGCGTTTGACCGGCGGGAGATAGTTCAACAGCCAAGAGATGCCGTCGCGCACCGTGCCGTGCCAGCGCTTTGACGGCGCAAGGACGTTACCGGCGGTAACGGAGAGATCGATCATGGCTTTGGCGTGATCGCGACGCTCTTGCTGATAGCTATCCAGCAGCGTATCGCCGGCCTTGCCCTTCACCACCAGCGCCAGTTTCCACGCGAGGTTGAAGGCATCGCGCATGCCGCTGTTGTAACCCTGCCCCTGCCAAACCGGCATGATATGGGCGGCATCCCCGGCCAACAGCACGCGGTCGATGCGAAAACGTTCGGCTAAGCGAGCGTTGTGGGTGTACACACGCTGGCGGATCAGCTCGACATTATCCGGGTCAGGCAGCACCTGGCTTAGCAAGCGACGCATATTCTCTGGCTCGCTGAGCTGTGCCTCCGTTTCCCCCGGCATCACCATAAATTCGAAACGACGTACGCCGTGCGGCAGCGCAGCGGAGACATACGGACGAACCGGGTCGCAGCACAGATAAATATGCGGAGTGGCGAGCGGGTCGTTGGCAATATCAATAACGATCCACTGGTTAGGCGCCGTCTTGCCCTCGAACGGCACATTCAAGGTGCGGCGAATCACACTTGCCCCGCCGTCACAGGCAACCAGCCAGTCGGCTTTAACGGTTTCACGTTCACCGCTGGCGCCTTTCAGATTAATAGTGACACTGTCACTATTTTGGCTAAACCCATCTAGCTCGCGGGAGAACAGGCAGCGGACGTTCGGGAAGCGTTTTAGGCCCTGATACATCACCTCATCAACCTGTGGCTGAATGAAAGCGTTACGGCGCGACCAGCCAAACTCGTCGGTCATCGGTTGGATATCGGCAAAACAGCGGCCTTTCGGCGTCAGGAAACGCATGGCATGCCACGGCGTGGTGTGCGGCAGGACTTTATCCACGAGATCCACGGATTGCAGGGTGCGCAGCGCTTCATCGTCAATACCGATGGCTCGCGGATAGTCGATGAGCTTATCCAGTTTCTCGACCACCAGCACCTCGATGCCCATCTGTCCTAAATAGTTCGCCATCATCAATCCCACCGGACCCGCGCCAGCAATGGCGACCTGAACGCGGTGTTGTACTGCGGGTTGGATATCTGGATTGGATGTTGTCATCTTTAATACCTCACGGCTCGGACCAAACGATCGACTGCGGTTAATGACAGCGATCGCTTGTTAAATGGATGTAAAATATTTTTATAATGAACGCAGTATATGTCCGGGAATTTGCGCTACAATCAAAACAAGCCAAAACGTGCACTAGGTGCACAACGTTGTTTTAGATGAATAAATGGCGGGAAAAGTGAAGAACAGCGAGAGCACAGACTACAAAACGGTCCGCGGATTAACCCGTGGGTTATTGTTGCTAAATTTGTTAAATAAATTCGACGGAGGCGCATCAACCGCGACCCTGGCCGAGTTTAGCGGCCTGCATCGCACCACCGTAAGACGATTGCTGGAGACCCTTCAGGAAGAGGGATATGTGCGGCGTAGTCTGTCAGACGATAGTTTCCGTTTAACCCTGAAAGTTCGGCAGTTAAGCGAGGGATTTCGTGACGAGCATTGGATTTCTGCACTCGCAACACCGTTACTTGGAGAATTATTGCGCGAGGTCATATGGCCGACCGATTTAACCACTCTGGACGTTGACGCAATGGTAGTGCGCGAAACCACTCACCGCTTTAGCCGCCTCTCCTTTCACCGCTCAATGGTTGGCCGCCGTCTGCCGCTGCTGTTGACGGCTTCTGGCCTGACCTGGCTTGCCTTCTCGCCCGACAGCGAACGCCAGCCGATTATCGCGATGCTGGCCGGACGCCCGGAAGAGGAATATCAGTTAGCGCGCGAGCCGGAAAAACTCGAGGCCATCCTTGAGCGTACCCGACAAAATGGTTATGGCGCCAACTTCCAAGGCTGGCAATTGGAGCAGAAAATTGCCTCCATCGCCGTTCCGGTGCGCAGCCAGGGCCGTGTTATCGGCTGTTTGAATCTCGTCTATATCGCCAAAGCGATGACTATCGAGCAGGCGGCGGAAAAACATCTACCAGCTTTGCTGCGGGTGACGCACCAGATTGAAGAACGAATGGAAGAAGAAGAGATCGTCTATGAGCGGCGCTGAGGGGATTTTCACTTTATTCATATAAGACTTATCGTCTGCGGGCTATTTTTCCCCTCACCGCTTGCGCCTAACATCCGGGCATTGCAGACAATACCCGGAGTTACCATGAAAGCATTCGCCATTACCCGCGCAGCCTTACAGGGCAGCAACATTGCCAATATTGAAGCCATCACGTTGCCCATCCCGCAGGCAACCGGTCACGATATTCTGGTCGAAGTGAAGGCCATTTCCGTCAATCCTGTGGATACCAAAGTTCGTGCCGGATTCTCCGGCGATACCCCGCGCGTACTCGGCTGGGATGCGGTTGGTGTAGTGAAAGAGATTGGCGACGGCGTAACCCTATTCGCCCCCGGCGATGAAGTTTGGTATGCCGGGGCGCTGGGCCGTCCAGGTAGTAACAGTGAGTTCCAGTTGGTGGATGAGCGCATTGTGGCGCTGAAACCCAAAACGCTGGATAACGCCTCAGCGGCCGCGCTGCCGCTGACCGCTATCACCGCGTGGGAGTTGCTGTTCGACCGACTGGGCGTACAGCGCGAGGGGAATGCTGGCGATACGCTGCTGATTGTCGGCGCGGCGGGCGGCGTCGGTTCTATTTTGACGCAACTGGCGAGTAAGCTTACCAAAATGACGGTCATTGGCACCGCTTCTCGTCCACAAAGCCAAAAGTGGGTGCGCGATGCCGGAGCCGATTATGTTGTCGATCATACTAAACCGCTGAATGAAGAGCTGGCGCGCATTGGGATTAAAGAGGTCACCCATGTTGCCAGCCTCAATAATACCGAAGGCCATTACCTGCAGCTGATTGATGTTCTAGCGCCGCAGGGGAAACTGGCGCTGATTGACGATCCGCAAAGCCTGGACGTAGTGCCGCTGAAGCTGAAAAGTATTTCGCTACACTGGGAGTTTATGTTTACCCGTTCAATGTTTGAAACCCGCGATATCACCGCACAGCATCATTTATTGACCGAGGTGGCGACACTGATTGACAACCAGATCATCAAAACCACCCTTGGCGAACATTTCGGCATCATCAGCGCGGAGAATTTGCAAAAGGCGCACGCCCAGCTTGAAACCGGTCGTGCGGTCGGCAAAATCGTGCTGGAGGGGTTTTAAGATGATTTCGTTGATTGCCGTATTGAAGGCCGAAACCGGAAAAACCGACGAACTGCGTCAAGCGCTTCAGGCGTTGCTGTTACCTACGCGCCAAGAGCCGGGCAACGTGGAGTATGCGCTGTTCCAGCTACGCGACGAACCCGAAACCTTCTACATGCGCGAGTCGTGGAAAGACCAGGCGGCGATGGATTCACACGTTGCCCAGCCACATTTTCAGACCTTTATCGCGCAGATGGATGCCCTGCTGGCTGAGCCCTTACGCTTGGACTATTTGACCCCGATTGAGCCGCGATAGCCATTTTTCATAATGTGCTGGCCACTGTACCGTTGGCGTTCCCAGTCGGCCCATGGCAAAACCGTGGCCGCCGGTTGGGTAGCGATACAAAGTGACGTCAACCTGCTCACGAATGCATGCGGCCTGCATGATTAGCGTATTGCGCGGGTCGGAGACCGGGTCATCTTCCGCCTGCACCAAGAATACGGGTGGCGTTTGGGGCGTGACGTAGTGCTGCACCGACCATGCAGCTTCTTGAGCGGGCGTGGCGGCGTGGCCCAACAATATTTTATGCGTTGAAGTATGGTTGAACGGTTTCTCCAGCGTGATTATCGGGTAAATCAGCGCGGCGCTGTCCGCTCGTGGGGGCAGATTGTCCAGCGCATCAATGCGCGTATAGCTGCGATAATCTGGCCGTGTTGCCGCCATCGCCAGCAGATGTCCCCCGGCAGAAAACCCCAACACGCTAACCTGCTTTTCACGGCTTCGCACCATGCGCAGCGCTCGCTGAGCATCCTGTAACGCCACTTCATTGCCATCGTGCCAACCCTCTCCCGGCAAACGGTAACTCAGGATGTAGGCGGTATAACCGCGCGCCACCAGCCAGTGCGCCGCGGGCCAGGCCTCCATGGCCATTTCAATCCGCTTGTAACCCCCTCCCGCCGCAATCAGTACGCCGTGACCGTTTGGCGATACCGGTGTGACTACCGTTAAAAACGGCAGCGCAATATGGCTTTGTGCCCCCTTTGGGCTGATGTGCATCTCACCCGTTGGCCCGCCGCCGCCCGGGGGGAGTCCCGGCCATAAACGCAGCGTATAGGGCGATTTCACCGCCGATGCGGCAAAAATAGCCCCGGATTTCAGCGCTAATGCGACGGTGGGGAAACACAATAAAAACTGTCGGCGATCCATAATGATGCTCTGAGTCTGGCGAGATGCTCAGTTAAGCAGAAAAAATGGTCGTGAGGATGAAGGATGTGTGGCGAATTGTGACGAACAGGTCGGCGGTGCGCAGGCGGTCAGGCTAAATTCTGAAAACACAGAACATGTGTATTTATACAGCAGTTGTTGATTGCCGCTCAAGCTTGCGCTGCTATAGGATGGTCGTAATCCCGATTTTCGGGAGAGGCGCAATGTTGCGGGGGCTTGATCCCTGGCGGCAGCTGTTGCTGGAAAGAGAAAACCCCCGCACGTTGTTCGGTAAAACCTGGCAACAATACGGGGGCTAACCTTGACCGTCAACACGTTGAGAATAGCCGCGAATCGTTGCCATTGCAATCAGGATAGCGCTATGACGCTGATGCAATGGGCGTTTATGTTCTGGCACGATCTGGCCGCTCCGGTCATGGTCGGTGTGCTCACCGGTCTGATTCTGGGCTGGTGGCGTAGTCGGAAGTAAACGCCCGGGCGTCATGAGCGCCGCGATGGCGGCATGCGCCCGAACCGGGCCGCGGGGGAAACTCTGCGGCCTTTTTCGTTAGTGACGCCCAGGCCAGTAGAAATTTAGGGGTATTCCCGTCAGACGGTTTGCAATTACATTCGTTATATAATCAAATACACACCGTTTATTCACTCCTGACTGAGCGACCCATGTCCACACTACACCGTTTACTTCTCGGCCTTACGCTTGCCTGCTCTTGTCTCGCGTCCGCAACTCCGGCCCTAGCCGATCGTACCGTCACCGACCAGCTTGGCCGACAGGTTACCCTGCCCGATACCGTTAACCGCGTTGTTGTTCTGCAGCACCAGACGCTAAACCTGTTGGTTCAACTCAATGCCTCCGATGATGTTGTCGGTGTGCTGAGCAGTTGGAAAAAACAGCTCGGCCCGCAATTCGCCCGCTTTATGCCCACGATTGAAAAGCTGCCAATGCCGGGCGACCTGACCCAGGTCAACATTGAAAGCCTGCTAGCGTTGCATCCGCAGGTGGTGTTTGTGGCAAATTACGCCCCTGAACCGATGATCCAGCAGATTCAGAATGCCGGTATTCCGGTGGTGGCAATTTCACTGCGTGAAGACGCCGTGGGCGAAAAGAATAAAATGAATCCGTCGATGGCAGACGAAGAACGCGCCTATAACGAAGGACTTAAACAGGGTATCCGTCTGATTGGCGAGGTGGTGAATCGTGATGCCGAAGCCAAAAAGCTGATTGACTATATCTTCGCTGCCCGTGCCAAATTTAATGCCCCGGTTGCCACCATTCCTACGGCGGAAAAAGTGCGGGTGTATATGGCAAATCCCGATCTCAACACTTACGGCTCCGGCAAATATACCGGCCTGATGATGCAGCATGCGGGCGCAATGAACGTGGCCGCCGCGACGGTGAAAGGCGCACGCCAGGTATCGCTTGAGCAAGTGCTGCAATGGAACCCGCAGGTTATTTTCGTGCAGGACCGCTATCCGGAAGTGTTAAAGCAGATAACCACCGACCCGCAGTGGCAGGCCATTGATGCGGTGAAAAACCATCGCGTGTGGCTAATGCCGGAATACGCCAAGGCCTGGGGTTACCCAATGCCGGAAGCGCTGGCAATTGGCGAATTGTGGATGGCGAAAAAACTCTATCCGCAGCGCTACACCAACATCGACGTCGATGCACAAGCGCAGGATTACTACCGCCGTTTCTATCGCACTGACTGGCAGGCTAATGCACATCAGTAGCCATCCGAAATCGGTTCAGGGTGGGCTGATGCTGCTCACTCTGGCCGTCGCTGTCGTCTCGCTGTGCTTTGGCCAATATGGCTTATCGATCAAGGATGTGCTGTTCCAGTTGGCCCATCCTCATCATACCGTTGATATCGCCCACCAAATTGTCTGGTCGGTGAGACTGCCAAGGATCCTCATGGCTCTGCTGGCCGGCGGCGCGTTGGGGCTATGTGGCGCGACATTGCAGGGAGTATTTCAAAACCCGCTGGTCGATCCGCATATTATCGGCGTGACCTCCGGTTCTGCCTTTGGCGGCACGCTGGCGATTTTGCTCGGACTAAGCATGCCGATGATGATGGGTACCACCTTCTTCTTTGGCCTGTTGGCACTCACCTTGGTCTATCTGCTGGCCGCCTTACAACAGCGTGAAAGTACGCTGGTCTTGATTCTGGCCGGGATCATCTTGAGCGGCTTTTTTGCCGCGCTGGTCAGCTTAATGCAGTACATGGCTGACACCGAAGAGGTGTTGCCCAACATTGTCTTTTGGCTACTGGGCAGCTTTGCCACCGCTAACTGGACGAAGGTTTTACTGCTGGCAATCCCGATGACCTTGGCGGCGCTAGTGCTGTTTAAACTACGCTGGCGCATTAATTTGCTGTCGTTGGACGATAAAGATGCTCGGGCGCTGGGCGTACAGGTGACGGCATTACGACGCGGCGTGTTGCTGTGTTGCGCGCTGCTGGTCGCCGCACAGGTGGCTGTGAGCGGCAGTATTGCATGGGTCGGTTTAGTTATCCCGCATCTGGCGCGCATGCTTGCCGGAGCCGACCACCGTCGTCTTCTTCCCTGCGCATTTTGGCTCGGAGCCAGCTTTATGGTGCTGGTTGACGATCTCGCCCGTACCCTTACCGCCGCGGAGATCCCCATCGGGATTATCACCGCGCTGGTTGGCGCACCGCTGTTTGCCGTTATGTTAGTGCGCGCGAGCCGTAAAGGAATGCTGAAATGACCCCATCGCTTACGCTATCGCAATTAGAATATGGTCACAAAGCGCCGCTTTTCGCTCCGCTTGATCTGCACTGTCGGCCCGGGGAAGTCTGGGCGGTACTGGGAGCCAACGGGCGCGGTAAAAGCACCTTGCTGGATACCATCACCGGCGTGCTGCCCGCCCTTAGCGGCAACGTCACCGTCTCCGGCGGCGTCGGGATTGTGCCGCAGTCGTTTCGCGCCGCCTTCGCTTGGCGAGTGAAAGAGGTGGTATTAATGGGTCGCGCGCGTCATATCGCCCTTTTCTCTCAGCCGCAGGAAGAAGACGAACGGCAGGTGCTGGAAGCGCTGGCGCTGTTGAATATCACTGAGCTTGCGGATGCGATGTTCAGCAACCTTTCCGGCGGGCAACAGCAGTTGGTGATGATTGCCCGCGCGCTGGTAAGCGCCAGCCAGAATATCCTGTTAGATGAACCGTGCTCGGCGCTGGATTTAGGCAATCAGCAAACGGTGTTACAGCTCATCATCGACCTTGCGCGGGCGCAGGCTCGTACGGTGATGTTCACCACTCACGACCCCACTCATGCGCTGCAGGTCGCCAGCCATACGCTGCTGCTGTTGCCTAACGGACAGTGGCTGGCGGGCGCCACGGCGGATATTGTCCAGCAGGAGACGCTACGGCAGGCCTACGGAGTTACTGTGCGAAAAATCCAACTGCCGGATTACCCGACCGCCGTGGTGACGCCGCTGTTTGAACTTAGACGCTAGCCTTCAGGAAACCCGCCTCATGTAGGCAGCGCTGCCCTTCGTCCGCGAGGACAAACTGGCAAAACTGCCGTGCTGCGTCGTTTTCGTCCAGCATCGCCATGTAGTATTCGCAGCGAATATTCCACTCTGCCGGTATGCAGACGCTGCGGAGATCCGTTTCCTCCGTCAGCGCCGTGGCGTAATGCGCATAGCCGATAAACACGTCAGCCAAATTTTGCCGAATGATCCAGCTGCTCGCCATTTCACCCACGGGTAACACCAGCGTGTCGCGCCCGCCCACCAACGGCATGGCCCGCAATTTTAGTGACTCACCGAGACCCGGATGGCGAGCTTCAATACGGTCAAATAGCTGCCACGTATAGTCGCCCGAAGGATCGCACTGCGGCGTCGAGGTTCCCAGCCGCAACGTGTTGTCACTTAATAACTCCAGCCAGCTTTTACCGGCGGTTTGCGGAGTGTTTCTCACGGTTAAAATCAGTTCATTACGGGCGAAAAGGCGCGGTTCACTCGCGCGTCCAGCGGCATAAAGCGCCTGCGGGTGTTGGCGATTAGCCGAAGCAAAAACGCAACATGGCTCGCCTTGTTCAATTCGTTCACGCAGCAAACCTGCCGGGCCGTAGTGGATGGTCATCGGTATCCCGCTTTGTTGCGTAAACCGTGCCTGGAGGGGGGTAAATGCGCGGCGGAGACTACCCGCCGCGAACAGAGTGAGTGTGGAATGCATAAGAGATCGTCATCGCCCGGAAATAAGCGTTATGTTACTCGGGCTATTACGCTATTGACCAGCGCTTTAATAACGAATTTGCGCCAGCGCCCGGAGCTGCTCCGGCGTCGCCACCGGCAGGTGGAAGAAATCCAGATAAGCGGGGATCATTTCAAACAGCATATCGGTACCGCGTTGCACCGGACATCCTCGCGCCATTGCCGCCTGTAGTAACGGCGTAATCTCCTGCTTCATCACCACCTCGCCAACAAACGTACCGGGCGCAATCCGCTGCACCTCAATCGGCAGCGGATCGCCGGGCGCCATGCCGAGCGGCGTGGCATTCACCACCAGCGAATGTCCCTGCGGATCGTTCGACATGACCGTCAGTTTAAGTTGCGGATAATGGGTTTGCAGACGGTCAGCCAGCGCTTGCGCCGCCGCCTCTCGCGCATCAAACAGCGTTAGCGCACTAACGCCCGCGGCCGCCAGCGAAGCGGCTATCGCCGAGCCCACTCCGCCGCTGCCCGCCACCAGCGCTCGCGCGCCCCGGGTTTGAAAGCCTTTACGCTGAATGCCGCGCACAAAACCGTCGCCGTCAAACATGTCGCCGGTCAGCGAGCCATCGCTTTCCCGGCGAATGGCGTTACAGGCACCGGCAATTTGCGCCGTGGGGCTAAGACGATCAACCAGCGAACAGGTCGCCACTTTGTGCGGCATCGTGACCAGCGCCCCCGCAATATTGGTCAGGGAAAATAATGTCGGGATTAACGCGGCGTAATCTTCCGGTTTAATTCCCATTGGCACCACTTTGACGTCCACCTGCTGGTTTTCAAACCACGGGTTGTAGATCATCGGCGCCTTAAAACTGGCCGTGGGATAGCCTAAATGCGCAATAAGGCGCGTGTGACCACTAATTTGCATGCGTGGCCTCTTGGTCTGGCAGATCCAGTTCGATACGCTTAACGTCGCCCAGAATAAACAGATACGCCACTACGCCCAGCAGCGCCGCACCGCCGATATAAATCAGCGCATAGAAGAAATTGCCGAAGGCGGCGACGATAAAACCAATCACCAGCGGCGTCAGGATCCCCGCAAGGTTGGCGCAAAAGTTAAATAAGCCGCCGGTTAATCCGCCCAGCCCTTTTGGCGCCATATCCGAGATCAAGGTCCAGCCTAGCCCCACCATGCCCTGCCCGAAGAAGGCAAACGACATCACCAGAATGACCGCCATATCGCTGTGCAACCAATTCGCACTAATGATGCAGCTCGCCATCAGCAGCCCGGCGATAATCGGCAGCTTGCGCCCCAAATTCACATTGCCGGTGGCTTTGAGCAGTTTATCGGAGACCCAGCCGCCGAACATTACGCCGCCCGCCGCCGCGAGGAACGGCAGAATGGCAAAGAAGCCGACTTTCAGCCAAGGCATATGACGTTCAGTCGCCAGATAGGTTGGAAACCATGTGAGGAAGAAGACCAGTACGGTATTGCCAGCAAACTGACCGATGCTCGCCCCGACAATCTGTCGTTTGCCAAGCAGTTGGCGCACCAACGGCCAGCTAAAGACTTTGCGCTGTTCGGCACCGGTGCTCATACCGCCGCCCGCCATAATGTAGTCCCGCTCTTGCGCACTTAAGCGTTTATCTTCATGCGGCTCGCGGTAGTGACGCCACCAGACCAACGCAAACAAAATGCCCACCACACCGACGGTGATAAACAGCATGCGCCAGCCAAAGCCGTCCATAATCCAAAACAGCAGCGGCGCAAAGCAGGCCAGCCCAAGATATTCGCCAACCGTATAAACCGCCGTGGCTCGGGCGCGTTCTTGCTGTGGAAACCAGGCGCTCACCACTCGACTGTTGACCGGAAAACACGGCGCTTCGCTGATACCCAGACCAAAACGGCACAACAGCAATGACTTCAGGCCGACGGCGAAACCGTGGAATAGCGTAAACAGTGACCAAAAACTCAGCGCCAGAAAATAGGTCACTTTATTGCCGAAGCGGTCGAGGAACATGCCACCGGGGATTTGCGCTAGCGCGTAGGTCCATGCAAAGGCGGAAAAGACGATGCCCATCACCGCCGCCCCAATACCCAGTTCCTGAGTCAACTGCGGGGCAGCGATGCCCAGCACGGTTCTATCGAGATAGTTAATCATGGTGCCGACGGCTAGCAGCGCCAGAATGCCGATACGCCGCCGGGTGCGAGGAACTGCGTTAACCGCCTCAGCGGTCGCCACGCGATTATGGCCGAGTGAGTTCATAGAGTTTACCTGTCGTTGTCGGGTGCAGATGAATGTTTCTTGTTATGGTCTGTCCTACGGCACTTGCGTACCGTTTGGTACATTTTATCATTTAACGATATTGCATTGCCGAAAGCCTGACCGCCGCGTTGACCGCGCCATACTGCGCGTAGCCATGGCGTCTTTCGGTTAATTCAAAGAAGAAACGGCCCTCGCTGAACGGCCAGGTATAGCGATGCAGAAACTCACCGCCCGCGCTGTCGCGGTCGTAGAGAATTTGCTGACGCTGGAGGCGTTCTGCCTGTGCCGACACACCAAAACGCGCCAGCAAATCTTCGTAATAGTTGGCGGGTACCGGTAGCGAGAGCGAGGCGTCCAGCGGCTGACTTTCCAGCAGGGAAAGAAGGCTGTTGCAGGCAAAAGCCGCATGTTGAAGCCCCGCGCCCTGATAGCAAGCAACCGACCGGGCAATCTGCGTGGCCCGGCTTTGGGAAATATTCAGTGCTAGACGAATATTTCCCTGCGGGCTTTGCACCGCCAGGCTGCGGACCAGCCCGTAAGGATCGGGGAGAGTCTGTTCGTGTTCGAGGGTGAAGCCCAGCACCGTGCGGCAAAACATCACCCAGTTATCTCGGCTATCGGCATCCATCCCTAAGGCCAGATGGTCAATCCCCAGCAGATGCCCTTCGCTCGCCGTTGTGGTCAGATTAAAATCCTGTGCGTAGATATCTTGTTTATCATCAACCAGATAAATCAGGCTGCCATCCGGTGCGCACACGGCTGGAATAGCGCTTTCATTCGGCCCCGCGTCCCCCTGCCAGGTGGCGTAGCCATAGGCTTTGGCGCGGGCAATAATCGGCGCGCTTTCGCTAACCCGCAGCGCCATCGCGCAGAGCGAGACTCCGTGGCGCTGGTAAAAATGATCGGCCCAACTATGGGGCTGATAGTTAATAATGACCCGCGCACCACCGTTGCTCCACAGCGCCACCTGTTTTGAGCGGTGCATCCCCGCTAATCTAAACCCCATGCCTTCCAGCATATTACTGAGCTTTTTCGCTTCCGCAGGGCTTGCGGCAAATTCAATAAACTCGGTGCCACTGAAGGTCGGTAACGGTGCCGATGCAAATAGGTCGGCATCAGTTTCCCGAAGCGTTCGCTGCGTTTGTTCCTCTAGCCACAGCAGCGATCGATAGCCATCTTTCGCCGTCGTGCCGTTGGGCGAGGCGCGAAAACCGTCGTTGAAAATCTCCAACGACCAAGGGCCACGGTAGCCAAGACGCGTCAGTTCACGCGTGAACTCCACCAGCGGCAGTTCGCCTTGTCCGGGGAAACAGCGGAAATGGCGGCTCCATTCGAGCACGTCCATCTTCATCAACGGCGCATCGGCCAATTGCAGAAAGGTGATTTTCTCCATAGGGACTTCGTGCAGGCGGTGTAAATCGTCGCCCAACGCCAGGATATGAAAACTGTCGAGTACGATGCCCATCGCCGGGCTGTCGACGGTTTTTACCCGCTCCCACGCCTGATACCAGTGGTTTACCTGCGTTCCCCACGCCAGCGCTTCGTAGCCAATTTTGATATTTTCCCGTTCGGCGAGCGTCGCGAGCGCGCGCAAATCGGCTATTTGTAGCTCAACGTCAGCGGAACAGTCGGCCTGCACGTTGCTGCACAGCAGCATCGTGTCGCAGCCGAGCTCATGCATCAGGGAAAATTTACGTTTTGCGCGTGCCAGATTTGCTGCAAACTGGGTCCGGCTTGCGCCTTCAAAATCACGAAATGGCTGAAATAACGTAATTTTTAGCCCCAGATCGTCGGCCATCTTACGGACATCCGCTGGCGTACCGGTATAATAGAGCAAATCATTTTCGAAGATCTCAACCCCCTGATAACCTGCCGCGGCAATCGCGCTCAGTTTTTCGGGCAAGGTTCCAGAAATAGACACGGTAGCAATAGAACGCAGCATAGTTTCACCTGGCTTACGCGGTAACAGTTGCATCGAATATGAATCATTTGGTTCAACGCCGCCAGATTTGGTTGCTAATTTGTGATCGTTGTGTGTATTTTTTGTTCCACTGGAAAAGTTAACAGGAGTTGTTATGTCGGCCATTGACCACGATGAAGCCCAATCGCTCAAAACCCGCATTTTCACCGCTGCAATTGCCATTTTTGCAGAGCATGGGCTGGCTGGCGCCAGAATGGAACAGATAGCCGGAGAGGCACAGACCACCAAGCGCATGGTGGTTTATTACTTTAAAACCAAGGAAATGCTGTACCAGGCGGTACTGCAATATGTCTACGCGCGGATCCGTGAAACGGAACAGCAGCTAGGACTTGAGAATCAACCGCCGGTTGAAGCGCTGGTGCAATTGGTGAAATGGAGTGTGCGTTATCATGCTCAACACGCCGACTTTATGCGGATTATCTGTATGGAGAACATGCAGCGCGGAAAGTGGCTGCTCGCCAGTGGGGATTTGAAGCGGTTAAATAAGAGCGCCCTGTCGTTACTTGAGCACATTTTGCATCGAGGGCAGGAGCAAGGAATTTTTCAGCCAGCACTGGAAGCTCGTGACGTACACCGTTTAATTAGCTCTTTTAGCTTTTATCAGGTTTCCAACTTTTACAGTTTTAATAGCCTTTATCTGGACGGCCCGCTTCCGGATATCGATGATGAAGCACTCATCACTCACCATAGTGAACTGGCAGTGAAAGCGATTCTGCGCTTCGTCATCGCCTGACCACGCTATTTATTGACGGATAATTACTGCCCCGCCAGCGCCGTCACCACCTTTTGCATCGCTTCACGCGTGAGTTCTGAGCGCTGGACTTTATTATTTGCCAGCGCAGTACGGACAACGCCGGCAATCACAATATGTTTTGGCTCTTGGCCAAGATCACGCATTTCCAGCACCACTTTTCCCACCACGCGACACATCTCCTGGTACAAAACGTCGTCTTTCGTCAGATTTCCCATCATTTACGCTCGCTAATTTCCATTATAATCAATTTATTATTGTTTTGTTTCGTTGATAACGCAAATCAACATCTTACCGACAACGCTTCGTTTTTTGGCCGTTGCGCAATTATCTGTTACATTTTTACCGATAAATCGTTTTTAATTTGTTAATGGTCTTGTTTTATTTTTGAAACGGTGTTTTTATTTTCTTTTTGCCGCATAACATCGTATAATCCGCCGCGTTTCTTTCTTGAATGGTTTCAGCTCATTGGACTGCATTAATAAACGATTAAAACATCGCCTATTTCACTATGCTGAACCTCTAGCACACTTTCCTCTGCACGCTTTTTTTATGTCACCTATCCTTATGGCGTGGCATAGCAACTTTCGTAATACCGGTTTGACTCCGTGGCCGTGCGCGCATGGAGCGAGAATTCAAAATCCCAATCCTTCTCAATCTCAACTTAAAGACTAAGACTGTCATGAAAAAGACCAAAATTGTTTGCACCATCGGACCAAAAACTGAATCCGAAGAAATGTTAGGCAAAATGCTTGATGCTGGCATGAACGTTATGCGTCTGAACTTCTCCCACGGCGACTATGCTGAACACGGTCAGCGCATCAAAAACCTGCGCAACGTGATGGGCAAAACCGGTAAGAAAGCAGCAATCCTGCTGGATACCAAAGGTCCAGAAATCCGTACCATCAAGCTGGAAGGCGGTAACGACGTTTCTCTGAAAGCGGGCCAGACCTTCACTTTCACCACCGACAAATCCGTTGTGGGCAACAGCGACATCGTTGCTGTGACCTATGAAGGTTTCACCACTGACCTGACCGTGGGCAACACCGTTCTGGTTGACGATGGTCTGATCGGCATGGAAGTTACCGCTATCGAAGGTAACAACGTTATCTGTAAAGTGCTGAACAACGGTGACCTGGGCGAAAACAAAGGCGTTAACCTGCCAGGCGTTTCTATCGCACTGCCAGCACTGGCTGAAAAAGACAAACAGGATCTGATCTTCGGTTGCGAACAAGGCGTTGACTTTGTTGCTGCATCCTTCATCCGTAAGCGTTCCGACGTGGTTGAGATCCGTGAGCACCTGAAAGCCCACGGCGGCGCAAACATCCAGATCATCTCCAAGATCGAAAACCAGGAAGGCCTGAACAACTTCGACGAAATCCTCGAAGCTTCTGACGGCATCATGGTTGCTCGTGGCGATATGGGCGTTGAAATCCCAGTTGAAGAAGTTATCTTCGCGCAGAAAATGATCATCGAAAAATGTATCCGTGCTCGTAAAGTCGTTATCACTGCGACCCAGATGCTGGATTCCATGATCAAAAACCCACGCCCTACCCGCGCTGAAGCTGGCGACGTTGCTAACGCCATCCTCGACGGCACCGACGCAGTTATGCTGTCCGGCGAATCCGCTAAAGGTAAATACCCGCTGGAAGCTGTGACCATCATGGCAACCATCTGCGAACGTACCGATCGCGTGATGTCCAGCCGTCTGGACTTCAACAACGACAGCCGCAAACTGCGCATCACCGAAGCCGTTTGCCGTGGCGCTGTTGAAACCGCAGAAAAACTGGATGCACCGCTTATTGTTGTTGCAACCCAGGGCGGTAAATCTGCTCGTGCTATCCGTAAATACTTCCCAGACGCCACCATCCTGGCGCTGACTACCAACGAAACTACCGCGCGTCAGCTGGTGCTGAGCAAAGGCGTTGTCGCTCAGGTGGTTAAAGAAATCAGCTCTACCGATGATTTCTACCGTATGGGCAAAGAAGTCGCTGTAGAAAGCGGTCTGGCTCAGAAAGGTGACGTTGTTGTTATGGTTTCCGGTGCTCTGGTACCAAGCGGAACAACCAATACTGCATCCGTGCACGTACTGTAATAATTCACATACTTATTATAGTTTGCTTAAAAAAGCGCCCGACGGGCGCTTTTTTTATACATTCAGATAACATCATTGAATAAAAATCAAATAGGATTTCACTATTTAAAGTTTGATTATCTAAGATGAATCCGATGGAAGTTCCCTGTTTTCACAGCCTTTTTCACTGCAAAACCTTAAAGTCGGTGCTTCTTTGAGCGAACAATCAAAAATAAGGGAAAAGGTTTAAAAAAATATTCTCAATACAAAAAAGTTTGTGTAATACTTGTAGCGCTACATGGAGATTAACTCAATCTAGAGGGTATTTATAATGAATCGTACTAAACTGGTACTGGGCGCGGTAATCCTGGGTTCTACTCTGCTGGCAGGTTGCTCCAGCAATGCTAAAATCGATCAGCTGTCTTCTGACGTTCAGACTCTGAACGCTAAAGTTGACCAGCTGAGCAACGACGTGAACGCAGTGCGTTCCGACGTTCAGGCTGCTAAAGACGACGCAGCACGCGCTAACCAGCGTCTGGACAACCAGGCTCACTCTTACCGTAAGTAAGAGTTCTGGTAATAAAAATGGCGCACATTGTGCGCCATTTTTTTTGCCTGCGATTTACCCTTCTCTACTGCGTCACTTTCTCAGACGTCACATCACCATTTTGCGCCGACTGCACCGACGTTGCTGGCGTCATCTTCGAATCAGACACCATCATCGGATAACCCGCACGACGCGACAGAATTTTCTGCACTTGGGCTTCGCCTACGCTCGCCTGTTGCACGAACTGCTTGAAGTCAGGTGACAGCGTCATCTTCATGGTTTGCGTGTCCTGAGACTCGTTCTGTGACAATGGACGGTGCACTTCCAGATAGCGTGTGCCATTCGGCTCGACCGAATATTTCACCGGCTCGTTGATAACCCTAACCGGCGTCCCACTGCGCACCTGGGCGAACAGGGATTTAATATCCGGAGCATTCATGCGAATACACCCTGAGCTTACACGTAGACCGACGCTATCCGGCGCGTTGGTACCATGAATGAGATATTCGCCGTTACCGTAAGCTAGACGCAGCGCATACAGTCCCAGTGGGTTACCTGGCCCCGCAGGAACCACCGCCGGCAACGTTACGCCGCGTTCCAGCGAACGCTTGCGGATACCCGCCGTTGGCGTCCACGTTGGATTCGGGATTTTTTGCCCTACCCGGGTGGTCATTTCCGGGGTTTCCAGACCCTGTAGCCCAATACCGATAGGATACACCTGCACCTGCTGTGCGCCCGGCGGGAAGTAATACAACCGCAGTTCAGCAAGATTCACCACAATCCCTTCACGCGGCACATCCGGTAGCAACATTTGCGAGGGAATGGTCACCACGGTGCCCGCTCTGGGAACCGGCGCGATGGTATTGTTCGCTTCGAGGATTAACATCGCCGCCGTATCAAAGCGTCGGGCGATAGCCTGGAGGTTTTTGTCCCCTTCCTGGACGGTGTAGGTTTGGTTCTGACCGATTAAACGACTGTTGGCAGGGGGTAATGGGTAGTCGACGGCCCAGGCGCTAGAAATCGCGCTGAGGGCGCTTAAAATGCTGAGTGTTAAAAGAGACGCGCGCTTCATATCTGGATTCCTTATTCATTTTCACTGACAACATGCCAGAAAGCTGAACGACCAGTGGGACGGGCAACCCGCCCTTCTTTCTTCATAACAGAACCGAAGCTGTCTTTACTCGTTGTCTTTCGAGTTGCAGGTGCGTTGACTGCGTTCCCGCAACTCGAAATCCATAGAGTTTATATTAGCTAAAACTCGCCGCACGCGTACGAATTGCGCGGATCATCGCCTCCAATCCTTGAGAACGTGATGGCGTCAGATGCTGCGCTAGCGCCATCTCCTCAAACCAGGGACGTACGTCGAAGGCCTGCACATCCGTGGCGGTCATCCCATCGTAGAGGATAAACACAACGGCAATCAAGCCCTTAACGATAGCCGCATCGCTATCGCCCTGTAGCGTGATGCGCCCCTGCGCGTCACGGTCCATCACTATCCATACCTGGCTTTGACATCCTTGAATGATGTTTTGCGCCGTATGCTGCTCCGGGCTTAGCGGCGGCAATCGCTGCCCCAACTCGATGATATAGAGGTACTTCTCTTCCCAGTTGGCGCAACGGTTAAAGTTGCGCAACAGTTTGTCTTTGTCCGGTAAAACCGCCATCGTTGGCTCCCGTTATCCCAGTAAACGTCGAATGCGCTGTAACCCTGCCACCAGTCGGTCGACTTCCTCAGTGGTGTTGTACATGGCCAGCGATGCCCGACACATGGCGGGCACCTGATAAAACGCCATCAGCGGCATCGCACAGTGATGCCCGGTGCGCACAGCAATGCCATAATTATCGAGGAAACTCCCCACGTCATAGGCGTGGTGCTGCCCGAGGTTAAACGCAATAACGCCGACGCGATCGGCCGGACCGTAGAGGTGTAGATCGGGAACGTGGGTCAGCGCGTCCAGCGCGTAGCGCATCAGCGTCTGTTCATATTCACCGATGGCCGTTAGCCCCAAGCCGCTGACATAGTCCAGCGCGGCGCCTAGACCAATAATTCCTCCGGTATTCGGCGTGCCGGCTTCAAAACGCCACGGCGCTTTCGCCCAAGTCGTGCCCTCTGTCAGGCTGACGGTAGCAATCATTGAGCCACCGCCTTCCCACGGCGGCATGGATTGAAGAACATCGGCTTTCACATATAACGCGCCAATGCCCGTCGGCCCATACAGCTTATGGCCGGAGAAAGCATAAAAGTCACAGTCCAGCGCCTGCACGTCCACCGACTGATGCATCACCGCCTGCGCCCCGTCCACCAGCACTTTAGCGCCGTGCTGATGCGCCAGCGTAATCAATTCAGCCAACGGGTTTTCAGTGCCCAGCACGTTGGACACCTGCGTGACCGCCAGCAGGCGGGTGCGTTCATCAAACAGCTGCGCTGCGGCATCGAGTTGCAACGTACCATCGGCATTTAACGGGATCACGCGAATCTCAGCACCGCTACGCGTGCAGAGCATCTGCCACGGCACAATATTGGCATGATGCTCCATCGCGGTGATCACGATGTTGTCACCCGCTTTGACGTTGTCGGTGCCCCAACTGTTGGCCACCAGATTTATTGCTTCGGTGGTGCCGCGCACAAAAACAATTTCTTCCGCGCTGGCGGCATTAAGAAAATGCGCCACCTTCTGGCGCACCTCTTCCATCCGCTGCGTGGCTTCGGCGCTTAGCGTATGGATCCCGCGGTGGACGGCCGCATAACCGTGACGATAAAAGGCGGCCTCCGCGTGGATCACCTGCTCGGGTTTCTGCGCGCTGGCGGCTGAGTCGAGATAGGCCAGCGGCTGGCCGTTAACCTCGCGCGCCAGCACGGGAAAATCACTACGCACCTGTTGTACGGAAAAGGTCATTATTTACCTCCAGACAGACGCTGCCCAATCCGCTCCAGCACGTGTAGCTTGAGCGGTTCTAAGGGAATAACGTCCGTTAATCCAGCGGCGAAGGCGTAGAGGATGATTTTTTTCGCCTCCTCCAGCGCGATGCCACGGGCACGCAGATAAAAGAGCTGTTCGTCATCGATTCGGCCAACGGTCGCACCATGGCTGCACTTCACATCATCCGCGTAAATTTCCAGCTGCGGCTTGGTATCAACCTCCGCCAAGCGCCCCAACAGCAGATTGTTATTAGTCATCTGCCCGTCGGTTTTAATGGCATGCGGTGCCACCGTGATCACGCCGTTAAAGACCGCACGACCTTTGTCGCTGACGATGGTTTTGTGCAACTGGCGGCTATCACAGTAGCCTTTGTTGTGCTCAAGCCAAGTACGTGTGTCGCACACTTCGTTATTGACCGGCATCGCCAAGCTGTTGATGCGCAGCGTGCTGTTTTCGTCATTCAGCTGCGTGCTGGTGTGATGACGCGTCACCGCCGCCCCCAGCAGGAAGCTATGGCTGAAGGCAGACGCGTCGCGCCCTAAGCGCAGATCGTTATGACCAAAATGGTAGCTCTGGGCATTTTCAAAGCCCAGTTTGAAATGCTGAAGCTGGGCGTTATCAGCCACCTCAGCGGTCAGGCGTGAGCCGGTAAAGTGGCGCGCGTCGTTCAGACTGACGTACTGCTCAATCACCGTCGCCTGCGCCCCGCTCTCTAGTTGCAGATGGTGGCGATAGTGCGCGGTGTTCATCTCATCGCTCGTCAGGCCGCGAGTGATATGCAGCAGCAATAGCGGTTTGGCGGGCCGTTGGTTACGGCGCACCTGAATATGGGTGACGCTGGTCGCCAGACTTTCGGTTAAATGCAGGAATATCTCACCGTGAACGGCTTCCGGCAGCGATTGTCGCTGGTTGTTGACCGTGACCTCAAAGCCGCTGTCTGAGAGTGAGTCGCTAAGCCGCGCATCGAACTGTCCGTCGACAAACACCAGACGCCAAGTATCTAGCGCCAACGCATGGGCATCGCACTCGGCCACCGTCAGCGCCGGGAGCGCCGGGGCAACAAAAGTACTGGTCAGCAGTTTATCCAGCGACGTGTATTTCCAGTCTTCGTCTTTACGCGAAGGCAGCCCCAGATCTTTAACCTGTTTAAGATGCGCGAGCGCCTGCGGCGACGCCTGTCCACCACGCGCTTGAAGTAACGCATGCCACTGCTGCAACGCGCTACTGCTGTTCGCTAAGCCAGCCATAGCCCTGCTCCTCCAGTTGTTTCACCAGAGTGAAGTCTCCGGATTTCACAATGCGTCCCTGATAAAGCACGTGCACAACATCAGGCTTGATGTAGTCCAGAATCCGCTGATAGTGGGTCACGATGATAAAGGCGCGCTTACCGTCACGCAGGGAGTTCACCCCTTCAGAGACAACTTTCAATGCATCGATATCCAGCCCGGAGTCCGTTTCATCAAGAATGCATAAAGATGGCTCCAGCACCGCCATCTGTAGGATATCATTGCGTTTTTTCTCACCACCGGAGAAACCGACGTTCACCGAACGGGTTAATAGATCCGGCGGCATTTTCAAAAGATCGATCTTAGCTTCCATTAGATCTTGGAAGTCGAAACGATCCAGCGGTTCCTGTCCGCGATGGGCGCGTACCGCGTTAAGCGCAGTTTGCAGGAAAAACTGGTTGCTGACGCCGGGGATCTCCACCGGATATTGAAAGGCCATAAAAATACCTTCGCCCGCACGTTCTTCCGGCGACATCGCCAGCAGGTCGTTACCGTTAAAGGTCACTTCACCGCCGGTCACGGTATAATCTTCACGCCCGGCAAGCGTGGCGGAGAGCGTACTTTTCCCCGAACCGTTCGGCCCCATGATGGCGTGGACTTCGCCCGGACGCACGTTCAGACTCACTCCACGAAGGATGGCCTTATCATCAACCGAGACCTGTAAATCTTTGATATTCAACATACCGTTTCCCTTAATACTTAACCGACGCTGTGTTCAAGGCTGATAGCCAGCAATTTTTGTGCTTCCACGGCAAACTCCAGCGGCAGTTCCGAGAAAACATCCTTACAAAAGCCATTCACAATCATCGAGATAGCATCATCTTCGCTAATCCCTCGTTGCAGGCAGTAAAACAGTTGGTCTTCACCAATACGTGAGGTGGTCGCCTCATGTTCTAGCGTGGCGCTGTTGTTGCGACATTCCACGTATGGGAAGGTATGGGCACCGCAGTCCGGGCCAATCAGCATTGAGTCGCACTGGGTAAAGTTACGTGCGTTGGTCGCGGTCGGCATGATTTTCACCAAGCCGCGGTAGCTGTTCTGGCTGTGTCCGGCGGAGATCCCTTTTGAGATAATGGTTGATTTGGTGTTTTTGCCGATGTGGATCATTTTGGTGCCGGTATCGGCCTGCTGATGACCGCTGGTCAGCGCCACCGAGAAAAATTCACCGACTGAGTTGTCGCCGCGCAGAATGCAGCTTGGGTATTTCCAAGTGATAGCCGAACCGGTTTCCGACTGCGTCCACGACATCTTGCTGTTTTCGCCTTCGCACAGCGCGCGTTTGGTGACAAAGTTGAGAATGCCGCCGCTGTTGCCGTCGCCGGGGAACCAGTTCTGCACGGTGGAATATTTCACTTCCGCATCTTTATGGATAATCACTTCCACGACCGCCGCATGGAGCTGGTAGCTGTCACGCACCGGGGCCGAGCAGCCTTCAATGTAACTGACGTAGCTGCCTTCATCGGCAATCAGAATGGTGCGTTCAAACTGACCGGTCTTTTCCGCGTTAATGCGAAAATAGGTTGATAGCTCCATCGGACAGCGCACGCCTTTCGGGATATAGATAAAGGTGCCATCTGAGGCAACGGCGGCGTTGAGCGCGGCAAAGAAGTTGTCGTTTTCCGGCACCACCGTGCCAAGGTAGCGCTTTACCAGCTCAGCATGTTCATGGATGGCTTCGCCAAAAGAGCAAAAAATCACGCCATGTTCGGCCAGCTTTTCTCGGTAGGTCGTCGCGACCGAAACGGAGTCAAAAATGGCGTCAACCGCCACCTCTTTTCCTTCTCGTACCGGGACACCCAGTTGGTTAAACGCGGCTTCGACCTCATCGGTCAAGAAGCTGCTCGTCCCTGCCTGCTGGTTCGCGCCGGGTTCCGAGGCGCAGGTATCGTCGCAGTTACCGCATGATGGCGCTGAGTAATAGCTGTAATCCTGGTAGTTTAAGCCTTCATAGTTGGCTTTCAGCCAGTGTGGTTCTTCCATTTCTAGCCAAGCGTGATAGGCCTTCAGGCGAAATTCCAACATCCACTCTGGTTCATTACGTCGTGCAGAAATCGCCCGCACAACGCTTTCGTTAATGCCCTGCGCCAATTCGTCGGTTTGTAGTTGGGTAAAGAACCCTTCTTTGTAATTCAGCGGGCCACCGGCCCAGCTCTGGACATCGTCAGTTGCTTCAGTATTACGAGACATAGTACCGCCTATACCCCAAAGCTTTCGCCGCAGCCGCATTCGTTTTGGGCTTTCGGGTTATGAAATTTGAACAGCTGGTTTAAACCTTCACGGACGTAATCCACTTCCGTACCGTCGATAAACGGCATCGCCTGCAGCGCCACAAACAGCTTCGCGCCGTCGGTTTCGAAAATGAGATCGTCCTTTTCAACCGACGTCACGGTGTCGAGCACGTAGCCAAAGCCAGCGCAGCCGGTTTGCTTCACGCCGAGCCGTAGACCAAGGATCTCGGGTTTGTTGCTGATTAACTGGTGAATATGCGCTGCTGCCGCTGGCGTAAGCGTTAAGCCGCGCCACGCAAAATCAGCAGGATTGAAAGTTTCTGACTGCAGTTCCATCGTTCCACCTCATGTTTTAGGCCACTAGGGCATAACACCATGTTAGTGATAATGATTATCACTTCAACCCCTGATCAGCAGGGGCTTTGCGCGAAAAAAGCCTTTTACTAAGCATAGACCCTGTGTGGTGGCTGGATAGGCTAAGCAAAAATTATGTAATTAACTGATAAATATTGGGATTGGGTGGCCTACAAGCGTGAAGATGGGCGTTTGTAAAGATGTGCTAAAAATGCCTATTTATCTGATAGATATTTTGCTGTTTTTGGCAAATACACTCCCACCCTCGCATGTCAGCGGTCCATCGGGATTTTTGTCCCATGAACAAATTTCCGCAGATAATTCTGCAGTAAGCGTTAAGATAACCGCTCAGCCGAGTTAGCCCGTCAGTCGGCGACTCAAAAGATGTAGGGAGCGATGGTATCAATATGCAGCGTCAGGACGTTTTATCATCAAGAATAAAATCAATTGGTTATGACGAAAAACATAAGCTTCTTGAAATAGAGTTTTTTACTTTAGGCATCTACCAGTATGTTGGTGTTCCGCTAAAAACTTACGCCACTTTTTTAAGCGTTAAATCCAAAGGACGTTTTTTTGACGGCGTTATTAAAGATAAATTTCTCTGCCGTAAGATAGGTTAAACACTCTTTGGGGTTCTACAGACCCGTTTTTTTACTCTCTGAATAGCACATCAGATTATGGAGTTCACATGGAAAATCAACATATTGGTGACGTCGTCCTTGATGAAAAAGCTATCGCCACAGGCGTAAGCAGCGTGGCGGCGCAACTGAACAACGATTTTACGGATGCCGTCGTGATTACCGTTGTTCCCGGCGGGATCCTCTATACCGCCGACCTCACCCGGCAGCTTAATTTTGATATCAGCATGGATTATATATCGTGCCCCCATACGCCAGGCGATCGTAACAACAACTCCAGCATCGTTTACCACCATAATATTGAGATTGCTGGCCGCCACATCATCATCATCGACGATGCTATCGAGTCTGGCGGCACCATGAAACGTCTAGTGGAATTCATTGCGCAAAACTATCAGCCCGCGTCTATTTCGATTGCCGTGCTGTTCGTCAAACCCGGCCGCGTTGAGATCCCCGTTAAACAATATTATGCCTACGAAATGGATAACGACGACCTGCTGATCGGTTATGGCATGCCGTGGGACAACAAATACCGCAACCGGCCGAATGTGGCCAAGCTTATCAAGTAACAACCTGCCGCCTCCGCAGATGACATGACGTTATGTCATCTGCGATTTTAATAAACGTGAATGTGAAAAACTCGAGGCCTCACGTGTGGTTTATTTCTGGCCGTTAATCAGAAAATGAAGCCTGATTTTCAGTGATTGAATCGCGGAGGTAACGGGTTGGAGTGGTCCCTGTGTACTGGCGGAAAAAGACAATGAATGCACTGTCGCTGACAAAATCAAGCTGCTGAGCAACCTGACTCAGTTGCCAACCATCACAGAGCATTTCCATTGCTTTCAGCAGCCGCCATTGTTGCCTCCAACTCTGATAATTCATTCCCGTATCTCTGGTAAATATACGGCTTATTGTACGTTCACATGCCCCGACCTTTTGAGCTAACTGTCCCAGACGTGGGGGCAATTCTCCCCTGCGCACCCTGTCCAGCCATGCGCTCAGACGATTATCGGAGGGAAATTTCAACGTCCAGTTTTCGCTTTGAGCACTTTTGATTTCTTCACAAAAAACGGTGATTAGGCTGCCTTGTCGTTCTTCCGTCATTCCCCATTGCCAAAAGGCCATCCGTTCTATCACCTCGAAGAACAGCGGATTAACTTCAACGATCTGCAGAGGCAACTCTAATAACGGTAATTTGCTTGAAAAATAAAGAGAACGATAGGCCATTGAGCTATTCATAATCGCACGATGAACCGTGCCAGCCGGTATCCAGGCCGCGCGTCGAGGCGGCAGTAGGCATAGGGTATTATCCAGCTCAATGGTGATGCTTCCGGCCGCCGAGAAAAGGAGCTGATGGCGAAGGTGGCTATGCATCCCTGAATCGTGCACCCCCATATCGGATGCAATTCCGATAACCAACTCATCGAACGTGTCCGGATCGAAAGAATCATCTTGATTGATCTTCATCTTATGTCCGACTTTTAATATATACAGTCCTTATAATGGTAATGAGACATAGCAAGTTTCGCAATAATAGCTGCATATTCTGTTTATCTAAGGATTGTTGCTATGAATATCCATAAACAGCCACCGTTGTGGCTGCTGACATTATTAATCATGTTTCCCCAGTTGGTGGAAACCATATACAGCCCGGCATTGCCAAACATTGCCCATGCCTTTTCGGTAAGCAGTGAGCGTGCCGCTCAGACTCTTTCAGTCTATTTTGTCGCATTTGCCGTCGGCGTTGCGCTCTGGGGCTGGTTAAGCGACCGCATCGGTCGTCGACCAGCCATGATAGCTGGACTGCTGTGCTACGGGACAGGCTCCGCACTGGCGCTGGTTGCGACAGACTTTAGCGTCTTGCTCCTCGCTCGCATGGTGGCAGCCGTCGGCGCTGCGGCAGGGTCCGTTGTTGTGCAGACCATGCTGCGGGATAGTTATGAATCGACTGCATTAGCCCGCGTCTTTTCCGTTATGGGAGCGGCGCTTGCAGTGAGCCCAGTCTTTGGCCTAGTCAGCGGAGGCTGGCTGGTTAGCCTGTATGGTCATGCTGGCGTATTTATTGCGCTGGTCACAATGGCGCTCGTGCTGCTCACGCTGACGGTCATCATGCTGCCTGAAACGCGGTCAGCAAATACATCTGGCTCCCGGTTTGGCGGGCTGGCTAGCCGGATGGCGGGAGATAGAAGTCTGTGGAAAAATGCGATGCTTGTTGCGCTGCTGAATACGATGCTTTTCAGCTACTACAGTCTTGCACCGTTTCTGTTCGGACAATTGGGCTGGAGTTCTCAGGCCTTCGGATGGACGGGAGTCTTACTGGCCCTTGCCTCTTTAACGGGAAGCCTCTGGAACAGGAAGTTGCTGTCCATCGGCTTGTCTCCTGAACGACTAGTGAAAAATGCCTGCGCGCTAGCGCTTTTATCGGGCGTCATGGCATGGCTATTACAGCAATCGGTCTGGATCCTTTTGCCGATGGCCGGCGTCGTGGTTGCCTATGGTATTGCGATCCCCAACGTACTGAGCCAAGCCTTGAGCCAATACCGTGAACAGGCAGGGGCCGCCGGAGCGCTGTTTGGATTGGTCTACTATCTATTGCTGGGAATGATGCTGGGACTTGCCGGTATCGTGCAGCAACTGGGATTAGTTCTGACAGTTTGTGCTGTGATAGCTTGGCTTTGCTGCCTATCACGCCGCTAAAAACCCGGTGCCGCTGAGACACTCTGACTTGCCCTTCTCAGCCAACAAAAAGCACCGGATAACATGCCAATGCCGCCTTCGGGCGGCATTTTTAGCGTTGTCGTTGTCCGTTGGGCTCACCGTTTATTGTGAACCTTATCTTGAAAGGATTGATTGGAATAAAGCAAATGAGTAACATCCGCTCTTTCGGATAAAGAAAATGTCTATTGCTGATTCACTTCTCGCTTTCTCCTTCGCAGCACTATTACTCACGCTCACTCCAGGCCTAGATACAGCGCTCATCCTTCGAACGGCCTGCGCTGAGGGCGGTAAAAAAGCTTTCCATGCGGCTCTTGGAATAGACTTCGGCTGTTTCATATGGGGCACGCTTGTCGCGTTTGGTTTAGGCGCACTAATGGCGGCTTCAGAGCTCGCTTATTCAATGCTCAAAATCTGCGGCGCGATATACCTGTGCTGGTTAGGTTTACAGCTATTGATGCGACCGAGATCGTCTTTTAACCCTAGCGATAACGGTATTTCTTCATCCGGAAATTGGTTTGTGAAAGGAATGCTTGGGAATGTACTCAACCCTAAAATGGGTATTTTCTATGTCTCTTTTTTGCCTCAATTCATCCCGGCCGGGCACTCTCCTCTAATCTGGACATTTATTCTTGTTAGCATTCATGTCGCGATAGGGACAATTTGGTCTGTCACGCTCATTTTATCGACGCACTTTGCATCCGCCATGCTGAAGAAAAGTCATATAGTCAGGATAATGGACAGAGCTACCGGCGGTTTGTTTATATGCTTTGCGGCTAAACTGGCTCTCAGTTCGAGATAAACCAATTGGTGATGGCGCCGCACAACATGTCCGCTTCTGGCATGGAGCGGACGAGTTATCTGAGGCGAAGGTCCGCGGTGAGCAAACCTTCGTCTCTTTTGTTTTTCAAAACCATAACAATCAATCATTGTTCGGTATTGGATAACTTAACTCTATATCAGGAGCATCAGCTAAATGCCTACCTGAGCGGGCCATCAAATACCCAGCAATCTCTTCTGCACTAAGATGGGTATGTAACATTTCAGGATTCTGAAACCAGCTATCCGGCCAGAATATTAGGTCGGATGGATTACCAGAAAAATTACATTCAAGTAATGAAAGCGCGAAGCTTTGTTCAGATTCTTTGCCTTCGCAGTTGCATATGAATTTGATTGTTTGAAGCAGTTCTTCCCACGTAAAGTCGGGGTAAAATTTATCCAGATTAAAAGCCATCCGGGTAAACTCTCTGGCGCTGGTCCAAGAGGCGTAATCTCTGAAATCAGAAAATGCATAGGGACACACAACATGATTGTTCCATTCGACAATCATAGCCGCCAGAATAGGGTCTTCCTCATCTGAACCTTCATCAATTTTAGAAAGTATAAATTCAGCATTTTTTGAGAGTTCATTAATCTTTTTACTACTGACTTTGGTGGGTTTCATCCTTTCTGGCAGTGGCATTGTTTTAATCCTTGAGAAGTAGGACATTAAAAATATTGGTTAAGAATAATACTACCTATGCAGATGCTGCACTACTACAGTCCGCCTAGGACACCAAGCAGACAAACTCGTTGAGCTGAGGGCCCTTTGTAAACGCGGCGTAGATATTCAACATTAAAGCTACTCTCTGATTTTTTTATGCTAAAGTTTTGTATCGATTATCCGACGAGTAGCGTTTCCCATGTAAAGATTTTCTCTTTTAACAGTGCTTATTTTCCGCGTTGCCCTTGGGCTGCGTGGGCTTCTGTTATTTAAGATGAGAATCTACTTACATGAACACACTACTGTTTGCGCTTATTGGCGCATTGCGCAGCCATCGTTGGCTTCGTCTCCTTGGATTTGCCTATATCCTGTCATCGCTGGGCAATGGACTCACTCAGGTCATTATTTTCGGCCAGCTCTTATATTGGCAGGCTTCTCCTGCCACGCTTACCATGGTGTATATGCTGTCGATGCTGCCCGGTTTTATTGGCAGCATTTGGGGCGAGAGACTGTGTAAGAAAACGTCACCATTACGGATCCTGATTTTTGCCGAAATCTTGGGCCTGCTTGCACTTGCTTTTCCCGTGTATGGTTTGCTGCATCATAACGTGCCGGCGCTACTGGTGGTGCAATGTATCGAAGCCCTGCTCAGCGGTATAAGCTACCCAGCGCTGACGCTATTGTTCAAACGAGGATTACGCCATGATGAACTTCCAGCGGCAACGGCCATGGAAACCATCATTTTTGCGTCACAGGTGCTGTTGGGGACCGGCTTGGGCGTTCTTCTGTTTGGCCTGATCGATACGTTGCATCTGCTTGCCATTGATGCCCTTAGTTTTGTGGCTTCTGCAATTTTGATTATGATGTCTGCCGCGGCTTTTCGCACAGCAGAAACCCAGCCAACAGAGGCTATGCCGGGCCGACAGGAGCCACTCTGGCGCGCCATATCCCCCTCGCAAAAAAGAACCATTATGCTGTTACCCGCGCTTGCCGCAGTTGGTGCGCCTGCGATGGCGCTCTTGCCTGCGCTGGCACAAGAAATCAGACCTGAAGATTCTGCCGGGCTGGCCTTACCGCTTCTTTTTGCGCGAAGCCTTGGGCAGCTTTGCGGGCCGCTGATGCTTGATGCCCGTAAATTACAGCTGTATGCCGTGAATAACAGGATATTGCTCGCATGTCTGGGTATATTTATTGGATGCTATTTTTTATTACCGCTATCCGCCGGATATTCTTACATTGGGCTGATTCTGATTTTCAGTGCGCATATGGCATCGAATATTGTATTTGCATTGGGCACGTTTGGCATTCTCGGAAACTTTCCCCAGACACAGGTTGCAAAAGCCAGCGCGATGTCATGGCGAGCGCAGGTACTGGCCGCCACTGTCTTCACCGGTATAACCAGTGCGATGGCGCATTACTTTGGCGCATTTAACGCGCTTTATTGTATGTTGCCGTTCAGTCTGGGAATCGTAGGGGTTTTACTCTGGCTGAATCGAACGAAAGCGCCAAATAATGTGAACCTACGTCTTCGCGAGTAAAGAGCATCTGCCGTCGATCCTGCTTGCCAACCAATGGTTGGCAAGCTTTTTATCTCAACGCGTCTACTTCAGGCTTACAGAGATGAAAGTCCGCTGCGAGCGAGGAGCGAACGTTGAGGCATCTAATAAATCGTCTCAATTTTCAACGTTTCTTACCCTTAATGTCCTGATTAGCAAATCATATAAACTATCCACAGCTGAAGAGCCCTGAGAGGCACGACTTCTGAACAATGCTACTTCCATAGGTTCAAGGGGCCCCAAAAAATGTTCACTGCCAAGAACTTGTAAATGGGGTGGCACGCTGCACTGGGTCAGAACGGCAACAGCTAGGCCACTTTCTACTGCTGTAATTTGTCCCGACAGACTGGAGCTGTTATAGACCACCTTATATCTACGCCCCTGTAATGCTAATGCATTGATAGCACTACGCTTAGCAAGGCTCGCGCTTTCATATACCGCAATGGGTAATGGATCACGCCTCCAGACCTCAAATTGCGGAGAACCTACCCACACCATCGGTTCATAAAATAATAACGAGCCTTGGCTGGGATGTTCCCGTGAGACCAAGGCCAAATCGAGATCGCCGCTCTCAACGCGAGGAATTAACGAAGTTGATTGTTCACAACTCAGTTCGATCTCGACTGACCCGAAGTTAGGCGCAAATCTCTTCAGCGCAGGTGTAAGGTATTTTGCTGCATAATCATCAGGGACACCTAAACGAATACGCCCTGTTAACTCCTTACCGTGGAATGCCGCCTGCGTTTCAGCATGAAGGTCGAGCATCCTTCGGGCATAACCCAACAGTTTTTGTCCTTCAGACGTGAGTTGATGTTGACGAGGACCGCGAAGTAAAAGTTGGCACCCTAACGCGGATTCCAACTTTTTAAGCTGCATGCTGACCGCAGACTGCGAGCGATGGACTTCAGGTGCCGCAGCCGAAAGCGATCCCGCGTCCACTACCGCGACAAAGCATTTGAGCCAGTCCATTTGTAGGTCTTGATTATGCACTCAGGAACCTTGTATTCGATTATCAAATATTAACATCAATTATTATGCGTTTTTATCGATTCTACAACGCTGTCATAGTGGCTGCCTGTTTGCTTTTGATCAGGAGGACCCAAATGACGTTTCGAGAGCCCGATTTGTCTCAACTTAGCCATTCACTGATTTGGTCTGGTTTTCGGCAGCTTATCCCGGTTTCATTATTTGTCGCTGTTTTTGGTGCCGCTTTTGGCCTAGCCGCATCCCAGAAAGGAATGGATCAGACCTCGGCCGCAATGATGAGCTTGTTGGTATTTGCCGGTTATGCACAATTCGCAGCGTTAGAGCTTTGGACGCCTCATATTCCTGTAATAACGCTAATAGCCACCGTCTTTGCCATTAATGCCAGGCATCTGTTGATGGGGGCCACCTTATATCCGTGGTTGCGCTCTTTAACACCCGCTAAACGCTACGGAATCATGATGGTTGCATCCGATGCTAACTGGGCTATGTCCATTCAGGCATTCAGCAGGGGAAAAGCAGGCCTGGGATTGCTCTTTGGCGGCGGTCTTGCGTTATGGCTTTTTTGGGTAGTAGGGACTCTTGTAGGACTGTATTTCGGTAATGCTATCCAGGAGCCTAAAAACTATGGTCTTGACATGGTCATGGGATGTTTTCTCCTTTCCATGGTGTTCGAAGGAGAAAGAAATCTAAGAATATTTTGTATCTGGGCCGTAGCGGCCGGAGCTTCGCTGATTGCTTATAAATGGTTACCAGAAAATAGCCACGTGATCACCGGAGCCCTCGCCGGAGGCATCACTGGAATCATCATGAGAGATAAAAAATGAGTATTGAGACGGTAGGTTTTGGGTCTCTGATTATTATCATTATAATGGCCTTGGTCACTCTTGCTACCCGATGGGGTGGCGTCTGGGTTATGTCTTTTGTTCCTTTTAATAACAGAATAAAAGCCTTTATTCAGGGCATGTCAGGTTCTGTGCTCGTTGCGATTTTAGCCCCCGTGGCTCTTACAGGCGACAAAGGTGCTCAGATGGCATTATTAACCACCGCTATTTTAATACTGGTTTTAAAAAGGCCTTTGATTGCTATCACTTTTGGGATTGTCGTTTCAGCGCTGGTCAGATATTTTTGGCCAGTCTAAGCCCAATAAATACACTGATGCATTTAAGCGAAATCTATGAGTTTAAAGCCGCGTACAATCGTTTTAATCCCCGGATTTATGCTGAATGAAATGCTTTGGCATGAATTTGAAACATACCTGCCATCAAACTGTATTGTTCATCATGCACCCGTAACCGAAGGCCAAACAATTCGTGATGTAGCGCGGTATCTGATTACTCTTCTGCCTGAAAAGTTTTCTTTAATAGGTTTTTCGATTGGAGGATACATTGCCCGACAACTGGCAGCAGAATTCCCTGAACGCGTGGAGTCCTTAGTACTTATTGCCAGTTCCTTACGGGAAGATACGCCGTTAGAGGCTGAAGCAAAGCGGCAAAGTGTACAGTCACTGCCCCCGACAACATTTAAGGGGTTGAGCAGCTATGCTATTGCCCGGTCACTCCACCCTCTAAACGCATCAAATCAGGATATGATTTCAGCTATCCAGAAAATGGGATGCTCTCTGGGATTTGAAGCCTTTATCATGCAATCATCATTATCTAGGCAAGGTATACCTTCATCAGCAACGATATGTTGTCCAACGCTGATTATCGCTAGTGAAGATGATGCTATCCGTTCGATGAAGGAGGCAGAAGAGTTGGTCGAAGCCATACCTTATGCATCGTTAAGAATCATTCGGGGTTGCGGTCATATGATCCCGCTCGAACAGCCCGGGGAGTTGGCAAGAATAATTGCTGAATGGATCCCGGCTACGTGAATTATTAGGTGTTTATCCCTCAAATTTCCTAGCTTATTGCATCAGGGTAAGGTCCACTCCTGGCACGGAACGGGCATTCGGACATAGCTAATCTCCGGAGAGTCCAGAACATCTCCCGCCCTCTTCAGCGTGATATTGTCAATATGGATGGATAGATAACAACGGCAGGCGTTAAGCCCGCCATCACTCAGCGGAAAAAGTCATCCACTGAATCACTCCACTCATGGCCGGACACAGACCATACCTTGTTTATTGGAGGAGGAAATCCGCTTCTGCAGTAGCCTTTTTTTCCGACAAAATCGAACACTCCATGCGGATATCCGTTGATAAGGAGTACGCACTTCTGACTGTCTTCAGACCAGCCGATTTTAACGTCAGAAGGAATGTTTCCGTCTGAAATATCCTCGACATTGTATATATGCACGACATCCTGAATCGGGTTTCCTTCAACGGACTCATCGAGCGCGTAGAAATACCCGGTCTGGCCGTCGTCTTCGAATACGGCGGCCAGCATGCCCTCAGGAGCTAGGCTTTTTATCACCTGCGCTTCTCCAACAATGAGCTGTGCCTGTATCGTCACTAAAATCGTCATACCGATTACTCTCCTTTTCCTTGTTGTTTTGTTAGGCAACTTTCTAACTGACAAGCAATTTACCACAACATCCTTGCGATGAATTACAGCCGTAAATTGAGTCTATTCAGTTGACAAGCAATTGCTTTAGAAAGGTCTGCTGTTGGGATGAGGAGGACAGGCATGAAGGGCTAAAAGTGCCCATCGAAGAATTAAGGCAAAGTACAACATCTTCAGGTAATAAATGTGCTTGGCTGCAATAACGTGATTACCGACCCGAAGGCCGGTAATTGCTAACACCGATAAACGTTTACCATGCGTAGGCTTCAGGTGCTTCTCCGCCTGGTCCCGGCCAAATGGTATCCAGCCTTTTGAGCGTGTCGTCTGAAAGGGACAACGTCAGGGCATTGAGATTCTGACGGAGCTGTTCAGCCGTACGCGGGCCGCTGAGCACGGCGCTAACCACGGGGTTTTGCAGCAACCAAGCCAACGCGACGTCTGACGGAGATTCCCCCAAGTCATCGCACAGTGTTTCCCAAGCTTCCAATTGCGGGCGCAGGCGGCTGATTTGCGCCTGCGTTTGCGGCGATGCCCTGCGGCCACCCGCTATTTTCTTCAGAACGCCACCCAGCATGCCCATCCCGACCGGGCTCCAGGGAATAAGGCCAATGCCGTAATGACGCAGTGCCGGAATAACTTCCAGCTCAACCGCACGCTGGGTCAAGTTATACAGACTCTGTTCCGACGCCAGCCCCAGCAGGTTGCGCGCGTCCGCCTTACATTGTGCGGTAGCAATATCCCAGCCTGCAAAGTTACTGCTGCCCACATAGCTGATTTTTCCCTCGCGGATCAGCTGTTCCATGGCCTGCCAGACTTCCTCCCAGGGCGTGTTCCGGTCAATATGGTGCATTTGGTAGAGATCGATATGGTCCGTTTTCAGCCTTTTCAGGCTGGCTTCACAGGCTCGGCGAATATGGTAAGCGGACAGATATTTGTCGTTCGGACCCGTGTCCATCGGCTGGTAGACTTTCGTGGCCAGCACTATTCGGTCACGCTGACCACTGCGCGCCAGCCAGTTACCGATGATCTCTTCGGATATCCCGTAACCCTTTGCCATATCCGGCGATTGCGGCCCGCCATAGACATCCGCGGTATCGAAAAAGTTGATGCCCGCATCCACAGCTTCATCCATGATCCTGAAGCTGGTCGGCTCATCCGTCAGCTCACCGAAATTCATGGTGCCGAGGCCGATGCGGCTCACCCGCAGGCCGGTGCGGCCCAGATGTTTGTAATTCATATCAGATGTTCCTTAACTGAACGCGTTATCGCAGGTTCTTACGGAAAAAGTCGGTTAATTTGTCAAAAGGGATCAGGTCGGTACGGTCATACAGATCGACATGCCCTGCGCCCGGGACGATATACAGCTCTTTAGGCTGACCGGCGCGTTTGAATGCGTCTTCGCTGAACTCTTTTGAATGAGCTTGGTCTCCGGTGATAAACAACATCGGGCGCGGCGAAATAGTTTCAATGTCATTGAACGGATAGAAGTTCATAAATTTGCCAATACTGCTCAGCATCGGTTTTGTGGTCAGTTCTTCTTTCTCGCCCTGCGGGGTGTAGCCGCCGCGTTCTGTGCGGTAGAAATCAAAGAATTCGCGCTGAATTTCCGGCGTGGAGGCATCCAGTTTATTCACGGTGCCGGGAATATACGCGGTCTCTCCCCCTTTGAACTCGCCAAAACGTTGCTCAATGGCCGACTGGATAACGGCCTTACGTTGTTCCAGTGTCTGGGAATGGTTGAGGCCATTACGGAACGCGGACCCCATGTCATACATGCTGACCGTAGCGATGGCTTTCATCCGCGGATCAATCTTCGCGGCGCTGATAACAAAGCTTCCGCTGCCGCAAATGCCCAGCACGCCGATGTTTTCCGGATCAACAAACGGCTGTGTGCTCAGATAATCAACCGCCGCACTGAAATCATCCGCGTAGATCTCCGGTGAAATCAGATGCCCCGGCTTGCCTTCGCTTTCCCCCCAGAACGAGAGATCAATCGCCAGCGTGACAAACCCCTGCTCCGCCAGCTTTTGTGCATACAGATTTGAGCTTTGCTCCTTGACCGCCCCCATTGGGTGACCCACGACGATCGCCGGTTTTTTGCTGTTCTGATTCATCGTCTTCGGCATAAACAGGTTACCGACCACGTTCATCTGATACTGGTTCTTAAAGGTCACTTTCTCCTGCGTCACCTTATCGCTTTTATAAAAATTGTCGGCCCCACGGGACATATCCGCCGCGGAGGCGGCAAACGCACTGATGAACAGCCCCAGCGCCAGCGTAAATTTATTCATGATGGTCTCCTTAACAGGACAAGAGTGATGAAGAGTCTCAGGCAGAGGTGTCTGCACGTGAGGTTAGAAAAATCAGTACGGTGGCAATAATCAGCATCACAGCGCTTGCCAAAAAAGTGATCTCGTAGCCGTGATGGTCGAAAAGCAGGCCGCCCACCGTCGAACCGAGGGCAATGGACAACTGCACCATCGCCACCATCAACCCGCCGCCCGCTTCGGCATTCTGAGGGAAGGTACGCGGAACCCATGCCCACCACCCCACAGGTGCTGCGGTGGAGATCAATCCCCACAGCCCGAGCAGCGCCGTCACGATAGCCACCTGACTGCCGAAGACGGTCAGCGTCAGCGCGGTCATGGCCATCAGGACGGGGATGGCAATCAGGGTCGGGTAGAATCCTCGTTTCAGAACCCTGCTAATAAGCATGGTGCCGATGAAACCCGCGACGCCGATAACCAATAGGAGCTGAGTCACCGTTGCGGCATCCACCCGCGTCACCGTCTCAAGGAAAGGCCGGATGTAGGTGAATAGCGTGAACTGCCCCATAAAGAAGATGCCAACACCCAGCATGCCCAGCGTGACCACACGGCGGCGAAACAGCGTGAAAACGTTGCCGGAACCGGTACTCTGGCGGGTGACTGGCATGGAAGGCAGGCTTGTCAGTTGCCAAACAAATGCGACTATCGCGACCGGCACTAGGCAGAAAAAGGCCCCCCGCCAGCCGATCGCCGCCCCTAGCCAACTGCCCAGAGGCGCGGCCACGACGGTAGCCAGTGCATTGCCGCTGTTGAAAATAGTCAGAGCCAGTGGAACACGGTGCACCGGAACCAACCGCATTGCCGTCGCAGCCGACATCGACCAGAATCCGCCGACCACGATGCCAATCAGAGCCCTGCCCGCCATATAGGTCAGGTAATTGGGTGCCATCGCAATCACGCCACCGGAAACCGCCATAATGGAGGTCAGGCCTAGTAGCAGAGTTTTCCGGTTAAGCGTGCCTGCCAGCACGGAAATAAACAGGCTGGTCACCACGGCAAACGCCCCGGAAATAGCGATGCCCTGCCCGGCCATACCTTCGGTAACCTGCAGGGTCTGCGCTATCGGTGTCAGGAGGCTGACCGGCATAAATTCGGAGGCGATCAGAGCGAAGACGCACAGCGTCATGGCAAAGACGCCACTCCAGTGAGCGGGCGGCTTTCCGCTTCCGGTTCTTTTTGTTCTGTTCTCGTCTGTCTTGTTACTCATTTACGACTTTCTTTTCAGTGGTTAACGTTGACTTTTTCATCGCATTATTGTTACCAATATGCAGCGGGTTAACTAGCTAATGAATCCTTAATGACCTTATAAGTAAAACTTATAAATAGACCGGAAACGAACATGCCCAGACGCAATCTCAACGATTTACTCTCTTTCATCACCGTAGCGCGGGAAGGCAGCTTTACGCGCGCTGCCGCGCAGCTTGGGGTGACTCAACCGGCGCTGAGCCAGGCGATTTCCGGACTGGAAGAACGGATGCAAATCCGCCTGCTGACCCGGACCACCCGCAGCGTGTCGGTGACGACCGCCGGGGAGCGTCTGTTGCAGTCGGTGGGCCATCGTATTGATGAGATTGAAGCCGAACTGGACATGCTGACGGCATTGCGTGATAAGCCTGCGGGAACCGTCCGTATTACCTGTGGACCTAATGTCCTGAAAACCACGCTGCTGCCAAAGCTGACGCCGCTGTTACGCGAATATCCGGATATTCATATTGAATTTGACGCCAACCATGGGTTCCGTGACATCGTGGCGGATCGTTTTGATGCTGGTGTGAGGCTTGGAGACACCATCGACAAGGACATGATAGCGGTGCCCATCGGCCCAAAACTGCGCATGGCGGCTGTCGCTTCTCCTGAGTATTTTGCCCGGTGCACCGCCCCTCAGACGCCACGCGATCTTATGCAACATTGCTGCATTAATGAGCGAATGGTTCAATCAGGGAAGATTTACGCCTGGGAATTTGAGCAAGAAAGCGGCAAGTTTCACGTTCGGGTTGAAGGGCAATTGACGTTTAATACATCAGAACACGTCGTTGATGCTGCGCTTGCTGGGCTCGGGATTGCTTTTTTACCTGAGGAGGAGTTCGGCACGCATTTGCGGGAAGGAAAACTGATCCGGGTGCTTGAAGAATGGTGTCGGCCTTTTCCCGGTTACTATCTTTATTACCCCAGCCGTAAACAGCCCTCCCCGGCCTTTTCACTCGTTGTGGATGCATTGCGCATTAACCGGAAAATTTAACGCTGAATTATCGGGCCAATATTTCCAGAATGGATATGAATGCCCTACTAGGTACTGACTGGCCCAGCCCTTCAGGACTATTTTTAATAAAGGAGTTCGCATGCTAAAGGTCATCGCCGAAGATTTTATCAAACCCGAGTGCGTCGACACGGTTCTGCCTTTATACCGCGAACTCATCGCGGCAACGAAGAAAGAGCCGCTGTGTATTGCTTATGATTTATACCGGGATGAAAAGGATCCCGGACATTTTATTTTCATTGAAGAATGGCCTGACCGAACAGCGCTCGATGCACACTGTGCCAGCGAGCATTTTACTCGGCTAGTTCCTTTGATTGATCAATATGCACGTAAAGCGGCGCAGTATATTCTGATGGATGGTCGAGTGTAGCCGGAGAGATAAAGTTTGCTTCTTGGTGCGGTGGGGATGAGTTATTTGAGCTGAAGGTCTGCTTTGAGCGAAGAGCAGACATCATTGACCAAGGAATCATGAATATTATTATCTCCTAGGCTTATTAAATAGACTTAGGGAGAACTGGTGTTGGGCTGGAAATTACACATCGGCTTTCTTTTGGTCATCATCATTGGGTTTGTACTATTTGGTTTCATTTCTTCACTCCAGCAACGGCAGTGAAATGTTCGTCACCCTTGCAGCAGGCCATCCATGAAACACAAAAACCCGCTCAGGGCGGGTTTTTTATCACGTTCACTTATCTGCTCAGGCCAGTGCCGTCATCGCTGTCGTAAGCGTCTGTGTCGTTATCGGCAATTAAAGCGCGACAACATTTCCGGCAGCCGGACCTTTGGCACCATTCTCAATCGAGAACTCAACCTTCTGGCCTTCGTCGAGAGTTTTGTAATCGTTGCTCTGAATGGCAGAGAAATGAACAAAAACATCTTTGCTGCCGTCAGATGGCGTAATGAAGCCGAAACCTTTGTCAGAATTAAACCATTTTACTAAACCAGTCATTTTATTAGACATAGATACTTCCTTTAATTTTCTTGAGCCACACGTTGTGGCGAACATGGCCTGCTTGCAGATGAGGACTTATTGGGCACTTAGGAGGAGGCTCATGCAGAAGAGTATCTAAGGATAACGCTTGAAATGAGGACTGCTTTACTAAAACTGCTTTCATAAGGTCTGTATGCCAAACCGATGATGCATCTTGGACTCATATCAGTTGATAAGCAAGATTATTTTTGTCAGTAATCTGTTGGGGAAACTTACAATTCAAAGGGACAGTAATCTTAAAAGCCCTGACCATTGCAGCCAGGGCTTTTAAGGTACTACAGACTTCAGATTTAACATTAATGGACTTAATAAAGTGATACTGCTATTTATACTGCTTTCAAATGTACCCGTTCACTACAGATAATATTGGGCATCAATACTAAAAAGCCTCCCTCTATTTATCTAGTTATACACCGCCTACGCTTTAAAAATCTAAGCGCGGCAACTTAAACAAGCACATCCCCCATCGCGACATATACTCTTTGATGCGTTGCCCTTTGCTGATACGGTTACCATCAAAAACGAAACTGTCAGCATAAACTAAAAAAAACAAGGCCTTACATCGTCGCACTAACACTACCATTTTGCGAATCAGCACAATCACTACGAGGCCTGAAAGCTAACTACATCCCAAACAACAAACTTCGTGGCCTGTGAAGCAAAATGGCTTAACCCAGAACTTCTTTCTATTTACTAACCGACTAACCACTTTCATTGTGCTGCTGAGTACTAATTTACTTATTTAAGATTTGTGGTCAATACTGTTTTTTAAAACATGTTTTTATTAACAGCGATAGTGACTATGCGGCATCCCGTTACTCATTGTACCGCTCTACTAGCAACCGTCTGCTATTTGCACTTAACGGGCATAATAAATCCGAAGAGGTGCGACGCAACATTAGTGTTCATATTTATTTCACCTGCAACAAATCACCGAATCTTGTCGTGTATCGTGGCGACAACATGTCCCTTTTCATTTGCCACTCTTGCTGAGTGCCCTGCCCGGCAAAATACAAGGTTCCCCGCCCGGCCTTCGCGTTGAGCTGATCCAAAACCTTCATTAGCTGAGCGCTCTTTTTCCGTGGCGGGCGCTCATCAAACAGGTCGAGCTGAGCCACACCTTGGCTGAAAAAGTCACCTAGCATCACCCCTGCTTTCTGGTATCTGTGGCCATTTTCCCATATCGCATCTAGGCAGCGGATGGCTGCCTCAACAATATCTCTGGTATCCCGAGTGGGAGTGAGCAATTTCACGGAGCCGCTGTTCCCGTAATACGACTCCCTAACGGCGAATGGCGACGTTTTGACAAACGCAGAAATAAACCGGCAGTACTGGTGCTCGCCACGCAATTTTTCTGCAGCCCGTATCGCGTAGCTACAAATGGCCTGCCGCATCTGCTCGTACTGAGTGATGCGTTCTCCAAACGATCGGGAGCAGACAATTTCCTGCTTTTCTGGCGCAAACTCTTCCAGTTCGAGGCACGGCTCGCCACGGAGTTCTCGCACCGTCCGTTCGAGGGTCACGTTGAAGTGCTTCCTGATAAAACGGATGTCGGTATCCGCCAGTTGGAGCACGGTTTTGATGCCCATCGCTTCAAGCTTTTTGCTGATACGCCGCCCAACGCCCCACACTTCATCGATAGGTAAAAGCGCCATTAATTTCCGCTGACGTTCTACATTTGACAGGTCGACAACTCCGCCAGTCTGGTGCTGCCACTGCTTCGCAGCGTGGTTGGCCAGCTTTGCTAGCGTTTTGGTTGGCGCAATACCTACCCCAACGGTGAGGTGTGTTCGCTTAAACACGGTTGCGCGAATTTCTTTGCCAAAATCGGTCAGGTCCCGGCAATTTCTGACGCCGGTCAGGTCGCAAAATGATTCGTCAATTGAATATATCTCGCAGCGCGGCAACATCTCTTCCAGCGTGGTCATCAATCGCAGACTCATATCGGCGTAAAGCTCATAGTTACTCGAAAAAAAGTGGATTCTTTGCGGAAACCGGACATCTTTAAGCCTGAACCAAGGCGTTCCCATTTTGATCCCCAGCGCCTTAGCTTCCGTGCTGCGAGCAATAACGCAGCCGTCGTTGTTGCTCAGGACACAGACTGGTTTCCCTTTGAGATCAGGGCGAAAGACCATTTCACAGGAGGCGTAGAAGCTGTTCGCATCCACCAAGGCAAACATACTTAACCTCTGATTTTGATAATGCTGGTGACGACGCCAAAGATATCAAGAATACCCTCACTGCCGATGACTATCGGGCTGTAGGCTTCATTCATCGGATTCAATTGAACAACGGGATGCAGTTGTAGCTGTTTGACGGTGAACTCTCCGTCCACGGCCGCAATAACAATGTCCCCCTGCTTTGCCGTTAGAGAACTGTCGATGACCAGAAGATCGCCCGACGCAATCCCGCCATCAATCATGCTATCGCCAGCCGCTTTGACGAAATAGGTCGCCGACGGATGCTGCACGAGTAGTTCGTTGAGATCGATGCGCCGTTCGACGTAGTCTTGCGCCGGGCTTGGAAAGCCACAGGAAACGGTAGTGCCATACAACGGCAACGCGATAACGTCGCGCTGCTCAGAGAATGTGAAAAACTGCATGATAATCACCCAATGCATATACTGTACATTTATACAGTATATGCATTGGCCGTTGGCAGCAAGTCCCCGGCGGATAAATCTGCCGAGGCTAGGCAACGCCTGTCGTTGTCTCTCCTACGCTACGACGTTGTCATTCAAGGAAAAGCACACTGAAAACCATTAACCTAGAATAGAAAAAATTAATGCGGATAAATCTGACCAAACGATAACCTGCAGCGAAACCCGCAATATCCGCCTTAAATCAAAACCACTTCCAAGCGAGTTGGGGCTGTCATCCCACCCTATTATCGGCAAAGACATTCATTCTTTATCGCCCTCGGCCTGCATTCCACCTTGAAATAATATGTTAACTTAATTGCTTGTTATCAATGATGTTATCTGTAAACTGTCTTTCCATATCATCTGCAAAACTAATATTGATACTTTCTCGTTGCGAATAACATCAGAGCGTTACTCGCCAAGCTTTAATCATAAAAAATAAAAACCATGTGGTTTAATGTTACAAATGAAAAAAAATCCAACAGAAAAGAAAAATAAAGACTCATTTATTACGTCTCGTTACATAATACTCTGTATCGGTATTCTTTTTTGCCTTGCCGTTTTGCTGATCCGCGTGGCGGATTTACAGTTTTTAAACCATCCAATGCTGGCTCGCGAAGCAGATCAGCGTTCATTACGAACCGTTGAGCTGCCAACAAACCGAGGAACGTTAGAGGATCGCAACGGTGAAGCCTTAGCGATGAGCGTCCCTTCTCGCGATGTGATTGCCGATCCGGTGAAAATCGTCGAGGCGAGCCCCAACTTCCACGACCCCAAATGGCAATATCTGGCCTCTGCGCTCAACACCACCACCGATGAAATTGCCAATAAGATTTACCAGAATGCACACCGGCATTTTCTGTTTCTCGACAGAAAAGTGGAGCTTGGGATCGCCAAAGATGTGGAAAATCTGCATATAAAAGGAATCAGCGAAGTCTATAACGACAGTCGTTACTATCCGATGGGAGAAGCCGCCGCGCCGTTGCTGGGTATCGTGGGTGCCGATAACTCAGGGTTAAACGGTGTGGAAAAAGGCTATGACAATATTCTGCAAGGCGAGCCGGGAAAAGAGATCTACCGCAAAGACGCCTCCGGCGGCATTATCAACGTGCTCGATTACGATGCGCCGAAGCAGCCGCCGACCGTACAGCTGAGCATTGATAAATTTGATCAATACACGATGTACAGCAAACTGCGCGAAGGGGTGTTGTTGAATAAGGCAGACTCCGGCGCGGCGGTGTTGGTGAAAATTGATACCGGCGAAATCCTTGCGATGGCCTCTTACCCTTCGTACAACCCTAATAATTTTGACAACGCGACTCAAACGCAGATGCGCGATGTGGCCATTAACGACAGCTTTGAGCCCGGCTCAACGGTTAAGCCTTTGGTGATTATTGAAGGGCTGGAGCGGCATATTATTCAGCCCGATACGCTGCTGAATACCACGCCGTATCGCGTTAACGGGCACCTGATCCGCGATGTCGGTCATTGGCCGCAGCTCACGCCGACCGGCATTTTACAAAAATCGAGCGATATCGGGGTGTCTCATATTGCGCTGGCGATGCCGGCACAAGCGCTGGTCGATACCTACCATGCCTTCGGTCTAGGAAAACCAACCGGGCTTGGGCTGAGCGGCGAAAGCGTAGGTTATTTCCCACTCCATCGTCAGCAGTGGGCAGATATCGAACGAGCCACCTTCTCCTTCGGCTACGGTCTACGCGTGACACCGCTACAAATTGCGCGCGAATACGCCACGATGGGTTCGTACGGTATTTACCGCCCGCTGTCGATAACCAAAGTGACGCCACCGGTAATAGGCCAACAGGTTGCCGACCCAGCGATTGTGAAAACCGTCGTCCGTATGATGGAAAGCGATGTTTTGCCCGGCGGGAGCGGCGTGAGAGCGGCGGTGCCGGGATATCGTCTGGCGACCAAAACCGGTACGGCTGAAAAGCTTGGCGATAGCGGAAAGTATGACGGCGGCTACGTGAACTATACCGCAGGCGTAGCCCCGGTGAGCCATCCTGAGGTCGCACTGGTGGTGGTGGTTAACAACCCAACGGCGGGCACGCACTTTGGGGGATCGGTGGCAGCCCCGATATTTGGCAATATTATGGGTCCGGTGCTGAAAAATATGAATATTGCGCCGGATGCATTGCAGTAATGCCATGCCTGATGGCGCTTCGCTTATCAGGCCTACATAACACGTAGGCCGGATAAGGCAACGCCGCCATCCGGCAATCTACCGCACTAGCGCCTGACGACGCTGCGCCTATCAGGCCTGCACAACAGCGGTGGTGAGCCGTGATGAGCAGCACAAACGCCCCTGCTCATCGAAGATCTCAATCTGCCAGACCTGATGACGACGCCCAGCGTGCAGCGCTTTACAAACGCCGCGCACCCGGCCGCTGCGCACGGAGCGGATATGGTTGGCGTTGACTTCAAGCCCGACCACCCGATCCTCGCCTTCAGTACACAGATATCCGGCCACGGAACCCATGGTTTCCGCCAGCACCACCGATGCACCACCGTGCAGCAGGCCAAACGGCTGATGCGTGCGATTATCCACCGGCATTGTCGCCTCCAGCGAATCATCGCCGATACGGTCAAACTGGATATCCAGCAGGCCGACCATATTGCCTTCCCCCATCGCATTGAGGGCTTCCAGCGTCACGTGTCGTTTCCAGATCATCCGATAATCTCCAGTAAAGCCTGCAGCGGATGGCGAACCCCGTTACCTTCAACGCGTTTCACCTGGCTACGGCAGGAATAGCCCGTTGCCAGACAGCGATTACGCGGTAGCCGCTGCATAGCCTGATGCCAAGACAGCTCATAGATGCCCAACGAGTTGACGTGATTTTTCACTTCATGACCGTAAGTCCCGGCCATGCCGCAGCAGCCGACACTGACGTTTTCCAGCGTCGCACCAAAGCGCGCAAAGATCGTAGCCCACTGTTTTGGTGCCGTTGGCAGCGCCGTGACCTCAGTACAGTGGCCGAATAGATACCAAGATTCTCCCGCAGGCAGTGTGTTCTCGCGCCCCTCAAGCACCTGCGGCAGCCATTCATGGACCAGCATCACGTTGAAATCACCGCGTTGGTCGCCCAGCACCTGCTTATACTCATCGCGATAACACAGCACTAACGCCGGATCGACGCCGACCATCGGCATACCCAACGCCGCCACCCGATTCAAGTAGTCTGACGTTTTCTGCGCCGTTTTGGTAAAGCGCGTGACGAAGCCCTTAATATGCTGCGCTTTACCGTTTGGCGAGAACGGCAGCAGCACCGGCTGATAGCCTAATTTATCGATAAGACGAATAAAATCAGCAACCACCTGCGCATCGTAGTAGCTGGTAAACGGATCCTGCACCACCAGCACCGTTTGCGCTTTTTGCTCAGGCGTTAACGCTTCTAACTGCTCAAGCGTCAGGTTCGCCGAACGGTGCGTAACCACCTGCTTTTGCAGCGACGGAACCGACAGCATCGGCAAATCCACCATCCCAATGTGTTTTTCTGACAGCTTGCGCACCAGCGGCTGATTCATAAAGAAGTTGAAGGTCTTCGGCGCTCGCGCCATCAGCGGTGCATAGCTTTCGACCGTCGCCACCAGATGATCGCGTACCGGACGCAGATAACGCGTGTGATAAAGCTGCAGGAAGCGGGAGCGGAACTCCGGCACGTCAATTTTGATCGGGCACTGGGTGGAACAGGCTTTACAGGCCAAACAGCCGGACATTGCCTCTTTCACTTCATGCGAGAAATCGTATTCCCCTTTACGGGCATGCCAGCTGTTGCGCGTACGTTCCACCAGCGAACGTAGGCTCGCGCGTTGCTCCGGCAGATCTTTTTCCAGCATTCCGGGGTCAACGCCGCGATCGGCCAGCAACCGCAGCCATTCACGCACCAGCGTCGCACGGCCTTTCGGCGAATGCATACGGTTGTTGGTGATTTTCATCGACGGGCACATTGGGCTTTTGGCATCAAAGTTGAAGCACAGGCCGTTGCCGTTACACTCCATCGCGCCACGCCATGACGAACGCACGCTGACCGGAATCTGCCTGTCGTAGGTGCCGCGTTTCACCGCATCCACCTTCATCATTGGCGCATCAACGCCTTCCGGTGGACAGATTTTCCCCGGGTTCAGACGATTATCCGGATCGAATGCCGCTTTGACTTTCCGCAGTTCGGCGTAAAGCTGCTCGCCAAAGAAGGCCGGACTGTATTCGGCACGGAAGCCTTTACCGTGTTCCCCCCACAGCAGGCCGCCATATTTGGCGGTAAGCGCCACGACGTCATCGGAGATCTGTTTCATTAAGATCTCCTGCTGCGGATCGCACATATCCAGCGCCGGGCGAACATGCAGCACACCGGCATCAACGTGACCAAACATGCCGTAGCTCAGACCGTGGCTATCAAGCAGGCCGCGGAATTCAACGATATAGTCCGCGAGATGCTCCGGCGGCACACAGGTATCTTCGGCAAAGGGAATCGGCTTCGCAGCCCCTTTGGCATTACCGAGCAGGCCAACCGCTTTTTTACGCATCGCGTAAATACGCTCGATACCGTCAAGTTCATTACAACGCTGCCAGCCAATCAGCCCACCTTCATGCTGGGCAATCAACTCGTCCAGACGCTGGCACAACGCGCTCACCTGGCTTTCAATCAGCGCTTCGTCATCGCCCGCAAACTCAACGATATTCAGGCCCAGCATCTCTTTGTCGGGAACATCAGTAATCAGTTCATTGACTGAATGCCAGACAATATCTTCCCGTGCCAGATTCAACACCTTCGAGTCAACCGTCTCAACCGACAGCGCACGGGCTTCAACCATAAACGGCGCATTACGCAGCGCGGAGTCAAAAGAGTCGTATTTGATATTCACCAGACGGCGCACTTTCGGCAGCCGGGTGATGTCCAGACGCGCTTCGGTGATAAACGCCAGCGTCCCTTCCGAACCGGTCAGCACGCGGGTGAGATCAAATTCAGTCATCGCGTCATTAAAGACGTGACGCAGATCGTAACCGGTCAAGAAGCGGTTCAGTTTGGGAAATTTATCAATAATCAGTTGGCGGTTGTCATGGCAGCTGTCAAACACGGTTCTGTAGATTCGCCCCGCCGTCGACTGCTCTTTCGCCATCGTTTCAGCAAGCGTAATGGGAACCGGTTGGGTATCTAGGATATCGCCGCCCAGCAGCACCGCGCGCACACCCAAGACGTGATCGGACGTTTTGCCGTAAACCAATGACCCTTGCCCGGAGGCATCGGTGTTAATCATTCCGCCCAGCGTCGCGCGGTTGCTGGTCGAAAGTTCAGGTGCAAAGAAGTAGCCGTAGGGTTTTAAATATTGATTGAGTTGATCCTTAATCACACCAGCTTCAACGCGCACCCAACCCTCTTCGGGATTGATTTCAATAATGCGGTTCATATAGCGGGACATATCAACGATGATGCCCTGATTCAGCGCCTGACCATTAGTCCCGGTGCCACCGCCGCGCGGGGTAAAGACCAGAGATTGATAGCGTTCTTCGGCTGCAATACGGGCCAACAGCGCAACATCCGCCGTGGAACGTGGAAATATCACCGCATCAGGAAGAAGCTGATAAATACTGTTATCGGTCGCCATCGTCAGCCTGTCGGCGTAGCGTGTCGCGGTATCGCCGGTAAAGCCTTGTTGCTCCAGTGCTTGCAAATAATTCAGCACCAACGGTACTTCGCCAGGTGCTTGGGAAATCAGTGGGATCATTACGATTGACCCTTTTTAGAATTTGGAATGTTGTGTTATTCGCACAAAACTTCACCAGCCATCATAATGACATCAGCCAGCAGCGTTATGTGTATTTATACACGGCACACTTCAAGTTGCAGGTGCGTTGGCTGTGCTCGTTCACCCCAGTCACGTACTTATGTACGCTCTTGGGATTCACTCCCTTGCCGCCTTCCTGAAACTCGAATTATGTTGTGTATATGATTAATCGTTTGCGTCGTGCCATTATGGTTTTATCACATTTTTTCCTTATGCGCCCGGTAGATTTTGCCGCAGAATCAGCGCCGGGAATTTATTGATATTATTATCAATGAACGGATTTATGCCGCGTCAGCGGCCTTTCGAGTGACTGAAGGTAAAGCTTATTTATGAACACGGTTTCTAAACCACGGGATATTCCACAAATACTGCTATCAGTGCTGTTTATTGCACTGATGATCATCGCTTGTTTATGGATTGTTCAGCCGTTTATTCTGGGCTTCGCCTGGGCATCCACTATCGTGATTGCCACCTGGCCCGTGCTGATTTGGTTCCAGCGCCTCCTTTTCGGTCGCCGCTCGCTGGCTGTTCTTGTCATGACGTTGCTACTCTTTTTACTGTTCGTCATACCTATTGCCTTGCTGGTCAACAGCCTCGTTGACGGCAGCACACCGCTTGTTCACGCCATCACCAGCGGAACCCTGACGCTGCCAGATTTTGACTGGTTGAACAGCATTCCATTTATTGGCGCCAAAATGTACAGCGGTTGGCACAGCCTGCTCGATATGGGCGGCAGCGCGTTAATGGCGAAGGTTCGCCCTTACCTCGGCACCACGACCACCTGGTTTGTGGGCCAAGCCGCGCATGTCGGTCGCTTCCTGTTGCACAGCGGCCTGATGCTGTTGTTCAGCGCCCTGCTGTACTGGCAGGGTGAAAAGGTCGCCTTTGGCATGCGCTACTTTGCGACCCGCTTGGCGGCAAAACGTGGCGATGCAGCGGTTCTACTGGCCGGACAGGCTATCCGCGCCGTTGCGTTGGGCGTGGTGGTCACCGCGCTCGTTCAGGCCGTGCTCGGCGGCATTGGTCTCGCTATCTCCGGCGTGCCCTATGCGACACTGTTAACCGTGGTGATGATATTTTCTTGCCTCGTGCAGCTTGGTCCATTAATCGTCCTAGTCCCTTGCATTATCTGGCTCTACTGGACTGGCGATACAACCTGGGGCACTGTGCTGCTGGTTTGGAGCTGCGTGGTGGGGACGATGGATAACGTCATTCGCCCGATGCTTATCCGCATGGGCGCCGACCTGCCGATGATTCTCATCCTCTCTGGCGTTATCGGTGGACTGGTTGCCTTCGGCATGATTGGCCTGTTTATTGGCCCGGTGCTATTGGCCGTCTCCTGGCGTCTGTTTGATGCTTGGCTTCACGAAGTGCCGCCGCCGTCCTCCGACCCGGATCAGGTTCTGGAAGAACTGGCTGAGCTTGAACAGAATAACTATCCCAAACAGTAAGGTCGTCCATTAAGGGGAGTGCTTGTCATGATTCCCCTGACCATTCGACAATCGCAGTGCGGTCACGTCCATCAGGATTATCACCTTTGCGGTACAGGTCAATTTTCCTTTAATTTCGCTATGTTAGGGTTGTGCACTCGACGGAAAAGGAGCGCACGGTGGCGGACGATTTTGACCTAATTATTGTTGGCGCGGGGATCGCAGGATCAACCTGCGCTCTGCTCTGCTCTCGTGCGGGATTATCCGTATTGTTGCTGGAACGCGGTGAATATCCCGGCAGCAAAAACCTCTCCGGCGGTCGGCTTTATGGCTATGCCCTTGCCGATATTATTCCCGATTTTCAAAACCACGCTCCGCTTGAGCGCCGCATTACCCATGAGCATTTTTCCCTGCTGACCGCCGAAGGCGCAACGACCATCGGAGGAACGCACCCCGCCAGCGCCTCATGGAGTGTGCTTCGCGCACGTTTCGATCCTTGGCTTGCCGCACAGGCTGAAGCCGCCGGAGCGCAGTTGCTCTGCGGCGCCACGGTCGACTCGCTGTACACGGAACAGGGGCGGATAGCTGGGGTAATCTGTGAGGGCGAACGGATTGGTGCCAAAACGGTAGTACTGGCGGAGGGCGCTAACAGCCTGTTGGCAGAACAACATGGGCTGGCGGCCCGGCCAGCATGGGATACGATGGCGTTAGGCATTAAAGAAACCCTAGCACTTGATCCGTCGCTGCTGGAGGAGCGTTTTAATCTGGAAGAAAATGAAGGCGCGGCGTGGCTGTTCAGCGGGCAAATCTGCGGAGCGAAACCCGCGGGTGCGTTCTTGTATACCAACAAGCAGACCATCTCGTTGGGCATCGTTGCCCCGCTGTCCTCTCTTCGCGACGGCCCGGGTGCCGCCTCTTCTCTCCTTGCAACACTAAAACATCATCCCACGTTGCGTCCACTGATACGCCATGCGCAACCCGTTGAATACGGCGCGCATCTGGTCCCCGAAGGCGGGTTACACAGCATGCCGCAGCGCAAATCGGGGGATGGCTGGCTGCTGATGGGTGATTGTCTGCGTACCTGTATTAATACCGGCGTGACTATCCGCGGAATGGATATGGCGGTTCTCAATGCGAAGGCAGCAGCCCAGGCGCTGATTGCCCATACCCAAGAGCCGGAAAAAACGCTATCCCAACTCTACGAGCAGTTCATCGCGCAAAGCGCTCTATGGCAGCAACTTCAACGCTATCGCCACGTTCCAGGTTTATTGCAGCGTGAAGGTTGGTATCGCCAGTGGCCCACCTTTGCGCAGAATGTGCTACGGGATCTATCCCGCGTAGAACCAGACGCCAATCTGCCGTTGTGGAAAATAGTACTGCGGCATACGCGACATTTTGGCCCAGCGCGTTTAACTGCCGATATTTTAAGGAGTCTGCGATGTCTGTAAACGAGAGCTTAGCGCAGAATTGCTATCATCCCGACGAAACATCACATATCACCCTGCACGAATCGCTCAGTGCAGAGCAGTGTGCATTACTGGAAAAAATTTGTCCCGCCGGGTTGTTCCAACGTGACGCTAGCCTCAAGGAAATGCTTCATTTTGAAGGTTGTTTGGAGTGTGGATGCTGTCGTCTTATTGCGGGTGATGGCGCCATAGATAAGTGGCGCTACCCCGCTTCCGGCAAAGGGATAAGCCTACGCTTTAGTTAAATTATCTAAGGATCGCCAAGTGCCCTTACTCCACCTGTTAAGACAAAACCCGGTGATTGCCGCGGTAAAAGACAACGCCAGCTTACAGCTCGCCATTGACTCCGACTGCCGGTTTATTTCCGTGCTCTACGGCAGCATTTGTACCATCAGCCATATCGTGCAAAAAATTAAGCAGGCTGGGAAATTTGCCTTCATCCATGTCGATTTACTCGAAGGCACATCAAATAAAGAAGTGGTGATCCAATTTTTGAAGCTGGTTACGCAGGCTGACGGAATTATCAGCACCAAACCCAATATGCTGAAAGCTGCACGCGCCGAAGGCTATTTTTGCATTCACCGGCTATTTATCGTCGACTCAATATCGTTTCACAATATTGATAAACAGGTGGCGCAGTCCAATGCAGACTGCATTGAGATCCTCCCCGGCTGTATGCCAAAGGTACTGAACTGGGTAACGGAGAAAGTCCGCCAGCCGTTGATTGCCGGCGGTCTAGTCTGCGACGAAGAAGATGCCCGCAATGCGATCGCAGCAGGCGTTGCCGCGCTTTCCACCACGAACACTGACGTGTGGAAACTGGCTAAAAAGCTGAATTAAGCGGATGGCTAACCACGTTAAAAATTGCCCGGTAGCGCTACGCTTACCGGGCCTTCATGCCATCATCATCTTTTGACGAGATAGGTCTGCAAACTGGCTTCATCAGGAAAAGTGAGCTGTTAGTCATCCATACAGTCAACCAATGCCGTCAGAACCGCCTCAGCATCCCCAACGATGCCCACGTCCGCCGCGGCAAATATCGGTGCCGTTTGGCTGTTGTTGACAGCCACGATAAACCCACTTTGCTGCACCCCTGCCATGAATGCTGATGCGCCAGAAGCTCCGGCGATAATGCAGATTTCAGGCGCGACGTTCAGACCGGAAATACCAATCATCCGCTGTTCATCACAACCACCGGCCATCACTCGCTGGCGGGTAAAACCAAGCTCGGCGTTTAGTTCGGTGGCCAACTTATCAAAAATTTCCGTTTGTGCGCCCAGCCCGGTTGCCAACACCACTTTCGCTGCGTTTAGCGGATGGCGCGTTTTTGCTAGGATCTCAGGCGCAGGCAACGGATCTGCAGTAGGCTGAACCACAATATCAAGCGTCGGCATCGCTGCGGGAAGTCCCTCGCCGCGTAAAGCGCGATTGCGCGATGCCGACAGGCAAAGCGGGCGATTGCTTGCCCGTAGAGTTGCATATAACGCGTTGCCGTAGACGGCTTTACTTAAGGTATGGGCAACAGGTGAATAGGTCTCAACCTGGCAAACGCTACTCCCCCCCAGACGCCACGCCAGCCGCGTTGCCAGTTCATCACCGATGATTGATGCAGGGAAAACGATCGTCTCGACGATTTGACAATAGTATTGGGTTTCGAGCGCGGACAATATCGCGGGTATCGAGAATACGTCGCCCGGCAATCGCCAACCTATCAATGCGCTTTCAGTCAGCCCACTATCGGCAATAAAAGACGCCAACGGCTGTTCATCAGCGGAATCCAGCAGCACCACGGCAATCGTCATGACGGCATCCTTTGTGCGAGATAGTCACGCCATAAACGACGGGCGGCAGCCTGCGGTGAGTTTTCGTTAATAAGCAATCCCGCGCGGCGCACCGGTTTTCTTTCCAGCGCAACACAAGCAATGGAAGGCGGCAAATTCGATTCACACATCGCATGGGAAACTTCCACCTTCGCCGCTGCAAGCCGTGCGCGCATGCCGGGAACCCGAAGTGCCATTTGCCCACGATTTTGTACCATCAGCACCGTGGGCTGCTGTACATGCCATTGAGTACGCTGCGTCAAATTCTCACACTGCACCATAAAACCCGCCTCAGCTAACGTTAATCCGCACACCTGAGACAAACACGGCCAGCCGAGCATCTCCGCCAACAGCCAACCGGTCTGCCCGTTCTGCCCTTCACTGCTTTGCGTACCAAGCAACACCAGTTCGCTCCCACTTTGTTTCACTTGCTTTGCGAGCTGCTCCGCCACCAGCGCCGGATGAAAGCGCATATCTTGCTGCGTTTCGAGTAACGTCAGTTGCTCGAAGCCAAGCGCCGCTAAATGACGCAAGGCAGGAATTGCGCGTTCATCGCCCATCGTGACGGCACTTAGCACCGTAGAAGGCGCATTGTCACGCAGCATCAACATCAGTTCCGCGGCGCCCTGCTCATCATTGCCCATCATCACGCGCATTAATGCTGAATCAGGCCCGATAGTCCCGGTGGCCGCGGCCTGCCAATTCGCCTCAACCAGCATCGAGAGATCGGGTTCGGATTTAAACGCCAACAGTATGTTCATTCACCTTTCCTTGTGGCTTTGGCGGCAGATCGGCTGCCTCCACCAGCGAGAGATTTTTCGTTTCCGGCGCCCATAACGCAGAAACAAGGAGCCCAACGAGCAATATAGCCACCAGTACAAGTAACGTGTTACGCATTCCCCATGCGGTCAGCGCTACAGGCAGCAGGCCGGTGCCGAGGGCTGCGCCAAGGCGGCTCATGGCCGTAGCAAATCCCACCCCCAACGAGCGAATATCCGTAGGAAAACTCTCAGCGGGTAAAATACCCACCAGATTACTGGCCGCAGAAATGGTCGCACTGAACAGGATAAATAACAGTAAAATCAGGAAACTATTGCTAGCTGGCGTAAAGGCCAGCGCGGTCAACGTCACGGCCAGTAATAGGAAGCTGCTGATTAAAAACTGGCGACGCGACAGAGACCAAGTTAGCACCAGCCCGATCAGCGCGCCGATGATCAGCAGCCCGTTGAGGATAAGGCTCGCGGTGAGCGCATCCTCAAGGCCTATCGTCATGGAGATAGTCGGCAGCCAGGTGTAGATGACAAACCACGGTACAACCAGACAGACAAAAAATAGGCTGTTAAATGCCGTTCGCCGCCAGTATCGGGCGGAAAACAGCGTGCTGATATGACGCGTGGTGACGCCCGCTATCTCATCTCCGGGCAAAACATTGGCCCCGAGAAAGCGTCGGACAATCGCATGGGCCTCGGTGATTCGTCCCTGTCGCATCAACCAGCGTGGTGATTCCGGCGTCCCCATTCGCAAAAGCGTTATCGCCAGCGCAGGGAAAGCCGCCGACGCTAGCAACCAGCGCCAAGCTTCTGGGCTGCTGTTAAGCCAAGCGTGTCCCGCCACACTTGCCAGTACATAGCCAACGGTCCAGACCACGCTGAACGCGCCCAACAACATGCCTCGATAGCGCTTAGGTGAAAACTCAGCCAGCAGAGTATGACCGACGGAGTAATCCCCGCCGAGGCCAAAACCAATCAGGATGCGTAGGAAAATAAGCTGTTCCGGGGTGGTAACAAAAAATTGCAGAAAAGAGGCCAACGTAATGAGTAAAAAGCTGAAGGTAAAAATACGCTGCCGGCCAATGTGGTCGGATATCCAGCCCAAAATCAGGCTGCCAAGAAACAGGCCAAACAGCGCCGAGCCGCCAATCAGCCCCTCCTGCATCGGCGAGAGATTCATTTGCGGCTGCAACTGGATCATGGCGTAGCCAATAACCCCAAGCACATAGCCATCGGTCAGATGTGCGCCAAAAGTCAGGCCGGCAATACGCCAGTGAAAGCGGGTTAGCGGCAGATCGTCCATACGAATGGGTGACGTACTCATAGCTGCCCCTTTAAAAAAAGATGGTTTCCCGTTTAGGGAAACCATTGGCGTGATTATTTTTCAATCGGATAAATCGTCCCGGTATTCATAATGCCGTTCGGGTCGAGCTGTTTCTTCAGCGCTTCCAGCAGCGCCCAAGCGCTACCGTGCTCTGCTTTGGCCCAATGAACGCGATGCTTACCAATACCATGATGGTGAACCATTGAACCGCCGAGATTAATAGTCTCTTCGCAGATGATCTTATTGAGCGGATTGTGGTACTTGTCGATCTCTTCTTCCGGCTTGCAGTCCACCACGTTGTAATCGTAAACAAAGTACATATTGGTGCCGTTAATGTAGCTATGGGAAGAATGACCGCCCAGCATGGTAATGTCGTCTGCATGCGGGAATTCAGTGCGAATGCGGTGGAGAACACGCTCATAGATGTTGTGGATGCTACTCCAGTCGCCGGACACTTCCGTAGTGAAGCCCATGTTGCCGGTTTTCAGGATCTGCACGCGTTCCGCAGCCACTTTCTCAGGGCCCCAGTTCAGATTGTTGAACCAGTTTTCGATAAGCTTGCTGTCAACACGGGTACACTGCGGGAAACGGGCAACAAGTTCAGCGATGCCTTCACCGGTGGCGCGAGCCATTCGTGGATTACCTTCAGCCATGAAAATCAGCACGCATTTGCCATCAGCAAAGTGGGTGAAGTGCTGTGTGCCGTCTTCTGCATCGTACAGACGAGCAATCGACGGACGATAGCCTTCCACCATGACCTCACGCAGGATCTCGAAGCCCACTTTCATGTCGTCGAGAACATAGCCGTAAAAGAGATTGTTTTCTGGCGTGTATTTGAAAATTTTCACTGTCACTTCAGTGATATAGCACAGCGCCCCTTCGTTACCGATGATGATGTGACGGATATCTGGCCCCGCGGCACGGCGTGGCACATTTTTAATGCGAGTGATGGTGCCATCCGGCAGAACGGCCTCCAGCCCAACAACCATGTCTTCAATCGCGCCATATAACGTGGAAAATTGGCCGATGCTGCGAGTGGCGACCAAACCGCCCATCTGGGCTAGCGGTTTAGACTGCGGCGAATGTCCGGTGGTATAGCCTTTTGCACGCAGCGCATCTTCCAACACCTCCAGCGGCACGCCGCACTGAGCGGTGGCCTGCATGTTCTCAATATCAATATCGATAATTTTGTTCATCCCGGAGCCATCAAGCACCAGAGAGTTCTTCACCACCGTTTCCAGCCCGCCTTCTGTCGCGGAAGCACCGGTACGCGGCACGCCGGTGATTTTGTGCTGGTTCATAAATGCCAGCACCTGAGAAACCTGCTCGGTCGATCCCAATTTCACCACCGCAGCGGGAAGGGGTAACGTATAAACACCGTGAATGTCTGCATACTTTCTGAAGCGGTCGTAGCTATTTTTCTTCAACACATTTTCATCAGTAACAACGCGGCCAGGACCAACTAACTCTTTGACCTGTTCGACAATGGCTTCGCGGGATAAAGACATAGTATTTCCTTTCTGTTTTGAACATAAAAAATACAGGAACCACCTTTTAACAGGTAATATTCTTTAAGGATTTTCTTAACTAGCGAACTAAATATCCGCCATCAACGACCAATAAATGACCATTCACATAATCAGATGCCCGACTCGCCAGATAAACCATTGCCCCCATTAAATCCTGAGTATCTCCCCAACGATTTGCAGGGATATGATCCAACACGCGCTGGTTCGTTTCGGGATTACTGCGGGTAGCTGTCGTAATTTCCGTGGCATAATAGCCAGGCGCAATACCATTTACTTGAATATTATGCTGCCCCAACTCGTCGCAATATGCCTTGGTAAAACCAGCCAGTGCATGTTTTGTTGCTGAATATGCCGGAGACCATTGCCCACCTAAATAAGAAAATAGCGAACATATATTAATGATTTTCCCGTGCTGTTGCGGGATCATGACTTTTGCCGCTTCATGGCTTAATTCAAACGCAGCGGTCAGGTTGACCGCAATCATTGGGTCCCAATCGGCACGCCCAAAATCCAGCACCTTGTTCAGCTTACAAATACCAGCGTTATTCACGAGGATATCCACGGTGCCAAAACGCTCGCAGCAGGCAGCAACTATCTCACGAGGTGCGCCTTCAGCCGTGATATCCACCTGCATAAATTCAACCTGTACACCCTGTTGTTCAATCAGTTCGCGGGTTTCGCCATTATCCTTGATGAAGCTCGGTATAAACAGATTGGCACCTGCCTTTGCCAACGCCATCGCAAAGGCCTGGCCTAATCCACTGTTGCCACCGGTCACAATGGCGGTTTTACCTTGCAGTGAGAAGAAATCCATGGAAAAAGCATTAAGAGATTCAATAGACATGATGGGCTCCAAAATCCTTTAGGCAAAAAAAAAGAAAGGCAACTTCCCCCGCTTGAGGGAAGTCACCTTTCTCATATTCTCTGGTAACTGGAATTAGTTTTATCACAGCCCAGAAGGATCGATTGTGATGAAACTCACAGAGCCAAACTTCCACCATTTAAAAATAATAATAAAGAGAATCGTGATTATTCTCACACTCAAATCTTGTTGGCCATGATATTTATAACGCCAATTACTGGAGACCATGAGAAAAGTAATCCACCTGCAAGGGCGGTTTACTTTTCTCTTTTTTTTGTCTTTAATTCAGCCCCAATAACACGAGAGAACGATATGCAACATTCATCATATCGCCGTTGGATAACCCTCGCCATTATTAGTTTTAGCGGTGGCGTCAGTTTTGATCTTGCCTATTTGCGTTATATTTACCAGATTCCCATGGCAAAATTTATGGGTTTCACTAATACCGAAATAGGCTTAATAATGAGCACATTCGGAATTACCGCAATTATTCTCTATGCGCCCAGTGGGATTATCGCTGACAAGTTTTCTCACCGTAAAATGATTACCTCCTCAATGATTATTACCGGGCTGCTGGGACTGTTAATGGCCACCTATCCCCCGCTTTGGGTGATGTTACTCATTCAGGTGGCTTTTGCTATCACCACTATCCTGATGCTGTGGTCAGTATCGATTAAGGCCGCATCTCTGCTTGGCACACACAGCGAACAGGGCAAGATCATGGGCTGGATGGAAGGACTGCGAGGCGTCGGCGTGATGTCGCTGGCGGTCTTTACCATGTGGGCTTTCTCGCAATTCGAGCCTGAAGATCCCAATAGCCTGAAAACCGTCATCCTGATCTACAGCGTGGTCTATATCCTGCTGGGATTCCTGTGCTGGTTCTTTGTCAGCGAGGGAAAATCTCCACACAATGACGATGCAGGGCAAGCAAATAAAGCCTTTCAGCTCAGCGATATCCTGGCGGTTTTACGCATCAGCACCACCTGGTACTGCAGCATGGTGATTTTTGGCGTATTTACCATCTACGCTATTCTCAGCTACTCCACCAACTATCTGACAGAAATGTATGGGATGTCGCTGGTCGCTGCCAGCTACATGGGGATTGTTATCAATAAGATTTTCCGCGCAATCTGTGGCCCTCTCGGTGGGATAATCACCACCTACAGCAAAATCAAATCCCCTACCCGCGTGGTTCAACTGCTCTCCATTATCGGCGCCATCGCGCTTATCGCCCTACTGGCGACCAACTCCAACCCTGAGTCAGTGGGAATGGGAATCGGCCTGATATTGCTGCTCGGTTTCACCTGCTACGCCTCTCGTGGCCTTTACTGGGCCTGCCCAGGCGAAGCCAGAACGCCGTCTTACATTATGGGAACCACCGTCGGGATCTGCTCCGTCATCGGTTTCCTCCCTGACGTCTTTGTCTACCCGGTAGTTGGCTACTGGCAAGACACCCTGCCCGCAGCCGAAGCCTATCGCAATATGTGGCTGATGGGGTTGTGCGCCCTAAGCATGGTTATCGTCTTCACCTTCCTGCTGGCAAGAAAGATCCGCGCCGCCAGCCGCGATGAAAACGTGACGCTACCCGCCGACAAAACGGTCAGCGAGTGACGGTGTAATTTTAAAGGAGAAAGACTATGTCTAAGAAGTACATCATTGGAATTGATGGCGGCAGTCAAAGTACAAAAGTAGTGATGTATGACCTCGAAGGGAATGTAGTGTGTGAAGGCAAAGGCCTGCTACAGCCCATGCACACCCCTGATGCAGATACCGTGGAACACCCAGATGACGACCTGTGGACTTCTCTGTGTGCGGCGGGCAAAGATTTAATGGGCCGTTTTCAGGGCAATAGAGCGGATATCGTAGGTATCGGCTTGGGATCGATTCGTTGCTGTCGTGCGCTGTTGAAAGCCGACGGCACGCCCGCTGCGCCATTGATTAGCTGGCAAGATAGCCGCGTAACGCGGCCCTACGAGCACGACAACGAACAGGTGGCCTATGTGACCTCCTTCTCCGGCTATCTTTCACATCGTTTGACCGGAGAGTTCAAGGACAATATCGCCAACTACTTCGGACAATGGCCAGTAGATTACAAGACCTGGGGCTGGAGTGACGATCCCGAGGTAATTCAGAAATTTAATCTACCGCGTAGCATGTTATTTGATGTACAAATGCCCGGCTCCATTTTGGGACATATCACATCAGAAGCATCAGCGTTAACGGGCTTCCCACAAGGTTTGCCGGTGGTATGCAGTACCAGCGATAAAGCCGTTGAAGCACTTGGCGCAGGTATGCTGGATGATGATACGGCGGTTATTTCTTTGGGCACATACATCGCCCTGATGATGAACGGCAAAGCGCTGCCGAAAGATCCTGTTCATTACTGGCCTATCATGTCATCCATACCGGAAACCCTGCTGTATGAAGGTTACGGCATTCGCAAAGGCATGTGGACGGTAAGTTGGCTTCGAGACATGTTGGGGGAGTCATTCATTCAAGATGCCCATTCTCAAGGGCTTTCCCCGGAAGATTTGCTGAATAAAAAAGCCAGTCAGGTGCCACCGGGCTGCGACGGTCTGATGACCGTGCTGGACTGGCTCACCAACCCGTGGGAGCCGTACAAGCGCGGGATTATGATTGGGTTTAACGCCACGATGGATTACGCCTGGATTTACCGCTCGATTCTTGAAAGCATCGCGCTGACCCTGAAGAATAATTACGACAATATGACGTCGGAAATGAAGCATTCTGCCAAACAGATAATCATCACCGGCGGCGGCTCAAACAGCTGTCTGTTTATGCAGATTTTTGCTGATGTGTTTAACCTGCCCGCCAGACGTAATGAGATTAACGGCTGCGCAAGCCTCGGTGCTGCAATCAATACGGCTGTTGGGCTAGGGCTGTATACGTCGTACCAACAGGCCATCGACAATATGGTACGGGTGAAGGATGTCTTTACGCCGGTGGCAGAAAATGCTGCACGTTATGAAGCGATGAATAAAGGCATCTTTAAAGACCTGACACAGCACACCGATCCTATCTTGAAAAAATCCTACGCGGTCTTCCACGGTGATTTGGATAACCTAGACGCGATTCAAAGCTGGTCAAACGCATAATCAAAGAAAGCGAGGCCGGCATAACCGATTGGTTATGCCGCCTCATAGCCTCAAGCAGCACCAACTTCACGGCCTCAAAGCGCCCTCTTGATTACTTAAATAAATCTAACCGGTTGGTGCGTTGCCAAGGGACAAAAACCGGCGCGATTTGCGACATCTCGCGGAAATTATTCACATTTATTTAACTATTGAGAGGAATCCGATCGACGCAAAAAATACGTATGCCTACTATAAGCTTCAAGGTAATAGAACAACCCCTTGATTTATATATCCCCTGAGTGAAACAACGAATTGCTGTGTGTAGTCTTTGCCCATCTCCCACGATGGGCATTTTTTTTAACACTATATCAGCCGATTTCGCAGCGGCTCATCATCCGCCAATTCGACGGCAACACGCGGGTTTGCCCATTAACCTGCACCGTCACGCGGCAATGAATATCTGCCGATGAACTCCCAATCTGCAACTCAAACTCACCGGGTTCAACGATGCGCTGACCGTCATAGCTGGTGAAGTTCAGCATATCTACCGGCAGCGTAAAGGTTAGCGTCGTCTGTTCACCTGGTGACAGTGTCACGCGTTCAAACGCCTTCAGTTCCTGAAGCGGACGCACCATCGATGCCACTTTATCGCGCACATAAATCTGCACGACTTCGCTGCCGCTACGCTCTGCGATATTTTTGACCGGAATACGCAAGGTAATGTCACCGTCAATCGGCACTTGGCTTTGCGCCAGCTGCGGCTCACCATAGGTGAACTCGCCCCAACCTTTACCGTAGCCAAACGGATACAGCGCGCCAAAATGGAAGGCAAACGGCGTACCACCACTTTTCAACTTATGGTTATAGTAAAACGGCATCGCCCCGGCACTTTTCGGCACGCTAACCACCAGACGCCCTTGCGGTTCGGCGCGTCCGGTCAGCACGTCGGCTATCGCCCAGCCGCCCTCTTGACCCGGCGCCCATGCCAGCATCAGCGCCGCGACTTTCTCTTCTAGACCTTGCAGGTTATACGGACGTCCACCGGTCATCACCACCACGACCGGCTTGCCGGTGTCCACTAGCGCCTGAAGCAGCTGCTGCTGTACGCCGGGCAAATTCAGGCTGTCGGTATCAGAACCTTCACCCACCGTACCGCTCTGGAACAGCCCCGCCAGATCGCCCAGACAGACGACAACCACCTCGCTTTCCAACGCGGCAGATACCGCTTGCGGGATCAGGCTAAGATCCTCAGATACCGGAGAAGACTGCATCGGCTTGCCCGAGCTATCACCAGGGAAGACCGGCGCGCCCGCCATGCGTTGCTCAATGATATGGCAGCCTTTGGCATAGCGAACCTGACTATCACCAAGATAATGGCGAAGTGCTGCCAGCGGTGTGGTCACCTGCGAGGTTTTCTCCACCATATCGCTGATGATCAAATGCACCGGGAAGCTATAGCCGCTAAGCAGCGCCAGCGGATCGTCCGCCGTCGGGCCGACGACTGCAATACGAGGTTTGCCGGTAAGCGGCAGCACATCGCGGTTCTCCAGCAGCGTAATCGAGCGGGTTGCCACTTCTCTTGCCACCTGGCGGGTCGTATCTGACTGCAGCGAGATGGCATTCTCATCGGTATAAGGGTGTTCAAACAGGCCAAGACGGAATTTTTCCGTCAGCGTGCGGGCGACAATTTCGTCAATTTTCTCAGGGGAAATAAGCCCGCGCGCAACCGCTTCAGCCAGATGACGAGCGCAGTCGTCTTTCGGTAGCTCTACGTCCAGCCCAGCGTTAAATGCCAGTGCCGCCGATTCAGCCGCATCCTGCGCAACGCCGTGGTGCTGATGCAGCAGACTCACGCCACCGTAATCAGCCACGACGATACCGTCAAAGCCCCAGCGCTCACGCAGCACCGTGGTTAACAGGAAGCTGTCGCTGTGCCCCGGCTGATTATCGATGTCGTGATAGGCCGGCATCACAGATCCCGCATTCGATTGTTTTACCGCCATTTCGAATGGCAGCAAGAAGGTATCGTTCAGTTCACGAAAGCCCAAATGCACTGGCGCATGGTTACGCGCCCCTTCGCTAAACGAGTGACCAACGTAGTGCTTAAGCGTCGCCAACACGTCGCGTTTTTCGCCCTGTAGCCCTTCAACATAGGCACAGGCCATGACCCCCACCAGCCACGGGTCTTCGCCAAAGGTTTCTTCGGTGCGCCCCCAGCGTACATCGCGAGAAACATCGAGCACCGGCGCCAGCCCCTGCTTGCAACCGGTGGATCGGGCCTCTTCACCAATCTGCTGTGCGGCACGTTTGACCAGCGCGGGATCCCATGTCGAGCCGTAGTTCAACGATGATGGGAACAGCGTGGCGTCTTTACACAGCAGTCCCACGAGGCACTCTTCATGAAATAGCGCGGGGATCCCGAGGCGAGTCTCTTCAATCATCATTTTTTGCAGGCGATTGGCGGCGCGAACGCCGGTTTTAGCATCGACAATATGGGTGCCCAACGGACGGGTAATTTGCCCAACCCCAAGTTTTAAGCGTTCGCTGAGCGATGACTGCGCACTAACGCCCGCAAATTCATCGCTCATGTCAGTTCTTTCACGATGCTGTCCCTCTTCCGACAGCACCAGCCACCAAGCATGCATCTGGGCGTATTTCTCTTCAGGCGTCATACGCGCCAGTAAATCATCGACACGCTCCTGAATCGGGCGTTGGGGATCTTTGTAAATCGGGGTCATAGCCGTTCTCCTGAGTTGCTGGTCAATGCCCGAAATCATTCAGCACAATGACGGGTTAGCGCACGGTATTAGCATTTGTGAATCAGTATTCAGAAGTGACGGGCGTGGAACAATTGTCGAAATTGCCAGCGGATTTATGATTTTTGGTTTTCTTCGCGAAGTGTGATCGCCAACAACTCGAATGATTTGGGGGAACGGCAAAAAAAATCCCGGACACAAGGCCCGGGATTATCAACGGCAAGATGCGTTATTTTTTCAGTTCGGCCAGACCCAGCCAAGTTTGAACAACGGTATCAGGGTTCAACGACAGGCTGTCGATCCCTTCGTCCATCAACCAGGCGGCAAAGTCTTCGTGATCGGACGGCCCCTGGCCACAGATCCCCACATATTTGCCCTGTTTCTTCGCCGCGCGAATCGCCATCGACAGCAGCGCTTTCACCGCGTCGTTGCGCTCATCGAACAGTGCCGAAACCACGCCAGAGTCACGGTCAAGACCCAGTGCGAGCTGCGTCATGTCGTTGGAACCGATAGAGAAACCATCGAAATGCTCGAGGAACTGTTCGGCTAACAAGGCGTTAGATGGGATTTCGCACATCATAATGATCTTCAGACCATTTTCGCCGCGCTTGAGCCCCTGACGCGCCAGTTCATCGACAACCGCTTTCGCTTGGTCGACGGTACGTACGAACGGCACCATAATCTCAACGTTGGTCAGACCCATCTCGTTACGTACGCGTTTCACCGCGTCACACTCCAGCGCAAAGCAGTCGCGGAAGCTATCAGACACGTAACGACCTGCGCCACGGAAGCCGAGCATTGGGTTCTCTTCTTCCGGCTCATAGCGCTCGCCGCCCACCAGGTTGGCGTATTCATTAGATTTGAAATCCGAGAGGCGCACAATGACGCGTTTCGGATAGAATGCCGCGCCGAGCGTGGCAATCCCTTCGGTCAGGCGGCCAACGTAAAACTCTTTCGGCGAGTCAAAACCTTTCATCATCTCGCGGATTTCGTTTTGCAGCTTAGGTTCCTGGTCATCAAATTCCAGCAACGCACGTGGGTGTACGCCAATCATCCGGTTGATAATGAATTCCAGACGCGCTAGACCGACGCCTTCGTTTGGCAGACAGGCGAAGTCAAACGCACGGTCCGGGTTACCGACGTTCATCATGATTTTCAACGGCAGATCCGGCATGGTATCGACGCTGGAACTGTTGATGCTAAAGTCCAGCAGGTCGGCGTAGACATAGCCAGTGTCACCTTCGGCGCAGGAAACGGTAACCTGTTCGTCATCCTTCATGCGCTCGGTGGCATCACCACAGCCTACGACGGCTGGAATGCCCAGTTCACGCGCGATAATCGCCGCGTGACAGGTACGCCCACCACGGTTAGTGACGATGGCTGCCGCTTTTTTCATGATCGGTTCCCAATCGGGGTCGGTCATGTCGGTCACCAGTACATCACCCGGCTGGATCCGATTCATTTCACTGATATCGTGGATCACCTTCACGCTACCCGCACCAATGCGGTGGCCGATAGCGCGGCCCTCAGAGACAATGCGCCCCTGAGAATGCAGCGTATAGCGCTCCATTACCTGCCCACGCGAACGTACGGTTTCTGGACGCGCCTGAACGATAAACAGCTTGCCAGTGTGACCGTCTTTAGCCCACTCGATGTCCATTGGACGACCGTAGTGCTGCTCAATCTGTACGGCCTGCTTCGCCAGCTCTTGGATTTCGTCGTTGGTCAACGAGAAAATGTCACACTGCGCCTGCGGTACGTCTTCAATACGTACCTGCTTGCCGTGCTCTTGGGTCGGTGCGTACACCATACGAATTTTTTTCGAGCCCATCGTGCGACGCACAATAGCCGGGCGACCGGCGGCAAGCGTCGGCTTGTGCACATAAAACTCATCCGGGTTCACAGCGCCCTGCACCACCATCTCGCCCAGTCCCCACGCGGAGGTAATAAATACCACCTGATCGAAGCCGGATTCGGTATCGATGGAGAACATCACGCCGGAGGATGCGAGGTCGGAACGCACCATCAGCTGAACGCCCGCCGACAGCGCAACGCCGCGGTGGTCATAGCCTTGGTGAACACGATAGGAGATCGCGCGGTCGTTAAACAGTGAAGCAAATACGTGCTTCACGGCGACCAGCACTGCATCAAAGCCGTGGACGTTTAGGAAGGTTTCCTGCTGTCCCGCAAAGGAGGCATCCGGCATATCTTCTGCGGTGGCTGAGGAGCGCACGGCAAAAGAGGCATTGGCATTGTCTGCCGCCAGCTGGTTATATGCCTCGTGAATAGCCTGTTCCAGTTCGCTCTGGAAAGGAGTGTCGATGATCCATTGGCGGATCTGCGCGCCGGCTTTCGCCAGGGCGGTAACGTCGTCAATATCGGTGTTATCCAACAGCTGATAAATCTGCTGGTTCACGCCGCTCTGGTCGAGGAACTGATTAAACGCATCGGCAGTGGTGGCAAATCCGTTAGGTACTGAAACTCCCATCCCGGACAGATTCGTAATCATTTCACCCAAGGAGGCATTTTTGCCTCCAACTCTGTCTACATCATTCATGCCGAGTTGGTTATACCAAAGCACCAGCGGTGACGAGCCATTGTTGGACATCGAGACAATCCTTTTTTGATTAAAGAAGCAGTGATAAGTAACGACTGACTACTCAAAATATCCTCGCATATTTAAACTGCTGAAAAAAACGGTGAATCGTGTAAGCAAATTATTTTTTTACTTTTTAGGATTGATTCCATGTAATTCATAACCTACTGATTAAGCTAAAAAGCCACAATAACCGACGGTCTATTGGCGATAAGATAAAAATGAAATGGGTATTTCATTAAAAATAAAAATACCATTTCATTTTTAATTTAACGACAAGCATCATCCGGTTGTGTTTAAATTTAATTTACGCTTTCAGGCAATTAACGGGGAAAGGCAAAATGGAAAACTCAGTCGATCGTCAGGTATTTTATATTTCCGACGGCACCGCCATTACGGCGGAGGTTCTCGGCCACGCGGTGATGTCACAATTCCCGGTGGCGATAAACAGCATTACATTGCCGTTTATTGAAAGCGAAAGCCGGGCGAAGGCGGTAAAGGAGCAGATCGACGCAATTTATCAGCAATCCGGTGTGCGCCCGTTAGTTTTCTACTCCATCGTTATTCCTGAAATTCGTCACATTATTCTGCAATGTGAGGGATTTTGTCAGGATATCGTGCAAGCGCTGGTCGCTCCGTTACAGGAAGAGTTAAAGCTTGAGCCCACCCCTATTGCCCACCGCACCCACGGCTTAACGCCGGGTAATCTCACTAAGTACGATGCGCGTATCGCCGCTATTGATTACACCTTGGCGCACGACGATGGTATTTCACTGCGTAACCTTGATCAGGCCCAGGTGATTTTGCTTGGCGTTTCGCGCTGTGGGAAAACGCCCACCAGCCTTTATCTGGCAATGCAGTTTGGCATTCGCGCCGCCAACTACCCGTTTATTGCCGACGACATGGATAACCTTGTGCTGCCCGCGTCGCTAAAACCACTGCAGCATAAGCTATTTGGCCTAACCATCAACGCCGAGCGTCTGGCAGCCATCCGCGAAGAAAGACGTGAGAACAGTCGCTATGCTTCAATGCGTCAGTGCCGGATGGAAGTTGCCGAAGTGGAGGCGCTGTATCGCAGAAACCAGATCCCGTGGATTAACAGCACCAATTACTCGGTGGAAGAAATTGCTACTAAAATCATGGATATTATGGGATTGAGTCGGAGAATGTACTAATACACTAGTACAATACATCGAATTTGTTTATCATGTCAGTGTGATTGAGCGCACATTACGCTCCGCGCTTGAATTCAGCGGAGATTGGTTTATCGTGATGTGCATCACTTCCCAGCATATTGGCTGGCGAAGCAACAAATTTCTGAGACTTCCATGAATAAGACCGATGAATTGCGTACTGCTCGAATTGAGAGCCTGATTACGCCTGCTGAACTTGCTGAGCGCCACCCGGTATCGCCGGACGTTGCGGCGCACGTTACCGCCTCACGCCGTCGAATTGAAAAGATCCTCAACGGTGAAGATCACCGCCTGCTGGCGATCGTGGGCCCCTGCTCTATCCACGATCTTGATGCTGCCATCGATTACGCTCGCCGTTTGCAGGTACTGCGTGACAAGCATCAGGGTGAGTTGGAAATCGTGATGCGCACCTATTTTGAAAAACCGCGCACGGTCGTGGGCTGGAAAGGTTTAATTTCCGATCCGGATCTCAACGGCAGTTACCGCGTTAATCACGGTATTGAGCAGGCACGCAAACTGCTGCTGCAGGTGAATACGCTGGGTGTTCCGACTGCTACCGAATTCCTCGATATGGTGACCGGTCAGTTTATCGCCGATCTCATTAGCTGGGGCGCTATTGGCGCGCGAACCACTGAAAGCCAGATTCACCGTGAAATGGCGTCGGCGCTTTCTTGTCCAGTCGGTTTTAAAAACGGCACCGATGGCAATACGCGCATTGCGGTTGACGCCATTCGCGCTTCTCGCGCCAGTCACATGTTCTTGTCGCCGGATAAAAATGGCCAGATGACCATTTACCAGACCAGCGGTAACCCATACGGGCATATCATCATGCGTGGTGGTAAAAAACCGAACTACCATGCCAACGATATTGCCGCAGCCTGCGATACGCTGCACGAGTTCGATTTGCCTGAGCATCTGGTGGTTGATTTCAGCCACGGGAACTGTCAGAAACAGCATCGTCGCCAGTTGGAAGTATGTGACGATATTTGCCAGCAGATCCGCAACGGCTCGACGGCCATTGCCGGTATTATGGCTGAAAGTTTCCTGCGTGAAGGCACGCAGAAAATTGTCGCCGACCAACCGCTCACCTACGGCCAATCAATTACCGATCCTTGTCTGAGCTGGGAAGATACCGAACTGCTGTTGGAAAAATTAGCAGCCGCTGTAGCAACCCGCCTGTAATATCTCCGCCCGCCGCAAAACGGCGGGCGTTTTATTTCTCTGTTGATTTTATTAAATAAATCTTGCGGTCAATACATTTAATATTGATAATGCTTATCATTGTTACATTGATTTGCATTATAGATATGTCGCTAATGGATACCTGCGCAGAAATAGAAAACCAAAAGGATAATACCCCTCGCCCTCTTTCCAGCGATCGCCGGATCGACAGCCAAACGCTGTTGGGTCAGGAAGGTCGTGTGATTATCGAACACGGTGAACAACAATATCTGCTGCGACAAACTCAGGCAGGCAAACTTATTTTAACGAAATAGCTGCACCACCAGAAACGGCAGCGCAGCCTTTAAAGCACTAGCTCGAACAGCTGATTTCGAGATGTTTACCCCAATCAGGCGGACGACGACTGTAGTCGTCCTGACGGTCAGACCACGGCGAGCGCAGTGCCTCGTGCAACCGATACAATTCCTGGTAGTCGCCCTGCTCAGCCTGTTCAATCGCTCGTTGGGCCAGCCAGTTACGTAAAACGATTGCCGGATTCGCGAGCTTCATCGCCTGTTGGCGCTGGGCATCATCAATCTGCTCTTGCTGAAGACGCGAGCGGTATTGAGTAAACCAGCTATCAAAAGCGGCCCGGTCGATAAACTCATCGCGCAGCGGCGAGGATGCATCGTGCTGTTCGGTTTCACTCAGCAGACGAAATGTACGAGTGTAATCACTGCTCTCTCGCTTCATCAATGCATACAAGCCGTTCAGCAGGTCGTTATCTGAAGATTCGTCACTAAAGAGCCCCAATTTCTTACGCATCCGCTGGCCATACTCGCGGAACAGCGTCTGCTGATAGCTATCTAGCGCCGAATTAAGAGCATCGACCTCAATCAGCGCCGACAGCGACTGCGCGAGGCACTGTAAATTCCACAAACCGATGGCTGGCTGATTATCAAAGCGGTAGCGCCCCTGATGGTCCGAATGATTGCAGATAAACTCCGGCTGGTAATCATCAAGGAAGGCAAATGGACCGTAGTCGAGCGTCAGCCCGAGAATGGACATGTTATCGGTATTCATCACGCCATGCGCGAAACCGACCGTTTGCCAGCGAGCAATCATCTGCGCCGTACGCGTCACCACATCATGGAACCACAGCGCGTAACGCTCTGGCTCATCCTGCAAATGCGGCCAATGGTGGCGTATCGTGTAGTCAGCAAGCTGACGAACTTTGTCCATATCACGACGATAATAGAAATGCTCAAAATGACCGAAGCGAATATGGCTTTCAGCAATACGCATCAGCATCGCGCCGGACTCAACGGTTTCGCGTTGAATTGGCGTATCGCTGGTGACAATCGCCAACGCACGCGTACCCGGAATGCCCAGATAGTGCATCGCTTCAGAAGCTAGGCTTTCACGCAGCGTGGAGCGCAACACGGCACGACCGTCACCCATACGCGAATATGGCGTCAGCCCCGCACCTTTAAGATGCCAGTCAACCGTTTTGCCGTTTTCCAACTGCTGTTCACCCAGCAGAATACCGCGACCGTCGCCCAGTTGACCTGCCCAGACGCCGAACTGATGACCGCTATAGACCTGCGCCAGCGGCGACATCCCCGGCAACAACTGTTCGCCACCCCAAACGCCAGCCCCCTTTTCGGGAGTAAAAAGCGCAGCCGGGATTGCTAACTCATCGGCAAGCGGCGCGTTATGCCAGATCACTCGGGCATTATGTAGCGGTGTCGGCTGCCGCGGACTATAAAATCCTGGCAGCTCGTCGCGCCAGCGGGTGTTAAATGACAGGTTCATGGTTCCTCCTGCCCGTAGTGTATTGGGTTACGGTAGGATAAACACCCGAGGAAACGCAGGGTTATTGTTGTACTAATGTTATTAATGACGATTCCGGCACCACCGGCCACAAGCTTCCCAACATGCCGCTAAAACCAAAGGACTCTACGCGCTGTCGAAGAGTGTCGTCATCAATACCGGAAATCATAATCGCCCGGCAATAGGGCTGAATTTGGCTAACAATAGCGCGTAGAAACGGCTCAAGGGAGGCCGATTTTGCTTGGCGTTGCACAAAGTTCCTATCCAACACCACTCGGCTAAAGAGGCCAGCAAAGACCGCTTTGGTTGAGGCATCTCCGGAGCCAAAATCACTCAATACCAGCGGGAATCGCTGACAAAGTTTGGCGAGCGGGTGATGTTCATCAATTTGATTAAGTCCTGGAAAACCTTCGCTAACCGCCAGTTCCAGAAAAGAAAAACGTTCGACGCTGGCTGCGAGCTCATCCTGGGTCAGCAGTGCTTCTACCACCCCGGGGGAAACGGTGACCCATGCTTTCAGCCCATGCTGGAGAAAAAACAGCTGGCAGGTTGTGAGCAACTGCAGCTTTTCCTGAAATAAGGTAATTTCTTCTTGCGCGGTAAGGCGTGGCAGAACGAGGCTTGTCGGAATACGAACGTGATTATTAACACCGCTAAACTGGCTGACCACTTTCAGGCCAACGAGTTTATCCCCACTATTCCTGGCAGGGAGAAAAAACAACTGAGAACAATACGTATTATCCAGCGATACAATCATTGCGACTGCCCTTCACCAAAAGTCATGTCCGGGTTCCTGAAGTCACAAAGCGAAAACCTACGGTAATAGATGATGTGCTTATTCCTTTCATCGGTTCCTTGTTATTCCATTTGTCCGTCACTGGAACGTAACGATTGTAATCGAAACTAATGGATTAACACAATCAACCTTAAGTTCCACAAAATTGTTAAACAAAATGAGAATATCGGCGGAAATTTAATTTAAATTAAATAATATACGTAAAAAAAGGAGGCGAATCGCCTCCTGTTGTTTTGTTTAAATTCGTCGGGCCTGCCAAAAATTCTTTTGCCAGTAGACGTTATCGAGCGAGGATCGCGTCACACCTTGACTGGTTGAAGCATGGATAAACTGATTGTCGGTATCGTAGATGCCTACATGCAGGCCGCTTTCACCAGCACCTGTCTTGAAGAACACCAAATCGCCGGGCAGGAGATCGCCTTTATCTATTTCGGTACCTATTTTTGCCTGCTGCCGAGTTTCCCTTGGAAGACGCATTTCAAATTTATCGCGGAAAGTCACCAGCACAAACGCGGAACAATCGACGCCGCGACGATTCATGCCGCCATAACGATAAGGTGCACCGCGCCAGTGTTGTAGCTGATCGTTTAAGCTAGCAATCACGGTAATAGAATCCGCAAGCCGGGGATTCGGCGGTGGCGGACGATGACTACTACAGCCCGCAAGAATGAATGCCACGAGAAGGAGAGTCCAGAAACGCATATCCAGCGCATCCTCAATTTTTATAATCAGCCACCAAATTATATCGATAAGCGATCGACTGGCAAGCAATGACCATCGTTGGTGGCGGAATATGGACTATTTTTCACTGCCATCGTCATAAACAAGCCATTGATGGCCCGCTATTTCCAGTTTCTGGAAAGTCATATTATAAGCGGCGGCTAAATTTTCCGGTCGCAATACTTCATCTGTACAACCGCTAGCAATCAACCGCCCTGCGCATAATAACCATACACGGTTGGCATGACGCAACGTGTAGTTGAGGTCATGGCTGCTCATCACTATCGTCACGCCCGCAGCACGAACCTCGGCCAGCAGCTTATCCAGCGCCGTCTGCTGGGCGACATCAAGGCTATTCATGGGCTCATCAAGTAACAGAAGCTGGCCTTGGTTATTATCCCATGGGGAAATTTGTAAGATCACCGCGGCAAGCCTGACGCGCTGCCATTCGCCGCCGGAGAGTTGGCTGACGTTACGCCCAAGCTTATTTTCAAGCCCGAGCGCTTCGATCACGTGCCCGGTAAATGTCGAGCGTTGATTATCGTGCTGATGCAGCATCAGGAACTGCCAGACCGGCATGGCAAACGGAGGCGTCTGATGTTGAGAAAGATAGGCCCGATGACGCGCCAACTCGCTGGCGGTCCACCCATCCAGCGTTTCCCCGTTGAGAGTTACCCGCCCTTTACCCCGGCTCAGCCCGGCCATTCTGGCTAAGAGCGTGCTCTTTCCCGCCCCATTGGGCCCGACGAGATGAATAATCTCACCGCGACCAACATCAACGCTAACACCCTGTAGCCGAGCGCTTTCGCTAACGTCCTGAAGCTGCATCAGAGGAATCATGACTGAGCGAGAGCCTGCTTAATGGCAGCCATCAGCGTTGGGTCATCCGGCGTCATGTCAGGTGAGAAACGGCTGATAACCTCGCCGTCACGCCCAATTAAGAACTTCTCAAAATTCCACAGGATATCGCCCGGTTGCGCGGGTGCACGCCCTTTGCTGGCCATACGCTCATAGAAGCCACTACCGTCAGGCGCAATGGCGTTCGGCGCGAGGCGAGTCAGCAAGCCATACAGTGGGTGACGTCCTTCGCCGTTAACCTCAATTTTGCTAAACAGCGGGAACGTGACGCCATAGGTCGTACTGCAGAAGGTTTTGATCTCATCCGCACTGCCCGGTTCCTGCCCTAAAAACTGGTTGCAAGGGAAGCCCAACACGGTAAAGCCCTCGCCCTGTAGCGACGTTTGCAAGGCTTCCAGTTGCTCATACTGTGGTGTCAGGCCACACTTAGAAGCTACGTTTACAATCAGCAGCACGTTGCCTTTGTAGCCTTCTAGGGTGGTGTTTTCACCGTCAATGGTGGTGACTGGGGTGTTCAAAATCGTGGTTTGCATAGCATCCTCTTTTCAGGTTAAGCCGGGTCTATCGCCCGGACTTTAATAGTAACCAGATAAATACCGGCGCGCCTAGCGTCGCCGTCACAACACCTATCGGCAGCTCTGCGGCAGACAGCGCCAGTCGCGCGATAATATCGGCAAACAGGAGCGTACTGGCACCGGCTAACGCGCTGGCTGGCAACAACACGCGGTGGTCGGTCAATCCGCATAGCCGCAGCATATGTGGCACCACCAGCCCAATAAAACCGATCGCCCCGGCCAACGCCACGCTCACGCCCACCAGCCAGCCGGTCGCCATCACCAGCAGCTTACGCCATAGCGCAATGGGAACACCCAACTGGCGAGCGGAAGTTTCGCCCAGCGCCAGCAGATTGAGCGGTTGCGATTGCAGGCCAATCCAAACCATCACGGGCAATAGCGCCACCATCAGCCACAGCTGTTGCCAATCAACACCGCCAAACCCGCCCATCATCCAATACATCAGTTGGCGCAAGTCGAACGACGTCGAGAAATAAACCGCCCAGGTCATCAATGCACTACATATAATCCCCAGCGCAACACCCGCCAGCAGCAAACGACTGGTGGACAGATGCCGGCGCGCAAAGCGCATCAAAATGGCCGTGATAAACAATGCTCCGGCTATTGCCGCTAGCCCCGCAGCCCAGTTGGGCAAAGCGCCCTGACCCAGCATGATGACTGCAATAAGCCCCACGCCGGCGCCATTCGACACGCCGAGCAGACCGGGCTCCGCGAGCGGATTTTCAAACAGGGCCTGCATCACTGCGCCACAAAGCGCGAGAGAGGCACCAACCAGCATGACGGCAACGGTGCGCGGCAAACGGATCTGCCAGATAAAGAGTTGTCCCTTGGCGCTAAACCACTCCCCCGGAGCAATCCATTGATCGCCCGCGCAAAGGCCGATGACCAGCATAAACAGGAGTACCAGCGTCAGTGCGACAAGCCAGCGGCGGTTTCGCCTTTGCTGTTGATGTACGTAGAGCTGCATAATTATCCGTAAGCTCGTAGAGAAGCTTTTGATTTTACGGTGGATGCGGCACCTAAGAAAAGAAAAAGGCCGCGAATGCGGCCTTTTTAGTTAGTTCAGATTACTCTTCTTTGGGTGTTGCGTTTTCGACCCGGCTTTTTAACTTCTGGCCAGGTCTGAAGGTCACCACACGCCGGGCTGTAATGGGAATATCTTCACCCGTTTTTGGGTTACGTCCCGGGCGTTGATTTTTATCACGCAAATCAAAGTTACCAAAACCGGATAGCTTCACCTGCTCGCCGTTTTCCAGAGCGCGACGGATCTCCTCAAAAAACAGTTCTACCAGTTCTTTGGCATCCCGCTTGCTAAGCCCAAGCTTATCAAACAGATATTCTGACATTTCAGCTTTTGTAAGCGCCATAGGTTCAATCCCTCAATGATGCCTGGAATCGCTCTTTTAATGCCTCTACACATTTGGCGACGGTAGCGGCAATCTCCTCTTCTTCGAGTGTACGGCTGGTATCTTGTAAAATCAGGCTGATAGCAAGGCTCTTCGAGCCCTCCGCAACACCCTTACCGCGGTACACGTCAAATAAGTTTACGCCAACTATCTGATTTACGCCAACTTTCTTACATTCGTTTAAAACATCAGCGGCAGGCACGTTTTCAGCAACGACAACCGCGATATCGCGACGGTTAGCCGGGAAGCGAGAAATGTCCTGAGCCTGAGGAACCACGCGGTCTGCAAGCTTGCTCCACTCAATTTCGAATGCCAGCGTACGGCCGTTCAGATCCAGTTTACGCTCAAGTTCAGGGTGAATAACACCAATGAAACCAATGCGTTCACCTTTCAGATAAATCGCCGCAGACTGCCCCGGATGCAGCGCCGGGTTGGCTTCTGCTTTAAATTGAATTTCAGACAATTTACCGGTCAGCTCGAGAACTGATTCCAGATCGCCCTTCATATCATAGAAATCAACGGTCTCTTTTGCCAGGTTCCAGTGTTCTTCATAGCGGTTGCCGCAGATAAGACCACCCAGCATCACGTCCTGACGGATACCCAGCGGCGCTTGCGTATCCGGAACAAAACGCAGACCGGTTTCGAAAATACGTACACGGTTTTGCTGGCGGTTCTGGTTGTATACCGCGGTCGCCAACAGGCCTGTCAGCAGGGACAGACGCATTGCGGACATTTCGCTAGAGATTGGGCTTGGCAGGATCAGTGCTTCTTCGCCCGGATGAACCCATTGCTGGACTTTCGGATCAACGAAGCTATAGGTGATCACCTCCTGATAGCCTTTATCGTTCAGCATCGATTTCACGCGCTTCAGAGACAGGTTGGCTTCTTTATGGCTACCCATTACCAGGCCTGCCTGCACTGGCTCGTTTGGAATGCTGTTGTAGCCATAAATACGGGCCACTTCTTCAACCAAGTCTTCTTCGATGGCGATATCGAAACGCCAACTTGGCGCAACAGCCTGCCACTCATCGGTGCCAGCGGTCACTTCGCAGCCCAGACGGGTCAGGATATCGGTCACCTGATCGTCAGCGATGTGATGGCCAATCAGGCGGTCCAGTTTGCTACGGCGCAGCGTAATGGTGGCACGCTGCGGCAGAGTCGCTTCACTGGTGACATCGATGATTGGGCCAGCTTCGCCGCCGCACAGGTCCAGCAGCAGAGCGGTCGCACGTTCCATCGCCTTATATTGCAACGCCGGATCCACGCCGCGCTCATAGCGGTGAGAGGCATCGGTGTGCAGACCATAGCGGCGCGCGCGGCCGGTAATAGACAGCGGGCTGAAGAACGCAGACTCCAGAAGAACGTTCTGGGTTTCATCATTCACGCCAGAGTGTTCGCCACCAAAGATACCTGCCATCGCCAGCGCTTTATTGTGGTCGGCAATGACCAGCGTCTCAGCGCTGAGCTTCGCTTCGGTACCGTCCAGCAACACTAGGGTTTCCCCTTCTTTTGCCATACGGACATTGATCCCGCCTTCAATGCGATCTTTATCGAACGCATGCATCGGTTGACCCAGTTCCAGCAGCACGTAGTTGGTCACGTCAACCACCGCATCGATAGAGCGAATGCCGCAGCGACGCAGCTTCTCTTTCATCCACAGTGGCGTTGGTGCCTTAACGTTAATTCCTTTAACCACACGGCCCAGGTAACGAGGACAAGCATCGGCGGCTTCCACATCAATTGGCAGCACATCAGAAATAGTCGCCGCAACGGGCGCGATTTCTGGTGCGTTCAGCGGCAGCTGGTTCAGTACCGCAACATCACGTGCTACACCGATGATACCTAAGCAATCGGCGCGGTTTGGCGTCACGCTAATTTCGATGGTGTTGTCATCAAGCTTCAAGTATTCACGGATATCGGTGCCCAGTGGCGCATCGGCCGGCAGTTCAATGATGCCGTCATGATCATCGGAAATTCCCAGCTCGGAGAACGAGCACAGCATCCCTTCCGATGGCTCACCGCGCAGTTTTGCAGCTTTAATTTTAAAATCACCTGGCAGCACAGCGCCGATAGTCGCTACTGCGACTTTCAGCCCCTGACGGCAGTTTGGCGCACCGCAAACGATATCCAGCAGACGCTCGCCGCCGACGTTGATTTTTGTCACGCGCAGTTTATCGGCATTCGGATGCTGGCCACATTCCACCACTTCACCGACGACCACACCGTTGAAGCTGCCGGCAACGGTTTCTACACCGTCAACTTCCAGACCCGCCATGGTGATTTGCCCTGACAGCGCTTCGCTATCAATGGCTGGATTGACCCATTCGCGTAACCACAGTTCACTGAATTTCATTGTTTTTTCCTGCCCTTATTTAAACTGTTTGAGGAAACGCAGATCGTTTTCGAAGAACGCACGTAAATCGGTGACGCCGTAACGCAGCATGGTCAGACGCTCCATGCCCATACCAAAGGCGAAGCCGGAGTATACTTCCGGGTCAATACCGACGTTGCGCAGAACATTCGGGTGCACCATGCCGCAACCCAGAACTTCCAACCATTTACCGTTTTTGCCCATCACATCGACTTCAGCAGACGGTTCGGTGAACGGGAAGTAGGATGGACGGAAACGAATTTGCAGATCTTCCTCGAAGAAGTTGCGCAGGAAATCGTGAATAGTCCCCTTCAGGTTGGTAAAGCTGATGTTTTTATCAACAATCAGGCCTTCCATCTGGTGGAACATTGGGGTGTGCGTCTGGTCGTAGTCGTTACGATATACGCGGCCTGGCGCGATAATACGGATTGGCGGCTCTTGGCCATTCATGGTGCGGATCTGCACGCCTGAGGTCTGGGTGCGCAGCAGGCGCGTAGCATCAAACCAGAAAGTGTCGTGGTCAGCACGTGCCGGGTGGTGTGCCGGAATATTCAGCGCATCGAAGTTGTGATAGTCATCTTCGATTTCCGGGCCCGTCGCAACGGTAAAACCGAGCTCACCGAAGAAACTTTCAATACGGTCGATGGTACGGGTAACCGGGTGCAGGCCACCGTTTTCAATACGACGACCCGGCAGCGAGATATCGATAGTCTCCGCAGCCAGACGCGCATTCAGTGCCGCGCTTTCAAGGTTCGCTTTACGCGCATTCAGCGCTTGTTGTACCTGCTCTTTCGCTTCGTTAATCACCGCACCGGCTGCTGGACGCTCTTCCGGCGGCAGCTCGCGCAGGGTGGTCATTTGAAGGGTCAGGTGCCCTTTCTTACCCAAATATTCGACGCGGACGTTGTCTAACGCGGCAACATCTGAAGCCTGGTTAATGGCGGCCGTTGCACTGGCAACCAGCTCTGCGAGATGTGACATGGTTTTCCTCGTTATGTGGCGATATTCGTAAGCGTCATAAACAAAAAAAGCCTCCATCAGGAGGCTTTCTGGCGCTGTTTTCCGTTTCTTCTTTCACGCGCAAGCCTCCTGGTTTCAGGTGCTAAAGTAAAAAAAGAAGCGGAAAATAGCAGCATTCATGCTTGCGTTACCTTGTGTGGTAAAGATCGTAGAACCTTTATTGAAAGGGCTACGGGAATAAATGTCAACGTATTGATGCAGTTGAAATGAAAAGAGGGAGACTAGCTCCCTCTTCCAACTGGCTTACGCCAGTGCTGCTTTCGCTTTTTCAACTAACGCGGTGAACGCGATTTTGTCGAATACTGCGATGTCAGCCAGGATCTTACGGTCGATTTCAACAGAGGCTTTTTTCAGGCCATTGATGAATTTGCTGTAAGAAATACCGTTCTGACGTGCTGCTGCGTTGATACGCGCAATCCACAGTTGACGGAACTGACGCTTTTTCTGACGACGGTCACGATAAGCGTACTGACCTGCTTTGATAACAGCCTGGAAGGCAACGCGGTATACGCGAGAACGCGCACCGTAGTAGCCTTTAGCTTGTTTCAAAATTTTCTTGTGACGTGCACGGGCAACTACACCACGTTTTACGCGAGCCATATGTGCTCTCCTGTATCTATTCTAATTAAAAAGTTAAAAGTTAAACGACTTATGCGTACGGCAGGCACGCGATTACCAGGCCCAGATCGCCTTTGGAAACCATGGCTTTTGGACGCAGGTGACGTTTACGCTTGGTAGCTTTCTTAGTCAGAATGTGACGCAGGTTAGCGCGCTTGTGCTTAAAACCACCTTTACCGGTTTTTTTGAAGCGCTTAGCAGCACCGCGTACGGTCTTAATTTTTGGCATTTTAATAACTTCCACTTCGCATTGTTAATAAACGAAACATAGGCGAACAACACCTGTGAAGCCCGAAGGCTCCACAGACATTGCTACTTGAAGGCCTTACTGTTTCTTCTTAGGAGCGAGCACCATGATCATCTGGCGGCCTTCGATCTTCGTTGGGAAGGATTCGACTACTGCCAGTTCACTCAGATCGTCACGGACGCGCGTGAGCACTTCCATACCAATCTGTTGGTGGGCCATCTCACGACCGCGGAAACGCAGTGTGATCTTGGCCTTATCGCCCTCTTCGAGAAAGCGTACCAGGCTGCGGAGTTTTACCTGGTAGTCGCCATCATCGGTACCAGGACGGAATTTGATTTCCTTAACCTGGATAACTTTTTGCTTTTTCTTCTGTTCCTTAGAAGACTTACTTTTTTCATAAAGGAACTTGCCGTAGTCCATGATACGACAAACTGGCGGTTCGGCGTTAGGGCTGATTTCAACTAAATCTACTCCAGCTTCTTCAGCCTTTTCGATTGCTTCTCTCAGACTCACAATACCCAAAGCTTCGCCTTCCAGACCTGTTAAGCGAACTTCTAGGGCGCGAATCTCGCCATTGATACGATTCGGACGTGCCGTTTGAACTCGTTTTCCGCCTTTAATACCTTATTCCTCCAGTTGTTTTAGACTGCGGCTGCGAATCTCTTGTTGCAGCTTCTCGATAACTTCATTTACGTCCAGGCTGCCCAAGTCTTTGCCACGACGGGTACGCACGGCAACTTTGCCTGCTTCTACCTCTTTGTCGCCACAGACCAACATGTAAGGGACACGACGTAAAGTGTGCTCGCGGATTTTAAAGCCAATCTTCTCATTTCTCAAGTCTGCTTTTACACGAATACCCGCATTTTGCAGTTTACGAGTCAATTCGTTGACATATTCAGACTGAGAATCAGTGATATTCATAACCACAACCTGCACTGGTGCAATCCAGGTTGGGAAGAAACCGGCAAATTCTTCGGTCAGGATGCCAATGAAGCGCTCCAGTGAACCCAGAATTGCGCGGTGAATCATCACCGGTACCTGACGTTCGTTGTTTTCGCCAATATAAGAGGCGCTCAGACGAGACGGCAGAGAGAAGTCTAACTGTACAGTACCGCACTGCCATGCACGATCGAGGCAGTCATAAAGGGTAAATTCAATTTTCGGACCGTAGAAGGCACCTTCTCCCAGTTGATATTCAAACGGGATATTGTTTTCTTCCAGCGCCACAGCCAAATCGGCCTCAGCACGGTCCCATGTTTCATCGCTACCGATACGTTTTTCCGGACGCGTTGAAAGTTTGACCACGATTTTTTCGAAACCGAAAGTGCTGTACATATCATAGACTAAACGAATACATGCGTTCACTTCATCACGCACCTGCTCTTCAGTACAGAAGATATGGGCGTCATCTTGAGTAAACCCACGTACGCGCATGAGGCCATGCAGAGCACCTGACGGTTCGTTACGGTGGCAGCTACCGAACTCGGCCATACGAAGCGGCAGATCACGGTAGGATTTCAGACCTTGGTTGAAGATCTGTACGTGCCCTGGGCAGTTCATCGGTTTGATGCAGTATTCACGGTTCTCTGAAGAAGTAGTGAACATTGCGTCTTTATAGTTATCCCAGTGACCGGTTTTTTCCCACAGCACGCGGTCCATCATGAATGGACCTTTTACTTCCTGGTACTGGTACTCTTTGAGCTTGGAACGCACAAAGGTTTCCAGTTCACGGAAAATTGTCCAGCCGTCATTGTGCCAGAACACCATGCCCGGCGCTTCTTCCTGCATATGATACAGGTCGAGCTGCTTACCAATTTTACGGTGGTCGCGTTTTGCCGCTTCTTCCAGTCGCAGCAGGTAGGCATTGAGGGCTTTTTTATCGCCCCATGCGGTACCGTAAATACGCTGCAACATCTTGTTATTGCTATCGCCGCGCCAGTAAGCGCCAGCGGTTTTCATCAGCTTGAAGTTGTGACAAAAACGCATGTTCGGCACGTGCGGACCACGGCACATGTCGACGTATTCTTCGTGATGGTACAAGCCAGGCTTGTCATCATGCGAAATATTTTCATCAAGAATAGAAACCTTGTAGGTTTCACCACGAGAAACGAAGGTGTCGCGGGCTTCATGCCAGCTCACTTTCTTCTTGATAACATCGTAGTTTTTCTCGGCGAGCTCATGCATACGTTTTTCGAGCGCGTCGATGTCTTCCTGGGTCAGCGTATGGTCAAGATCAACGTCATAATAGAAGCCGTTGTCGATAACCGGGCCGATCGCCATTTTGGTGTTTGGCCAAAGCTGTTTAATCGCATGGCCAAGCAGGTGTGCGCTTGAGTGACGAATGATTTCAATACCATCTTCATCTTTTACGGTGATGAGAGACAGTGTTGCATCGTTTTCAATCAGATCGGAAGCATCAACCAGCTCGCCGTTCACGCGTCCAGCAATGGTAGCTTTGGCAAGACCAGGGCCAATATCCAGAGCAACATCCATTGGGCTAACGGCATGGTCGTAATGGCGTTGGCTGCCATCAGGAAGGGTAATTACAGGCATTTAATGTCCTTATTTGCAGTGGTGCCCCACACGAAAGAGCACATACAAAATTAAATTATTTAAAAATATCAGATGGTTAAATGCGTTTCTGAGCTTCACTCTGCTAAGTGTGTACTTTGTATGGATAAAATCCAAACGTACCCGCATTAACTGTCTGATACCGAGCCACCAGTGTACACGCCATGGACTTGTCAGAAAAGCGTGAATTCAGTATGAGAACTGATGCTCTATCCTACCGGTTACAAATGATGCAGATCCCCTTGCTTATCCAAGATGCTGAGAAATATAAGGGAGGAGCTCGGTATGATATTTAAATTTTTAACGCTAGAAGCGGTACTTCACGCCTATCTGCCCCATCGTATCGCTGTACCCCTTATCACCGACGCGGACGCCAACGCCGCCCCAAAGATTAACGCGTTGGGTAACAACACCTTCAACACCCGCTTTCATTTCAGCCATGTTGCGCGCGCCGCTCTGATAATCGCTAACACCGTTCATTCTCGTACCAAACGCATTCGTGTTATGTAGCCAGTTAGCTTCAACAAAAGGTGAAAACTCACGGTCCTTATTGTCATCAAGGTGGCTATGACCGCGTATAAACAGCCGCGCGCCAAGCCGTGTTTGTACATTATCCTGACCAATACTTTGCACCTGAGTACCATTAACTTCCGTCACGTTATCTGCATTAACGCCCATATAGACGAGCTGAGCCTGCGGCTGGAGGTACAAAGCGCTGCGAGGAGAGTCGGTGAGTTGCCATGCATAGCCGGATTCTATCGACCACGTGAATCCTTTACTATCATAGTCTTCCGAGGGCAAACCCTGTCCGTTAACACTATTGTTGAACCAGCTGTAAACACCCCAAGTATCAACATAAAGACCCGTCTGCTTCGTGGCATTTTGGTACCAGGTCGCATAGATGCCCGCACTGTAGCCGTCAACCGAGCCACGCGAACTGTAGCCCTGAGGATTGGCCGTTGAATGGCTGCTGACATTGCCGTATCCGGCCATCATGCCTGCATTCCAGTGGTCTTCACCGTTGAAGGAACCCTGTACCAGAGAGCCGCCAAGCTGGACAACATATCGGTTTGCGATCGTATCTAACTGGTCGCTGCTATCACTAAAACGGGTATGCCCACCGCTTTGTCGCAGCCACAGCGAGGGCGAAGCGTTTGGACCATTTTGCGGATCGACATACGTTGCCCCGCCTTCCCGATCGTTCAGCTGATGAATGAACAATGTATTCGCTGCAGCCTGATTGGCGGTATAGCTGGCTAATTCTGGACGGTAGGCAGGGACTTCGGGAGCTACACTAATCGATGTTCCTTGTGGCGTGTAAAAACTGGTTAAATACCAGTTCTTATCTTTGGTTCCCGCGCCTCGGCGCAAGAAGTAATCATATGCGCCAGCAACAATACGCCCTCCTTGGATAAAATTCGCATTTGACTGTCCGGCAACGCTAATCACTTCGATGCCTTCTATTGTCTTCGCCCCTGTCCCTCCAGTATTGGTGACGTACACATTGCTACTGCCACTACTGTCGCCAGCAATTGACAATAGATCCGTGGTTGAGCTGTCATCTCCTAACGTGGTATTCAAATTAATCACACTATTTGAACCGCCTTGATAATCACCGCTAACCGTTAATACGCTGCCTGCGCGAGTATGACTCCGGCTAAGGGACACGATTCCGTTATTCGTCAGGCTGCCGTTAACACTGAGCTGGCTGGGATCAGACATGAGCGCGGTAGATGCGAGTGAACCCACCGTTAGCGCTGCACCATCACCGATTTGCACATTCCCCAGCTCACCCTCACCGGAAACAAGCGTTCCATTTTGCGCAATAAGGGAGCCGCCAAGCGCGCCATCTACGTTCAGATTTCCTGCGCTTAAGGTTAAAACGCCAGAGTATCCGCTGCTGTCCGCATTCAATAATGTCTGTTTGCCCGCACTCATCGACAGATTTCCCGCCCCGGCAAGAGCGCCGCTCAACGTAGCCACCGATCCATTTGCCGCCACAAATTGTCCGCCACCCATACTGACATTAATCAGGCGGGATATAGTCAGGTCTTGGGTAGTGTTTAGCGTACCGCCGTCGAAAGTCAGCGCGCCATCTATGCTCCCCAAATTACTGTCCTGCGAAATCTGCACCGCGCCCGCTTTTAAGGTTGTGCCACCGCTATAGGTATTATTGCCCGCCAATACCAGCACGCCCTCCCCCGTTTTGACTAAGCTTCCGCCAGTTTGGTTACTCTTTATCATGACATTCGAATCGGTATAGTGCTTACGTACAACAGCATTCATTCCGTCAGAAATCACACCTGAAACGGTTGACGACAGATTCAAACTGCCCACGGTGAGGGTATTTGCGCCAAGATAAACGTTCCCGGCACCAGACAGCGCGCCCAAGGTGACGTCACTAGAAGCATTGGCGATATCTAATACTCCCCCAGCATTGTTGACGACCGTTGCGCTCCCAGTATTCCCTAATGTACTAAAGACCGTATATCCGCCGCTGTTATTGGTTATCGAGGCCGTTCCTGCGGTGGAATTGCCGTAGAAGCCCGTCATACCCTGAATATCATTCGTGATATTTGCTTGCCCAGCAGATGCATTGACGCTAAACGAGGTAGACGCTTCATGACTGTTATTGATAACAGACTGCGCGGCATTCGCCGTGTTAGAAAAGGCCACGCCAGCATCAGAAAATGTGTTTAGGATTGAGTCTATGCCTTTGACATTCATGGTGGCGCTACCTGCCGTCGCGTTAGCGAAAAAGATCATATAGTTTGAGAGTAAACCGGGCCGACTGCCGGTAAGAACGCCGGTAAGATTGTAGGTGGTGTTCCCTGCCGAGGCAGTATCAAAAAAACTCAGATTGCCCTTACCATTCAATGTCACATTGTCGGCTGTGATCAGTGTATTCCCGGTGATAAATAACCCAGCACCGTTGATGGTGGCGTTATCGCCAGCACCGGGGACACGCCCTACGCTCCATCGCGATGTGTCCGTCCATGTCCCACCAGAGGTTCCATTCCAAGAGATATCCGCAGAAAATGAAGGCGCGGACAAAACAATTAATGCTGAGATTGATAACCTTTTAGCATTCATGAATAAGCAAAACCTTAGCCGGTCTAATTTTTAATCATTATATATCAACCAAAGCGGAGCCTATGGCGCGAAGCCAGTTAATGTAGAAATTTGAGAGGACGCGCGATAAACCGGCGATGTCGTGTGCATTGAAGGCCGGTTTTCAGGAGGAAGACTCACTTCATAGCAGGTTGATAACGTATCAGATGAGCTTACCTGTCATCAGGATAGAATAAACGCCTTATCGCCCTCGTTCGTCCCTACGGAAATTTTTACCCGAACTTCTGGTACACTGTGTCCACGCTTGAAGAAAAGGACCTGACCATGCCGACAAATCGATTTGCCAAAAAACACTGGAAAATGGTGCTGGTGCTAATAGTCATCTGTGGGGCAATGCTGTTACTACGATGGGCGGCGATGATATGGGGGTAATTCACCCGATGACAAATATTTGATAATTAAAATACAAGATAAGTTATTGCCTGAGCATCAAAACACATACAAAAAATGCTTTTCATTTATGTTCATTGACAATATGTGCGGGGGAAGTTTATTGAAGCTGACGATTTAATGACAAAAACTGAAGGTTTTTATTTAAGAAAAGAATAATAGCAGCAAGAAAAACCGGTACCACTCTACCCGGTTTTCTCTGCCGGTATTAATAATCAATAGAAAATCAAATTATTACAGCACAGAAATATTAGGACCAGCCGCCCGCAACCAGAGTGTGAACGTTAAATGCGTCGTCCATAGATTGACCGGTAGACTGAGAGCCGGGAGCGATGTTAGAACCAGCTTCAACGTCATAGGCGCTGGAGATACCAACGTGCTGCGTCGTAGTTACGTTTGTAGAACTGGCAGGCTGTGTTGCAGGTTCAGCGGCGAATACGCCGAAAGAAAGTGCTGACAGCAGAATAGCTGCAGATGCGATTTTGATATTTTTCATAATGTTTATTCTCTGACTAGATTAAGACTTCTAAACACGAAGGCATCATATTGCCCTTGAACATAGTCTAGATCCAGATCACACTTTTGGCTAGTCAAAATATTTAGCTATTCGTGTCAAATTTACTGAATATATGTCAGAAGGGCGGAATGTGGAGATATTATGAAGAATATGTATTTTCAATTAAAATAAAACAGTGGTTATATTTAATAATAACACGAAACGATAAATATCAGAACACAGGCCGGGTATTCCCGGCCTGTGAAATATTACATGGTATAACCCAGAGTCAGCGACGTGCGGCGGTCGGTATGATTCGGCGCCGTTGCCGGTGGTTCAGAGTTCCAGGTCACGTTATAAGCGACCTTCAAGCCAAAATGCTCGTTGATCGCCACGTTCAAAGCGGTCTCCGAGTTCACCGTAGTATCGTCTGCACCCAGTACAGAAACACCTTGAGTGAATTTGGTGGTATCCGTCATCTGCCAAGCGTAAGCGCCAGAAGCGTAACCCAGCGGTTGCGTCTCCGAATTGCCATCTGTGTACTCATCGTAACGTACACCCGGACCGAATTCGAAACGCAGGCTGTGAATTGGGCCGTTCAGGAACTGATGACCGTAACCTGCGGTAAACACGTCGCGTTCATGGTAGCCGTTATAGCGGTCGGTCAACCAGCTCGCCTGACCAAACAGGTAGTCACGGCTCGTCATGTTGTAACGGCTACGTCCACCGACTGAATATTTTTCAGAGGAACGGTCATCATTAGCGGAGGTGTTGCTAGCAGTGCCCCACAGGGACCATGCCGTCGACTCGCCGTACCATGTCAGCGTGGAATCAGCCGTGGCCGAAGAGCTTTTAGTATTGCCTGATTGCGCGAGGTAGCCCGCATTAACATCGCCTTCAAAAGGCTTCTTAGCGGTAGTTGGGTCATCCATGACAGTAAAAACGGTATCACTGGCGGTTGCATACGCAGACGCAAACACGCCCCCCAGCAGCACAACCGCTACCGGTACTGTCTTCAAAAGCTTCATTTATTAAGAGTCCGTACAACAAAAAAGGAGACGATTTCGTCCCGGAAACTTTCGCGAGGATCAACGACGGGGTGGTCCATAGAAAGGCAACAAATTATAAAAAGGCACGTATAACATAGCAATCATATTCTTCTGTCATTTTTTGAATAAGAGCGGCCCCAAAACGCGTTTTATTTCATAATAAAAACAGGCAGTTCTTTACCATTATCTATAAAAATCATGCCGTTGTTCCTTTCTTTATCATCCGGTAAGTGCCAGACTGAAATGCGATTGGTTTAGAACAACCCATCAATTCATAAAGGGAGGTTATCGCAATGGTAAAAATTTACACCCTGACGCTCGCCCCTTCACTCGACAGCGCCACGCAAACACCACAAATATACCCAGAGGGAAAGCTTCGCTGTACATCTCCAATCTTCGAGCCTGGAGGCGGCGGTATTAACGTCGCACGCGCAATCACTTTTCTCGGCGGCGAAGCCACAGCAATTTTCCCTGCAGGCGGTGCAACCGGCCAGCATTTAGTCGATCTACTCCAGGCCGAACATGTTCCCGTTGAAAGCGTCGAATCCAAGGAGTGGACGCGTCAGAATCTCCACGTTCATGTTGACGCGAGCGGCGAACAGTATCGCTTCGTGATGCCGGGTGCGACGCTTCATCACGACGAGCTACACCGATTACAGGAAAAGATACTGCAAATTCCGACCGGTTCGTTACTGGTTATCAGCGGAAGTCTACCTCCAGGCGTGTCGCTTGACACGTTCGTCGAACTGATAAAGAAAGCCCAGCAGCACGGATTACGCTGTGTTATTGATAGCTCAGGAGATGCATTAACCGCCGCGCTGAATATTGGCCATATTGAGTTGGTCAAACCTAACCAGAAAGAACTGAGTGCCCTCGTGCAACGTGAATTGATACAGCCGGACGATGTCCGCCAAGCTGCACAGGAAATTATTCGCAGCGGCAAAGCGCATCGCGTTGTGGTCTCGTTGGGAGCTCAAGGGGCATTGGCGGTGGACGCCAATAGCTGCGTGCAGGTCGTTCCCCCACCTATCAAAAGCCAAAGCACCGTCGGCGCCGGGGATAGCATGGTGGGCGCCATGACGCTCAAACTAGCTGAAAACGCTGACCTGAAAACCATGGTTCGCTACGGAGTCGCCGCAGGCAGTGCCGCAACCATTAATCAGGGAACACGTCTGTGTTCGCGTGACAACACGCAAAAAATATTCGACTACCTGCAACAGCACTAAATGTTCAGTATATCGGACTCACGGGGCCCCCCGTGGGTCGCGAAATAGCCGTAATCGACTATGCTAACAAAACTCCATTGTTAACAATGGAGTGCATTGCGGTGGTTGCCCCATCGTCGCTCAAAGTGACCCACCTGCGTTCGTAGCAGAAACGAAGTCATTTAGCCCGTGCATTCAACACCTTTTTTTCGGTTGTGCGGTATAGCTCGAATTTTACCCTGTACTTATGCGCTAACCTTATGATATGGCAGAAAACATGGGGAGAGACATCATGTGGCAAGCGATCGGAATCCTGTTAGACGAGCAGCTTGGAAGTGGCGAAATCGAACAGCGCAATGAACTGCCCGGCGGAGAAATTCATGCCGCATGGCATTTGAAGTATGCTGGTCGTGATTTTTTCGTTAAATGCGATGAACGTGAATTACTGCCCATTTTTACTGCGGAGGCTGACCAGCTCGAACTGCTCTCCCGTAGCAAAACCGTGAGTGTCCCTGAAGTTTTCGTCGTCGGCTCCGATCGTGACTATAGCTTCTTAGTCATGGAATACCTGCCGCCGCGCCCTCTGGATGCGCATAACGCTTTTTTACTCGGACAGCAGCTAGCCCGGTTACATCAGTGGAGCGATCAGCCGCAATTCGGCCTCGATTTCGATAACGACCTCTCCACTACCCCGCAGCCAAATGCCTGGCAACGTCGCTGGTCAACCTTCTTTGCTGAGCAGCGTATCGGTTGGCAGCTTGAGCTAGCCGCAGAAAAAGGCATGAAATTTGGCGAGATTGACGCCATTGTTGAACATATCCAGCAACGGCTAAGTGCACATCAGCCACAGCCGTCTTTGCTGCACGGCGATCTGTGGTCTAACAACTGCGCGTTGGGTCCGAATGGCCCGTATATTTTTGATCCTGCCTGCTACTGGGGCGATCGTGAATGTGACCTGGCCATGTTACCGCTACATCCAGATCAGCCACCGCAAATCTACGACGGCTATCAGTCCATTTCTCCGCTCCCTGCCGATTTTCTCGACCGGCAACCGGTGTATCAGCTCTATACCTTGATTAACCGAGCCATCTTGTTTGGCGGGCAACATTTGGTCGTCGCACAAAAAGCGTTGGATAAAGTTCTAGCCGCATAACAATAAAGCCCCCTTTCGGGGGCTTTATCATCAGTTCATCTGCACGCCTTTCAGGCGGAACTCAATATTCATAATCAGTCCGGTACCCGGTTTGCCCGCTTCGTAACGCCATTTGCGCATCGCGGTCTTAACGTCGCGCTCAAACATATTGGACGGTTGTGCCGACAGAATTTCAACATTATCAACACGACCATCGGCGGTCACATCGAATTTCACCCGCACTTTCCCTTCAATACGCAACGCCTGTGCACGGGTTGGGTAGCCCGGCTGCTGACGATTCAACGCACGAGGCCCAGTAGGTGCATTCACCGACGGCGCGCTTGCCCCCGGCAGATTATTGGCCACGGAGCGCGCCGGTGGAGCTTCTTTATTAACCGTCGATAACGGACGCTGTTCGACTGGTTTCACTTCCGGCTTTGGCTGCTCAACTTTTTTAACCGGCTTCGGTTTTGGTTTTGGCTTCGGTTTCGGCTTATGAATAACGACCGGTGCTTGCGGCACCTCTGGAATGGGTTCCGGCTCTGGTTCAGGTTCCGGTTCAACCACCGGCTGTGGTTGAACAACGGCCTGAGGAGGCTCTAAATCTGCGGGCGCGACCATCGTAATGGTAATCGGCTGAGCGGGAGCCGGCAGTTCAATAACCTGATGTACCGAGGTATAAAGCAGACCAGCCACAACGGCACCGTGGATACCAACAGAGAGTAGCGTCGGCCATGGAAAGCGGCGAGGTAAATCAAGGGTCATTGCAGTCATAGTCGTTACAGTTGAAAAATGAGAACTCGATTTTAAATGCAAATAGCAATCATATTCAATAAGACATCTTATCTTCGGTCAACTTTCTCCCCGGGTTGGCTAAAAAAACCGCGCAAAATCACGACTTTCACCCGCCATAAAACTTTGCATTGCAGTCATTGACGCTTTCCCTTACCGTGATCCGCAAATTATTTAAACAGGAGTTCGCCCGTGCTTTACGTCATCTACGCCCAGGATATCGCTGACTCTCTTGAAAAACGAATGTCCGTACGCCCAGCTCATCTGGCGCGACTGCAGCTGCTGCACGATGAAGGCCGTCTGCTGACCGCAGGCCCAATGCCCGCCGTTGACAGCAACGACCCAGGAGCTGCAGGCTTTAGCGGCTCAACGGTCATTGCCGAATTTGAATCTCTGGAAGCAGCTCAATCATGGGCGCAGGACGATCCGTACGTTGCGGCAGGCGTTTACCAGCAGGTTTCGGTCCGTCCTTATAAAAAAGTGTTTTAGTCTCTTCTAATTACGCCGTGTAACCACGGCGTTCTATTCTGCCTTCCCCGCTCATGAATCGGAAAAGCTAACTCGCTTTTTGCTTTTGCTGATACGTGCGCCGTGAGGACAACAACGATGATGCCGCATCAATCCGACGGATTGAATTTAACCAGTATGCCGCGCTTGAGCTCAATTTTCCCCGACCGTTTCAAATCAGCAAGGAACTGCATAATCCAGCTTCGTGAAAATAGCGTTCGATCCTGGATATAGCTCAGTGCGGTCGTATTTTGGCGAATCAATTCCGACTCATGGCTCAGCGCATCGAGAAGAATATGTGCGGTCCTGCCATGATCGTTCTCTGCCAGCATGTTATGGTACAGGTGATACCACATTAGCATCCAAGTCAGGATCGTCGCATGCGGCTTCCATAAATTAAGGTCATCAAGATATTTTTCAAAAGTCGCCATCGGTAATAGCGCATATTCAATATCGTCAATGGCTCGGATGACAAAGTGATTGTCTTCATCAACTGAAGGCACTCCTGACCCGAGCACAAATGGCGCGCGCATATTCGCCAGTGTTCTCAAATCCCATTGGCGAACAACATTGATATGCCCGTTAAGCAGAAATAACACCTGCCTTTCACCGCGAATAGTCAGAAAGATGCGTTTGTTTTTTCTTCCATGGCGTATTATCAACTTATCTTCCATTGCGTTGATAATTGCGGTCATTTCAGAAATTGGTTTGCTTTCATGCAGATGCGGGAGCTGGCTCTTCATCATTTAATGGCCCTGAGGTAAACAAATAGCGAGGTGGATATACGCCATGCTTCAAGTTGCCGATGCGCTGTCAGACAACCCATTTCGATAGGGCTAATTATAGCAATGTTGGCCATTGCAATGAGTTTTATAGATGCGCGGGAGAAGTGATAGAGAGATAAGGAGAATCGCAACCGCCCCGTAATGAGGCGGTGGTAAGTATATACACATCAAGATGAAAACCGCCGGTCAGTGGCCCCGGTCAGAGATCGTAGATGGCATAAAGCAGGCAATTGCGCTGCCGGCCGACAATGCATTTTCTGATAGAATGGATGCGCATATTACGACGCGACTGAGATTCCAGCCAACGCGATTTACGACGGTTTGCTTGTCTCAGCATCCGCCAGCGCCCCACCTCGGGTCTACTACGCTTCATTTCTACCGCTCTTTCCAATAAAGACGGCTCATTATAGCCCCTTGCCAACGACTGACCAGCGCTTTCTCCTCGCGTTTTTATTTGCCAGATGCCTCTTGATGCGTAAACTCTTAACAACTGGCTTTCAAAAGGATTTTCGAAATATGACAACCGTCTACACCGTAGTGAGTTGGATGGCAATTCTGGGGTACTGGTTGCTGATAGCCGGGGTAACATTACGTATTTTAATGAAACGCCGCGCCGTACCATCGGCAATGGCTTGGCTACTGGTCATCTATATTCTGCCGCTGGTTGGGATCATCGCCTATCTGTCACTAGGTGAACTCCACCTCGGTAAACGTCGTGCGGAACGCGCGCGCGCTATGTGGCCTTCCACGGCGAAATGGCTCAACGACCTTAAGGCCTGCAAACATATCTTCGCCGAAGACAACAGCCAAGTCGCCGCTTCACTGTTTAAACTCTGCGAGCGCCGCCAAGGTATTGCCGGACTGAAAGGTAACCAGCTACAGCTCTTGACCGAAACCGACGATGTGATGCAAGCCCTCATTCGCGATATCCAACTCGCGCGGCATAACATCGAGATGGTTTTCTATATCTGGCAGCCCGGTGGGATGGCAGATCAGGTCGCTGAATCGCTGATGGCAGCCGCACGCCGAGGCGTCCACTGCCGTCTGATGTTAGATTCCGCCGGTAGCGTTGCATTTTTCCGCAGCCCTTGGGCCGCCATGATGCGCAATGCCGGCGTGGATGTTGTTGAAGCGCTTAAGGTCAATCTAATGCGTGTATTTTTACGGCGCATGGATTTACGTCAACATCGTAAAATGATCATGATTGACAACTATATTGCCTATACCGGCAGTATGAATATGGTCGACCCTCGCTTCTTTAAGCAAGATTCCGGCGTTGGTCAATGGATCGATCTGATGGCGCGTATGGAAGGCCCAATTGCCACAGGCATGGGCATTGTCTACTCCTGCGACTGGGAAATTGAAACCGGCAAACGCATTTTGCCGCCAACGCCGGACCTCAATATTATGCCGTTTGAAGAGGCCAGCGGTCATACCATTCAGACTATCGCGTCAGGTCCTGGTTTTCCGGAAGATTTAATCCACCAGGCCTTACTCACCGCGGCATACTCCGCGCGCGAGTATCTGATTATGACCACCCCCTACTTCGTTCCCAGCGACGACCTGCTCCACGCCATCTGTACCGCAGCACAACGTGGGGTAGACGTGAGCATTATTATGCCGCGTAAAAATGACTCCGTGCTGGTCGGCTGGGCGAGCCGCGCATTCTTTACCGAGCTACTGGCGGCCGGCGTAAAAATTTATCAGTTTGAAGGTGGACTGCTGCACACCAAGAGCGTACTTGTCGATGGAGAACTGAGCCTGGTTGGTACGGTAAATCTCGACATGCGCAGTCTGTGGCTCAATTTTGAGATAACGCTGGTCATCGACGACGCCGGATTCGGCGCCGATCTTGCGGCGGTACAGGATGATTATATTTCGCGGTCGCGCCTGCTGGATGCGCGACTGTGGGTAAAACGTCCCTTCTGGCACCGTATTGCTGAGCGGCTGTTTTACTTCTTCAGTCCGTTGCTGTAAAACGTGCCCATCAGAACTTAACAGGTAGTCATTATGGATATGGATTTGAACAATCGCCTGACCGAAGACGAAACGCTGGAACAGGCTTACGACATTTTTCTTGAGCTGGCGGGTGATAACCTCGACCCGGCGGATATCCTGCTTTTCAACCTTCAGTTCGAAGAGCGTGGCGGTGCCGAATTGTTTGACCCATCTGAAGACTGGAAGGATCACGTTGATTACGATCTGAACCCGGATTTCTTCGCTGAGGTGGTCATTGGTCTAGCAGAAACCGACGGCGGCGAACTGAATGATATTTTCGCCCGCGTTCTGCTGTGTCGTGAAAAAGACCACAAACTCTGCCATATTCTCTGGCGCGAATAAGTCACCGTTGTAGGCCGGATAAAGCGGAACGCCGCCATCCGGCATAACCACCGCATCATGCCGGATGGCACTGCGTTTATCAGGCCTACTATTCCCTTAGATGATTGGTTTTATTCTTCATTGTGAGGCAGCGCAGTACCGCAGGCGTTACAATAGCGGGCCTTCACCGCATGGTCGCGCAATTTGCAGTGCGGGCAAACCCGTTCGTGTCGACGTTTCTGGAATTCATTGGTCATCTGCGCGCTAATAATCCCGGTCGGGATAGCAATCACCGAGTAGCCGATTAAAATCAGCACCGACGCCACCATTCTTCCCACTGCGGTATGCGGTGTAATATCGCCGTAGCCGACCGTTGTCACCGTAACAATTGCCCAGTAAACCGCCGTACTTAGCGTTGTAAAACCGTTTGCAGGCCCTTCAATGCCGTACATTAACGCCCCAGAAACCACCATCAGGATGCCAATAAACGCATAGAACAGAATCAACTGATGACGCGAATTAACGATGGCGTTCCATAGGCTGTTCACCGCAGGCATCAAACGCAGCAATTTCAGGATCCGTAGCACGCGGATCACGCGCATGGCGCGCCATGCAAACAGGTAGTCCACGCCGATCTGTGGCCACAGCATAATGACGTAAAACGGCAAGATAGTAGCGAGGTCAATAAAGCCCCAGAAGCTAAATACATAGCGCGCAGGCTGCGGCCAACAAAAGACCCGCAGGAGATACTCCAAGGTGAAAACCAGCGTGAAGCCGATCTCCAGCAAAACAAAGGCGTGCCATTCATCGAACGTCAGATGATAGGTGGTACCAATACCTGATTCGACAAAAATAGCGATGACGCTTAACAGCGCGAAAAGCCCGCACAGAGCTTCAAACCGTCGTCCGGTCCGGGTGCGTTGATCGAAAAGAAAATGATAGAGACGATGACGCAGAGCGCTAATAGCCACCACGTTGTAACCTCGTATAAAAAAGGGCTGGCAACCTGCCAGCCCTGACGATTATAACGGGTCAACCTTCAGACAGGAAACCGCGTGGCGGAAACTCCCCTCCAGAAGCGGGCGGGTTTTCGCACATTCTGGCCCCGCCAACGGGCAGCGAGTACGGAATACGCAGCCTGACGGAGGATTGATAGGTGAAGGCAGTTCCCCTTCCAGCAGTTGGATGGTTTTATTCTGCTCGAGATCTGGATCGGGCACCGGCACCGCAGACATCAACGCTTTGGTATAAGGGTGCAGCGGGTTGTTGTACACCTCATCATAAGTGCCAAGCTCAACCGCATGTCCCAAATACATCACCAGCACGCGATCTGAAATATGCTTCACGACCGCGAGGTCATGGGCGATAAAGATCAGCGACAGTCCCATTTCACGCTGCAACTGCTGCAGTAAATTGACCACCTGCGCTTGGATAGACACGTCTAACGCTGACACCGGCTCATCGCAAATAATCAGCTTTGGTTCGAGGATCAGCGCACGGGCAATACCAATACGCTGGCACTGGCCACCGGAAAACTCATGCGGATAACGGTTGACCAGGTTTGGCAGCAGCCCCACCTTCATCATCATGGTTTTCACTTTGTCACGCACTTCCTGGCGCGACAATTTCGGGTAGTAAGTGCGCAGCGGTTCAGCAATGATTTCGCCGATGGTCATACGCGGGTTGAGCGAGGCTAGCGGATCTTGGAAGATCATCTGAATATCGCTACGGACATCTCGCCACTCGCTTGGCTTCATTCCTAATAAATCTTTGCCAAGCCAAGCTACTCGGCCTTCCGTTGCCTTCACCAAGCCAATAATGGCACGGGCAAAGGTCGACTTACCGCAACCTGACTCGCCCACAACGCCTAGCGTTTCGCCTTCGTACAGACGAAGCGTGACGCCATCAACCGCCTTCAGGGATTTTGCCGGCTGCCAGAACCACTGCTTGCCATCTTTAATCTCGAAATGGACCTTTAAGTCTGCAATCTCCAGCAGAACTTTTCTTTCATCAGCTACGGCGCTCATACCAGCTCTCCCACGGTTCTAAAGCAGGCGCGTAAGCGGCCTGGCGCAAACTCTTCCAGCGGCGGTGCGCTGCTGCATGTTTCAATCGCATGCGGGCAGCGAGGCTGGAACGGGCAACCTTTTGGCAAACGCAGCAGGTTCGGCGGGTTGCCTGGGATGGTAAGAAGCGATTCGCCTTCGCCAGCAAGACGAGGAACGGCATTGAGCAAACCAATAGAGTAAGGATGCGCTGGATGATAAAACACATCACGCGCCTTGCCGTATTCCATGGTTCGCCCGGCATACATTACCAGCACCTTATCGCAGATGCCTGCAACGACGCCTAAGTCGTGAGTTATCATGATGATCGCGGTGTTGAATTCACGCTTCAACTCATTCAACAGCGTCATAATTTGCGCCTGAACGGTAACATCGAGCGCAGTGGTGGGTTCATCAGCAATCAATAGTTTCGGGCGGCACATCAGTGCCATTGCAATCATCACACGCTGACGCATCCCGCCTGAAAACTCATGCGGATACATTTTCATGCGTTTACGCGCTTCAGGCATTTTGACCGCATCCAGCATTTTGACCGACTCTTCAAACGCTTCGGCTTTGCCCATGCTTTTATGCAGCATCAGCACTTCCATCAGCTGTTCACCCACCCGCATATACGGGTTAAGTGACGTCATCGGGTCTTGGAAAATCATGGAGATCTGCTCGGCGCGCAGCTTGTTCAGAGCACTCTCAGGTAAATTGAGGATCTCTTTGCCGTTAAACAGCGCAGATCCGCCAATCTGTCCATTACTGGCCAGCAACCCCATCAACGCAAATGCGGTTTGTGATTTACCCGAACCGGACTCACCAACGATGCCCAGCGTTTCACCCGCTCGCAGGCTAAAGTTGAGATCGTTTACCGCGGTAACATCGCCATCAGGCGTTTTAAAGGTGACGCGCAGGTCTTTGACGTCCAGCAGTCGCGGTGACGCTGTTGCCGTTTCAATTATGCTCATGGCAACACTCCTTAACGGTCTTTCGGGTCGAGGGCATCACGCAGGCCATCGCCGATAAAGTTAAAACAAAACAGCGTCACGACTAGGAACCCAGCCGGGAACAGCAGCAGCCACGGCGACACTTCCATTGAGTTAGCACCATCGCTTAACAGTGCACCCCAGCTGCTCAGCGGTTCCTGCGTACCCAGACCTAAAAAGCTCAGGAAGGATTCGAACAGGATCATGCTTGGTACCAGCAGTGAGGCATACACCACCACCACACCCAGCACGTTCGGCACAATATGGCGCACGACGATATTGAAGGTGGAAACTCCCCCCACCTGTGCAGCTTCAATAAACTCTTTGCGTTTCAGGCTCAGGGTCTGGCCGCGTACGATACGCGCCATATCCAGCCAGGAAACCATGCCGATAGCGACAAAAATCAGCAGGATGTTTTGACCAAAGAAGGTGACCAACAGAATGACGAAGAACATGAATGGGAAGGAATTGAGGATCTCCAACAGACGCATCATGACCGAGTCGATTTTGCCGCCAAGGTAACCCGATAAAGAACCGTAGAGCGTCCCAACAACAACGGCCACCAGCGCTGCGGCAATGCCCACCATCAGTGAAATACGCCCACCGATGGCCACACGAACCAGCAGATCACGACCGGATGAGTCGGTACCAAAATAGTGCCCAGATTCCAGATCCGGTGCGTTAGACATCATGCCCCAGTCTGTGTCGAAATAGGAAAACGACGACAGCATCGGTGCAAAGGTAACGAACAGCGCAATCAGAACCAGTACCACTAGGCTTGCCACCGCCGCACGGTTATGCATAAAGCGCCGACGGGCGTCCTGCCAAAGGCTGCGCCCTTCCACTTCCAGCTTCTCACTGAAGTTTTCCAGCGCCTCGCTGCTTTTTTTACTTAACATCATGGCGAACTCCAGCCTTAGTAACGGATTTTCGGGTCAATCACGGCGTAGAGCACGTCTACTACCGCGTTAAACAGGATCGTCAATGCGCCAACCAAAATGGTCAGGCTCAGCACCAGGGAGTAATCGCGGTTAAGCGCCCCGTTGACGAAAAGCTGTCCAATACCCGGCAAACCGTAGATCGTCTCAATGACCATCGAACCGGTAATAATACCGACGAAGGCAGGTCCCATATAAGAAAGCACCGGCAACAGTGCAGGCTTTAATGCATGGCGGAAAATAATCCGTCGCATTGGCAGCCCTTTTGCGCGCGCCGTACGAATAAAGTTGGAGTGAAGAACTTCAATCATCGAACCACGGGTAATACGCGCAATGCTGGCGATATACGCCAGAGAGAGCGCCACCATTGGCAGAATCATGAATTTCAGCGCCCCACCGTTCCAGCCACCACCGGGGAGCCAGTGCAGGGTAATCGCGAAGACCATCACCAGTAGCGGCGCGACAACAAAGCTGGGTATCACAACCCCGGTCATTGCCACCCCCATCACCGCATAATCCCATTTAGTATTCTGGTTTAACGCAGCAATAATACCGGCTGATACCCCGAGAATAACGGCCAGCAGAAACGCCGCGGCACCTAATTTTGCCGAAACGGGCAGACTGCTCGCGACCAGATCGTTGACCGAATAATCTTTATATTTAAAAGAGGGGCCAAAATCACCGTGTGCCAGTTGCTTCAGATAGTTGAAATACTGGGTGGTGATAGGATCGTTCAGGTGATATTTCGCTTCAATGTTGGCCATGACTTCTGGCGGCAGCGTGCGCTCACCCGTAAACGGGCTTCCGGGCGCGAGGCGCATCATGAAGAACGAAATTGTAATGAGAATAAATAGCGTCGGAATCGCTTCCAGACAGCGACGGAGAATAAATTTCAACATTGCCCATACCTTTTGGCTTGTGCCTACAATATTGCGAAAAGCGAGACACCGTGGGGCAAGCCTTGCCCGCCCCACGTATTGCCATTAGTGCTTAATAATATACATGTTTCTTGTATAAGTATTATCCAGCGGGTCTTTACCGGTGTAACCACCGACCCACGGTTTCACCAGACGGGCGTTCACGTAGTAATAAACAGGAACAATCGCGCTGTCTTTATCCAGTTGCTGCTCGGCTTTGTTATACAGCTCGGCGCGTTGAGCGTCGTCGCTCGCTTTCAGCGTTTCAGCCATGATGCTATCAAACGCCGGGCTCTTATAATGCGCGGTGTTCATGGAGCTGTTGGACAGCATGGTGTTTAGGAAAGAGGTCGGTTCGTTGTAGTCCGCACACCAGCCAGCACGTGCGATATCAAACGTCCCCTGATGACGCGTATCGAGGAAAGTCTTCCATTCTTGGTTGACCAGCTTCACATCGACGCCGATATTTTTCTTCCACAACGATGCCGCAGCGATCGCCAGTTTTTTGTGCAGATCTGACGTGTTGTACAGCAGATTAATCGTCAGCGGTTTATCCGCCGTGTAACCCGCCTCGGCCAGCAGTTTCTTCGCTTCCTCGTTACGTTTATCCTGCGTCCAACCGAACCACTCTGGTTTTGTCAGTTTCGCGCCGTCGGTATACGGCGGGGTATAGCCAAATGCAGGCATATCGCCCTGCGCTTTCACTTTATTAGTAATAATATCGCGATCGATACCCAGTTTCAGCGCAGTACGCACACGAACGTCAGTAAACGGTGCTTTCTGGTTATTGATTTCATAGTAATAAGTACAAAGGTATGGATCGACGTGGACTTCTTTCGGGATTTCTTTTTTCAATTTCTGGAACAGTTCAATCGGCATGTTGTTATAGGTCATGTCGATCTCGCCGCTGCGATAGCGGTTAACGTCAGTCACTTCCGAAGAAATAGGCAGGAAGGTCACTTGGTTAATAACGGTCTTCGCGTTATCCCAATAGGTTTTGCTACGCTCAAGCACAATACGTTCGTTAACAACCCAATCTTTTAATGTGTAAGCGCCGTTAGTTACGATATTGCCCGGCTGGGTCCATTTCTCACCAAATTTTTCAATCGCGGCTTTTGGCACTGGCGAAGTCGATGGGTGAACCAACAGTTTATAGAAATACGGGACTGGCTCGCTTAAGGTCACTTCTAAAGTATGATCGTCGACAGCTTTCACGCCAAGATCGGTGATTGGCGCTTTCCCTTCGAGAATTCCATCGATATTTGCGACGTGGCCATACTGCAAGTAGCTCGCATAAGGAGAAGCGGTTTTCGGATCAACTGAACGCTGCCAGCTATAAACGAAGTCTTGCGCGGTAACCGGTGAACCGTCGGACCATTTCGCGTCTTTACGCAGATGGAAAGTCCAGACTTTAAAATCTTTATTATCCCAAGACTCCGCAACGCCCGGTGCCGGGTGTCCATCTAAATCGCTAACCAGCAAACCTTCGAACAGGTCACGGCTGATATTAGATTCAGGAACGCCTTCAATTTTATGCGGGTCCAGAGATTGCACTTCAGAACCGTTATTACGCACCAGCGTTTGTTTTTCCGCCAGCTGCACGCCCGCAGGAACATCCGCGGCCATTGCAACATTTCCTGCGATCAGCGCGGTGAGAATTCCCGCCGCAACTAAGCTTTTTTTTGTGATGATGGACATTGTGTTGATACTCCGTTCATTATTATTACTGACTATCGTCAGCCTGTTTAGTCCCCTTGCGGGTTCCTGTACAGCGCAGGAGATTTTTGCGTCTGTCAGGTCATTTACTGCCTGCTATCACCGACTTTTTTATTACGGTCGCTCTTATGGCAACCTGACGTCGATTCATTAAAAGTCTCCCCCCTGTCGGGCGACTTCCCTTATTCTGTTCATAACCGCCTGCAAATAGAAACGGTTATCATTTACAAAGTTTTATCTTGCAAATAACGTAGGCCGGAAAGTACCAAATGACTCTCACCGTCGCCAATATAATTTGCAAATTTGTTAACCAATTCTCTTTTGCTCAGAAAATTGTAGTTTGGCAGACAGATTAGCTGGCGATGCGACATTGCCAAAATCACCATTTATCAATTAGATATGTAAAAATCGTCTGCTGCTGCATGTATCAACTGCAAGATGTTTGTTTTTTGCACAAAAAATTAACAGTTGTTCATTTTTTAGCACATAACTCTGCATTGAAACTAAAATTACTAATATCATTTCAATTATCTAACAGCAAGCCCCAGAGTATCATGTGACGGAAATAACATTCATATGTCGGATTGAGGTAGCAACGGCAAAACGCATTCAATTGATATTTATTGAATTTTTAAAATATTCGAATTGGTTATCTCTGCAGGACCGCAGAGATTGAGGGATAGGTTTTTCTGATAATAACGGCGCGCAAAGAGACAAGGCTCTTGTTGCGCGCCGTAGAATAACTAACCGACCAAGCCCGGGAATATCGATTTGACGCCGGTAACAATAAATTCAATGCCTAGTGCCATCAATAAAAGCCCCATGATACGTGTCACCACGTTAATTCCCGTCTGCCCCAGCATACGCACCAGCCACGGGGAGATACGGAAGATCCCCCAACAGCATGCCGCGAACAGAGCAATAGAGAGCGAAAAACCGATTAAATAAGAGAAGGAATGATAACGCGTGCCCCACACAATGGTTGAGCTGATTGCCCCTGGCCCTGCCATTAATGGTAAAGCAAGCGGAACGACGCCGAGACTTTCGCGCACCGCGGTCTCTGATTTTTCCTGCTTATTCTGCTTATCTTCCCCAAGCTTGCCGCTGATCATCGACATGGCGATAGTCACCACGAGAATCCCGCCGGCAATACGGAAGGAGTCAATGGAGATGCCGAATACCTGCAGGATAAGGTCACCGAGGAATAACGACGTCAGCAAAATAATGGCAACCGAAAGGCTGGCGGTTGTATTGGTTTTGTTTCGCACCACCGCTGTCTGATTACTCGTCAGACTGATAAACACGGGGATGATCCCCACCGGGTTAACTAATGCGAACAGCCCGATGAAGAACTTAAAGAAGATAGGAAAATCAAACAGCGTTTGAATCACATGAACCCCGAAGAACCATTAAAAGTTGTAGTTGACGAACAACAAACCGTGAAATGCGCTGACAATACCTTTTTTATTAGCAGTGTTCATCTGAATTATCCATAAAAAGAGGTGTAAAACAGAGTGTTATGGATTTGTATAAACTATGCTAATGTCTCCTCTTTCGTTGCTCACGATTGATTAACAGTTTCTGCGTTTTGCTAAAGGCACCCTGCTGAAAGGTGTCAGCTTGGCCTAAATTTGATTTAGATCACGTAAATCGTACTCAGAAATGGGTAATCTGCTTACACCGAAAGGATTCAGCCAGAAAATATAATGGCGTATCTTTGAAGTTAAGCTCCTTGGCTAAATTGAAGCTCTTTTAGTAAATCAGTGGATCAGTTTGTGAATAACGCTTTGTTTTCTTAACTTTTTCACCAGCTGCAGGTGATTTGTCTATACTGACTTGTCGAGCAGATGATTCACTAAAAAAGTTTAACATTATCAGGAGAGCATTATGGCTGTTACTAATGTCGCTGAACTTAACGCACTCGTAGAGCGCGTAAAAAAAGCCCAGCGTGAATATGCCAGTTTCACTCAAGAGCAAGTTGACAAAATCTTCCGCGCCGCCGCTCTGGCCGCTGCAGATGCTCGAATCCCTCTCGCCAAAATGGCCGTTGCCGAATCAGGCATGGGTATCGTCGAAGACAAAGTGATCAAAAACCACTTCGCCTCTGAATATATCTACAACGCCTATAAAGATGAAAAGACCTGTGGTGTTCTGTCTGAAGACCAGACCTTCGGTACCATCACCATTGCTGAACCTATCGGCATTATCTGCGGTATCGTACCAACCACTAACCCAACGTCTACCGCTATCTTCAAATCGCTGATTAGCCTGAAGACACGTAACGCCATCATCTTCTCTCCGCACCCACGTGCTAAAGATGCCACTAACAAAGCAGCAGACATCGTCCTGCAGGCAGCTATTGCAGCTGGCGCCCCGAAAGATCTGATCGGCTGGATTGACCAACCGTCTGTTGAACTGTCTAACGCGCTGATGCATCACCCAGACATTAACCTGATCCTTGCGACCGGCGGTCCAGGCATGGTTAAAGCTGCATACAGCTCTGGTAAACCAGCCATCGGCGTTGGCGCAGGTAACACCCCAGTTGTTATCGACGAAACTGCAGATATCAAACGTGCTGTTGCATCTGTACTGATGTCCAAAACCTTCGATAACGGCGTAATTTGTGCTTCCGAGCAGTCCGTTGTTGTTGTTGACGCCGTATACGACGCCGTTCGTGAACGTTTCGCAAGCCACGGCGGCTACATGCTGCAGGGTAAAGAACTGAAAGCTGTTCAGGACATCATCCTGAAAAATGGCGGTCTGAACGCGGCAATCGTTGGTCAGCCGGCGCACAAAATCGCTGAACTGGCAGGCTTCACCGTACCATCAACCACCAAGATCCTGATTGGTGAAGTGAAGGTTGTTGACGAAAGCGAACCGTTTGCACACGAAAAACTGTCTCCGACTTTGGCAATGTACCGCGCGAAGAACTTCGAAGACGCTGTTGATAAAGCTGAAAAACTGGTTGCAATGGGCGGTATCGGTCATACCTCTTGCCTGTACACCGACCAGGACAACCAGCCAGAGCGCGTTGCTTACTTCGGTCAACTGATGAAAACCGCGCGTATCCTGATCAACACCCCTGCGTCTCAGGGTGGTATCGGTGACCTGTATAACTTCAAACTCGCACCTTCCCTGACTCTGGGTTGTGGTTCATGGGGTGGTAACTCCATCTCTGAAAACGTTGGTCCTAAGCACCTGATCAACAAAAAAACCGTTGCTAAGCGAGCTGAAAACATGTTGTGGCACAAACTTCCGAAATCTATCTACTTCCGTCGTGGCTCATTGCCAATCGCGCTGGATGAAGTGATTACCGATGGTCACAAACGTGCGCTGATCGTGACCGACCGCTTCCTGTTCAACAACGGCTATGCTGACCAGATCACCTCTGTTCTGAAAGCTGCTGGCGTTGAAACTGAAGTGTTCTTCGAAGTTGAAGCTGACCCAACACTGACCGTTGTACGCAAAGGCGCTGATCTGGCGAACTCCTTCAAACCAGATGTGATCATCGCACTGGGTGGCGGTTCCCCAATGGATGCGGCGAAAATCATGTGGGTTATGTACGAACACCCAGAAACTCATTTCGAAGAACTGGCGTTGCGCTTTATGGACATCCGTAAACGTATCTACAAGTTCCCGAAAATGGGCGTGAAAGCCAAAATGGTTGCGGTCACCACCACTTCCGGTACTGGCTCTGAAGTGACTCCGTTTGCGGTTGTTACCGATGATGCAACGGGTCAGAAATATCCACTGGCTGACTATGCACTGACTCCAGATATGGCTATCGTTGATGCCAACCTGGTTATGGACATGCCGAAATCACTGTGTGCATTCGGTGGTCTGGATGCCGTGACTCACGCCCTGGAAGCTTACGTTTCTGTACTGGCATCTGAGTTCTCTGACGGTCAGGCTCTGCAGGCACTGAAACTGCTGAAAGAAAACCTGCCAGCGTCCTACCATGAAGGTTCTAAGAACCCGGTAGCACGTGAGCGAGTTCACAGTGCAGCAACCATCGCAGGTATCGCATTTGCGAACGCCTTCCTGGGTGTATGTCACTCCATGGCACACAAACTGGGCTCTCAGTTCCACATTCCTCACGGTCTGGCGAACGCCCTGTTGATCAGCAACGTTATTCGCTATAACGCGAACGACAACCCAACCAAACAGACTGCATTCAGCCAGTACGACCGTCCACAGGCTCGTCGTCGCTACGCTGAAATCGCAGACCATCTGGGTCTGAGCGCACCGGGCGACCGTACTGCAGCTAAGATTGAGAAACTGCTGGGCTGGTTGGACGAAATCAAAGCGGACCTGGGGATTCCTAAGTCTATCCGTGAAGCTGGCGTGCAGGAAGCTGACTTCCTGGCAAACGTCGACAAACTGTCTGAAGATGCGTTTGATGACCAGTGTACCGGTGCTAACCCACGTTACCCACTGATTGCTGAACTCAAACAAATCCTGCTGGATACTTTCTACGGTCGTGATTACGTAGAAGGCGCTGCAGAAGAGAAGAAAGAAGCTGCACCGGCTAAAGCTGAGAAAAAAGCGAAGAAATAATCCGCTTTATCTCTGCTAAAGAGTGAACAAATTAAGCCCCATCATTGATGGGGCTTTTTTATTGCCTGCCAACAAATGCTTGAGTTTTGCTAATGTATTTGGATATCAATCAAGAGAGAAAACAGAGGATCGAAATGGCAGAACGCCCTACCCCTATACATTGCAGTTTAGGGGCAGGAAACGCATCAGGAATGATTACTCAAAACGGCAGGACTGACGGTGTTCATCCTGAATAAGGGTCAGTGAGCCCTTCTCCAACGCTTCTTTGTAGTGTTTACGGCAAACAGACACATAGCGTTCATTGCCGCCAATAACCACCTGCTCGCCTTCATTGTACGGACGACCTTGCTGATCGAGACGCAAAACCATGCTGGCTTTACGGCCGCAGAAACAAATTGTTTTGAGTTCCACCAGCTTATCTGACAGCGCCAGTAAATACTGGCTCCCCCCAAATAACTCGCCCCTGAAGTCCGTTCTCAGCCCGTAGCACAGCACCGGGATATCAAGATTGTCGACCACGTCAGAGAGCGCATAGACCTGCTCACGCGTCAGGAACTGGCATTCATCCACCAGTACGCAGTTAACCGACTCACGCGCGTTCTCTGCGTTAATTTCAGCAAACAGGTTACTGTCTTTATTAAACAGTTTCGCCGGTGAAGACAGGCCAATACGAGAACTTACTTTACCCGCGCCAAAACGATCGTCTATTTCAGCGGTATAAACGATGGTGCGCATACCACGTTCTTGGTAATTGTATGATGACTGCAACAGGGCCGTCGACTTCCCAGCGTTCATCGCTGAGTAGTAAAAATAAAGTTGTGCCATTGGCTGAGAAATCCTAATCAATGCGTTTTTTAAACGGCCCGCAGTGTAACATATTTTGCGTTCACGCTTCCTGCCTCATCCCGTCATTGTGTATGAACGCACACTCTGCTGTCGCATGCATCATAGGAAAATCACGTGGAATGTACGGATATTAAACGCTACATCGTTTTTCACTCTGTATATTTAGAGCCTAGATACAGTTAACCTCATCATATGACTGAAGTATTTACTATATCCACTCGGCAAAACCGCATGGTTTTTAGCGTCGTTACGATAAAATAGCTGACATGATGAATAGTTGAAAAATTTAATGAATCCGACATAAAAGATGTGAGCGAAACCAATTCGCGTAGCAATATGCTGGGCGTTGTTATCTGCAAATTAAACTGTTTCCGTCTGAAATAACATCGTCATAACGAGCTACCTAAACCTCCCCTTCTTCATTAGCCGCCGTGTATTGCAGCAGAGGACAGTATCAGCTTGCTACAATTTACCCGCACTAGAAAGAAGGTAAATAGATTAGAAGAGGTTAAGACAAATGATACAGCCCCATGCCAGGCAGCAACGTAGTTGAGGTGCGTAACGATTCCAAAGCTATAAAATGAAGCACAAAATGAACACCGGCTTGCTAATACATAAGGTTGATATTTATCCATGCTAGGTATATTCATGCGCATAAGCCTAGCGGCATACCGCCTGTTATCCCTTGGCCCATCGCGACAATAAGTACTACCAGAATGTGTTCCCCCCTGACAATTTAACTTATAAAAATTAATAACAGCACCAAATAACACGTTATTTTGAATTCCTTACATTCTTCCCTATTGCACAACCGATTTTATCGCTCTATTATTACAACAACAAACCACCCCACAATATAAGTTTGAGATTACTACAATGAGCGAAGCACTTAAAATTTTGAACAACATCCGTACTCTTCGTGCGCAGGCAAGAGAATGCACCCTTGAAACGCTTGAAGAAATGCTGGAAAAATTAGAAGTTGTTGTTAACGAACGTCGCGAAGAAGATAACGCTGCAGCTGCAGAAATCGAAGAACGCACTCGTAAACTGCAACAATATCGTGAAATGCTGATTGCTGACGGTATTGATCCGAACGAACTGCTGAATAGCATGGCTGCTGCTAAAACTGGCACCAAAGCTAAACGCGCTGCACGTCCGGCTAAATATAGCTACATCGACGAAAACGGCGAAGCCAAAACTTGGACTGGCCAAGGTCGTACTCCAGCAGTAATCAAAAAAGCGATGGACGAGCAGGGTAAATCCCTGGACGATTTCCTGATCAAGGATTAATCCTTACGCTTCGCGAGAATCCCGCTACGGCGGGATTTTTTATATCTGAAAAACGAACCCCACGCCATAACGTGCCAACAATAAAGCGTTCATTTTTTATCCATAATTTTTATTCGGATATAAAAAAACCGGGTTTCCCCGGTTTTAGCGGTTATCGCTAAATTACTTCGCGATATCCAGAGTATCCTGCAGCCAGGCTTTGAAATCTTCACCCAGCGTATTGTGGCGGATGCCGTATTCGACAAATGCCTGCATATAACCCAGTTTATTACCACAGTCATGGCTTTTGCCTTTCATGTGGTACGCTTCAACGGTCTCTTTTTCGATAAGCATATCGATAGCGTCGGTCAGCTGGATTTCGTCACCTGCTCCCGGAGGCGTTTTCGCCAGCAGAGGCCAGATTTCCGCACTCAGCACATAACGGCCTACAACGGCGAGATTCGATGGCGCTACGTCAGCCTTAGGTTTCTCTACCACGCCAACCATCGGTACGCTGTCGCCTGGGTTTAAGGCCGCCCCTTTGCAATCAACAACACCATATGCCGTCACGTCTGCAACCGGCTCAACCATAATCTGGCTAGCGCCCGTTTCGTCAAATCGTGCAATCATATCGGCCAAGTTATCACGGCTCAGATCTGACTCGTATTCATCGAGGATAACGTCAGGCAAAATTACCGCAACCGGCTCATCGCCAACCACCGGATGTGCGCACAGCACTGCGTGTCCAAGCCCTTTAGCCAGCCCCTGACGAACCTGCATAATGGTCACGTGCGGCGGGCAAATAGACTGTACTTCTTCCAGAAGCTGGCGTTTAACGCGCTTCTCCAGCATGGCTTCAAGCTCAAAGCTGGTATCAAAATGGTTCTCGATAGAATTCTTGGAAGAATGGGTAACCAGTACAATTTCAGTGATACCAGCTGCAATACACTCGTTCACGACATACTGAATTAAAGGCTTATCCACCAGCGGCAGCATTTCCTTAGGAATTGCTTTCGTTGCCGGTAACATCCTTGTTCCTAATCCCGCAACCGGGATTACAGCCTTTGTTACTTTCGAATTTAGGGCAGCCATTAAAATCTCCTGAACTGTTCAAACTTTGAACTTGCTCGTTAATTAAATACGCATCGAGTATATCATTACAACCTCATGAGGCTGCTCTGAAAGGACACGTTGACCTCGAATTAAGATTTATACCCGAAGACGTTGAGCTGTAGGAGGGGCGTTTCCCATTGTTCCAGTTACCTCGTGAAACATATCAACGATGAGAACCGGACTGGCTAACGCACCAGCACGCTTAATGCAGGACGAGTATATCCACATCAATGTGCGGATAGTATCACCACGGCGGATAAGCCGTTAAAGCTATCAGTATAAAAAAATTCGGTTGCTCATTCCGCAGACAACATTAAGCGTAAACGGCCACCGTTTCCCCACACTTGGCATTGCCATGAAGTACAACGCTGGCTAATTTGGTTGAGATAAGCATTTCCTAACGTGCCGAGCGGTACGCCGTTGCTTATTTGAATTTGGTGGTCACCGGTATTTAATGTGCCATTTAACCCAGCGGAGACCAGAATGAGGTTTTTCAAGCCACTGTGATAATAACCGACCAGCAACGGAAACTGACCAGGGAGGTTAGCCTGACGCAGCAGTTGATTAACTCGCTTAAGCAGACTCCCTAATTCTGGTAGCCGCTGCCCTTGATGGGACAGTTGTTCTTGCAGCAGGCCATTAAACAAAACACGCAGTAATAATGCGGCTAATACCCCATTATCACCCGCTCGCGTCACATCGAGACAATAAAATGCTAAATCGTGCTCTGATAAAGGCGCAATATCCAACACCAACCCCGGAGCATCAACGGCCATAAGCTGGCGATAATTTACGCGGCAGTGAGATATTTCCTGCTGCACCGGCGGCTGTAATTCTTGTAACAATTTAGCCGCCGCGGCTGGATTGTTAACCAGTGCATCCCAATCTTCAAATAACCGCTCTTCTTCTTCCACCCGGGAATTAAACATATTGGGATAAAGGCAGGCGAGCACGGTTTCCCGTAGGCGATTCAGATCCTTAACCGGCTTTAATAATACGTCCTGAACGCCAAGGCGCAGCGCTTTGGCAATATCAGCCATGTTTTCGGTTGCTGAGATGATAAGAATCGGCAATGTATCGCCGGCATTGCGCAGATGTTCGACCAACTGCAGCCCATTCATGCGCGGCATCGCAAGGTCGCAAATCATTAAATCGGGTTTCTGACTGGCCATCTGCGTTAGCGCATCCAAGCCGTCCTGCGCCAACAGCGTGTCCGCGCCGAGAGACGAAAGCCAAGAATCCATAAGCGAGCGGAAAACGGGTTCGTCTTCAACAATCAAAATCTGTTTTCCCGCCAACGGCTGCGTCATGATATCTCCCCTGCCCGACGATAAGTAAATAGTGGCATGCTATTGTGATAATCGCCTTTCAGAATTTGCTGAAGTAGTCAAAAAAGCACCTTAAGTGGAACTTTGCACTAAAGGTAAAAGTTCATCTGTCTTTTTTTCAACCGCTTGTTGACCCGCGGCTATTGCAGATGAAGCGCGATGAAAATCCAAGGTCGAGATCTGAGGGCAAAACGGTTGTAAAAGGATATCCGGTGGATCGCCCGCCATACGGTTGCGCTTAAGCCGATTCTCCAACACCTGTATTGAAGTCGTCATGATTTCCATCGCCGTCGGTGCCAACACCGAGCGACGAGCCGCGACGCGGCCAAGACGAGAACGCAGGCGTTCACGCCATGATAGCTCATCCGCCGATTCATTCATCTCGCCATCCGGTTGAATATTGACGGACAGGAGATCCTGCTGCATAAGATGTGCGTCATGTTGCAAATCGACAGCAATCACAATGTCCGCACCCAGCGCGCGTGTTAACGAGACCGGTACCGGGTTGACGACTGCGCCATCCACCAACCAATAACCGTTATGCTGAACCGGCGCCATCAGCCCAGGAATACTGCACGACGCCCTTACCGCCATATGCAGATCGCCTTCAGTAAACCACAGTTCTCGCCCGGTACTCAGATTGGTGGCGACCGCCGCAAAGCGCTTCTCGCAATGTTCTATCGTCTCATTGGGCATAATTTGCCGGTATTGATTAAACACCCGCTCACCGCGTAGCAATCCTCCCCGTCGCCAGGAAAGATCCATCAATCGCAATACATCCCAATAGCTGAATGAGCAGACCCACTGCTCTAATGCAGGCAGGCGGTTGCTGGCGTAGGCAGCACCGACTAGTGAACCGATTGAGCATCCGGCAACAATATCAATCTCAATGCCCATCTTTTGTAGCGCTTTAATGACGCCAATATGCGACCAGCCCCGCGCTGCCCCTGAACCTAACGCCAGGCCAATTTTGATTTTTCTCATTGTTGCTGATGAATTTCCTCTTGCTTCCAGCGTGGCATCATTGCCAGCGCTCGGTTACCATAGTGATATCAGGCGTCACATCGCCATTACTCTGTCAATTCAGGGAGACATCTTTGTCTGAACTTTGCCCTTGTGGCAGCGCTCTCGAGTATAGCTTATGTTGCCAGCGTTATCTGTCCGGCAACGAATACGCTCCAGACCCGTCACACCTTATGCGTTCCCGCTATTGCGCCTTCGTGCGTAAGGATGCAGATTATCTGGTAAAAACTTGGCACCCGAGCTGCCAAGCAGGCGCATTTCGTCACGATATCGAACAGGGCTTTGCTCATACCCAGTGGCGAGGATTGACCGTTTTTGCCACCCAAGAGAGCTCGTGTCCCGATGAAGGCTTCGTGAGCTTTGTCGCCCGTTTTACCGAGAATAACAAGAACGGCGCTATCATTGAGCGTTCACGTTTCTTAAAAGAAAACGGGCAGTGGTATTATATCGACGGCACCCGGCCCGTATTTGGCAGAAACGATCCCTGCCCGTGCGGTTCGGGGAAGAAATTTAAAAAATGCTGCGGGGATTAAACTCTGTGGATTTTGGGTTGTAGGAAGGCGGCAAGAGAGTGAATCCCAATGAGCTTACTTGAGTAAGTGATTCGGGTGAACGAACGCAGCCAACGCACCAGCAACCTGAAAGACGACGAGTTTAGACCCGATACAGCTTCGCAAACATCATCAACAGGATTTACCCGGCAATGCACTCCACTCAACGTAAAATTCTGCGCACCATCTGCCCTGACCAGAAAGGCCTGATCGCGCGCATCACTAACATTTGCTACAAGCATGAACTTAACATCGTACAGAACAATGAATTTGTTGATCACCGTACCGGACGCTTCTTTATGCGTACCGAGCTGGAAGGGATCTTCAATGACACCACCCTGCTCGCCGATTTAGACAGCGCGCTCCCGGAAGGTTCTGTTCGTGAACTCACCCCAGCCGGACGCCGTCGCATCGTCATTTTGGTCACCAAAGAAGCCCACTGCTTGGGCGACCTGCTGATGAAGGCCAACTATGGCGGCCTCGACGTTGAGATTGCCGCGGTTATCGGCAACCATGAAACGCTGCGTTCGCTGGTTGAACGCTTTGATATTCCTTTCCAGTTGGTTAGCCATGAAGGTCTTGCCCGTGAGGAGCACGATAAGCTGATGGCCGATGCTATCGACGCACATCAGCCGGATTATGTCGTGCTGGCCAAATACATGCGTGTGCTGACGCCGGAGTTTGTCGGCCGCTTCCCGAATAAGATTATCAATATTCACCATTCATTCCTGCCGGCATTTATCGGTGCACGTCCGTATCATCAGGCCTATGAGCGCGGCGTGAAGATCGTGGGCGCCACCGCGCACTACGTAAACGACAATCTGGATGAGGGTCCAATCATCATGCAGGATGTTATTCACGTCGATCACACCTACACGGCAGAAGATATGATGCGTGCCGGTCGCGACGTCGAAAAAAATGTCCTGAGCCGCGCGCTTTACCAAGTGCTAGCCCAGCGTGTGTTTGTATACGGTAACCGGACGATCATTCTTTAATCGCGAACGAAATGAATTGATTAGCTTTAATCCGTTACGGATGAAAAGTACGCAAACAGTTCATTTTCGATAAAGGAATACTTTACAGCGGCGCGTCATTTGATATGATGCGCCCCGCTTCCCGAGTAAGGGAGCAGGCCAGTAAAATCTAGCATTACCCCGTGGTGGGGTTCCCGAGCGGCCAAAGGGAGCAGACTGTAAATCTGCCGTCATCGACTTCGAAGGTTCGAATCCTTCCCCCACCACCATCACTTCTAAAAGTACTCATTCTTATAAACGCACTTTATTTCATGTTCTGCTCGTGCAGGAAAGCATTCCCCGGCGTCGCTTCGCTCGGCCGGGCTATAACGGTTTAATTCCACGGTTAAAACAGCACTGTCACCAACAGATAACTCGCCACGCATGCGCAGCTCACGCCAATCAGTCCCGGCAGGATGAAGCTGTGGTTAATAATAAATTTCCCTATGCGGGTGGTGCCAGACCGGTCGAAGCCAATACAGGCTAAATCGCTGGGATAGGTTGGCAGGACGAAATAGCCGTAAGACGCCGGGAAGAAAGCAATCAGCATTTTTGGCTCAACGCCCAGCATCAAGCCCATTGGGGCAACCGCTGTCAACGCTGCCGCCTGACTGTTCACCAGTTTTGAAACCAGAAACAGTACGATGGCGTAGGTCCACGGATGGCTTTTTACCACGCCTTCTAGGGCCATTTTCAACTCATCAAGGTGCGCCTGGAAAAAGGTATCACTCATCCACGCCACGCCGAAAACGGAGAAAATCGCCACCATACCCGCTTTAAACACCGCACCGTTAGAAATCGCGGTAGCGTTCACTTTACAGACCAGCAGCATCACCGCCCCAGCAATCAGCATCATCATCTGAATGACCAGGTTCATCGACAGCGCTTTCATTGCCCCTTTGACTTCAAACGCCGGACGTAACTCCGGAAGCGCGCCCAGCAGGACAACCACTAAAATCCCGGCAAAGAAGATCCACGTTGCCCAATACGCCTGCTTGGGGAAGGTCTGGTTCATCAGCGTTTCGCTACCACCGTAGATATATTCCCGCTGTTTCGGATCGGCAATTTTAGCCTGAAATTCCGGATCGTCCGCCAGATCCTTACCGCGCTTCAGACTCCAAAGTGCGGCGATTAGTACGCCAAACAGCGAAGCGGGCACCGAGACAGACAAGATCTCCAAAATCCCCCAAGCGCGCCCTATTCCGTGCCCAGCCGCCAAAATAGACACCAGCGATACCACGGCTACAGACACAGGGGACGCGGTAATCGCCATTTGCGAAGCGATAGAGGCCACCGCCATCGGGCGCTCAGGACGAATGCCCTTCTTCAGCGCAATATCGCCAATAATTGGGAACATGGTGTACACCACATGTCCGGTCCCGCACAGAAAGGTCAGCGTCCACGTGGTAAACGGTGCCAGCAGCGTGATGTGCTGTGGATGCTTACGCAACAGACGTTCGGCAAACTGCATCATCACATTCAGACCGCCTGCCGTTTGTAGCGTCGCCGCGCAACCGATGACGGCGAGAATCGTGAGCATCACATCCACCGGCGGCTTGCCCGGCTCCAGCCCAAAAATAAAGGTCAGAATAAACAAGCCGATACCGCTGATTAGCCCCAGCCCCATCCCACCAAAGCGTGTGCCAACCAGCAGGCACAAAATGATGACAACAAACTCGATAGTAATCATGAAAGTCCCTTAACGTGAGTAATTGCGAAAATCATTACAGAATGTAAGGGAATACGTTGGGACGCAGATCTTGTTTGTTAAATCGCCATAAAAACAATCACTTAATAACAATTAATTAACAAACGATTACCTGTAATACTTCACTCATTTGATAAACAAAAAAGCCGGAAGAGATTGCTCTCTTCCGGCTTTTTGTACTGCGGTGAAACGAAGATTAGTGACGCGCGCGAACTATCTGATATTTACGCGTCAGATACTCCACCGGCACGCTCCAGATGTGCACCAGACGTGAGAATGGGAACAGCAGGAACAGCGTCATACCCAGTACCAAGTGCATACGGTAGATAAACGCCACGCCATCAAGATGCGCCGATGCACCGCCGTGGAAGGTGACGACCGACTGTGCCCAGCCAACCAGTTTCATCATTTCGCTACCGTCCATGTGCTGAGCAGAGAACGGAATGGTCAGCAGGCCTAGGGCGCACTGGATAACCAACACGGAAAGCACCAGAATATCGGCACCGGTGGTGGTCGCACGCACGCGTGGGCTGAAAAGACGACGTTTCAACAGCAAAATGCCGCCGACCAAGCACATCAGGCCAGCCGCACCACCGCCAAACATCGCCATCTTCTGTTTCACTTCCAGTGGTAACCAGGCTTCGTACATCCAATGCGGAGTCAGCATCCCAAGGAAGTGACCGGCGAATACCCCAAGGATCCCGATATGGAACAGGTTCGACGCTAGGTTCATCCCCTTGCGGTCCAGCATCTGGCTGGACGCTGCACGCCAGGTGTACTGGCCATAGTCGTAGCGCAGCCAGCTACCAATCAAAAACACCGAACCCGCAATGTACGGATAGATGTCGAAGAAGAACATATTTAGGAAGTGCATTATTGCTGTCCTCCGTTAGAGATATTCAGATATTGCGGGGCCACGGCTCCGGCAAAACGACGCTGGTGATTGGAGATTTCCGACTCACCGCAACCCTGGTCGGCAAAGAATTTCACCTGCTCTTCTTCCCATACGGCATCCAGCGCCTGCGGCGTATCATCGCGAGCTTCGTCAGCGATTTTCTCCGCCACTTTGGCCTCGTCTACCGCACTATTTGCCAGCTTCAGCAGCTGTTCAAACAGCACCGCATAGCGGCTTTCACGCTGTTGCAGACGAGCACAAAGCAGCGCCAGAATCGGCGCGATATCGGCAAGACCGCCAATGGCTTCGCTTTCCGGCAGCTGCGCCAGATATTCAAGATACAGCGGCAGGTGATCCGGCAGTTCGCGGCTGTCGAGCACCAGGCCGTGCTGCTCGTATTGATTCAGCAGATCAACCATTGCCTGACCGCGATCGCGAGACTCGCCATGAACGTGTTCGAACAGCAGCAGCGACGTCGCGCGGCCACGGTCAAACAGTTCACTATAGGCTGCCTGCGCATCCAGCGGATCCTGCGCGGTTAAATCGCGCAGGAAGATGCCCAAAGCCTGGGCATCCGCTTTATCTAGTTTTTCTGACGACGCCAGAACCTCAAAGAGTTCGCCTTGGTGCTGCCATAAGGCAGCATCCGGGTACTCCAGCAAACGAGAGACAACCACCAGTTCAATCATGCGTGTGGCTCCGTTTTGCTGCTCACATCCACCGAATCAATACGGCGGCTGTTGAACAGGTTGAACTTAGTATCAGAACCGTGGCAGCCGTCACCGAAGCTAAAGCCGCAGCCGTTTTTCTCTGGGAAGGCGTCACGCGCCTGTTCGCGGTGGCTACTCGGCACCACGAAACGATCTTCGTAGTTAGCGATAGCCAGGTAACGATACATTTCCTGCGCCTGTGCTTCGGTCAGACCCACCTCTTCCAGCGCACGAGTATCGATAACGCCATCGACGGTTTCGGTACGTTTGAAGTGACGCATCGCCAGCATACGTTTCAGCGCCAGCAGTACCGGCTGGGTGTCACCAGCGGTCAGCAGGTTGGCCAGATACTGGACCGGGATACGCAGGCTTTCTACGTCCGGCAGAATACCGTTGCTACCCAGTTCGCCCGCGTCAGCGGCGGACTGAATTGGTGACAGCGGTGGCACGTACCAAACCATTGGTAGCGTGCGATATTCCGGGTGCAGCGGCAGCGCCAGCTTCCAGTCCATCGCCATTTTGTAAACCGGTGATTTCTGCGCCGCGTCAATCACGCTCAGCGGAATACCGTCTTTCTGCGCCTGTTCAATCACTTTCGGATCGTTTGGATCGAGGAACACATCCAACTGGCGCTGATACAGGTCTTTCTCGTTTTCAGTGCTGGCCGCATTTTCAATCGCATCCGCGTCATAAAGCAGCACGCCGAGGTAGCGGATACGACCCACGCAGGTCTCGGAACACACGGTCGGCTGACCCGCTTCGATGCGCGGGTAGCAGAAGATGCATTTTTCAGACTTGCCGCTCTTCCAGTTGAAGTAGATTTTTTTGTACGGGCAACCGGTAATACACATACGCCAGCCGCGGCATTTGTCCTGATCGATCAGCACAATGCCGTCTTCTTCACGCTTGTAGATAGCACCGCTCGGGCAGGTTGCTACACACGCCGGATTCAGGCAGTGCTCGCATAGGCGCGGCAGGTACATCATGAAGGTGTTTTCAAACTGGCCGTACATCGCCTTCTGCATGTTCTCGAAGTTTTTGTCTTTCGACAGCTTCTCGAACTCGCCGCCCAGATCGTCTTCCCAGTTCGGGCCTTTGGTGATCTTGTCCATACGCTTGCCGGTAATCAGCGAGCGAGGACGGGCAATCGGCTGGGCTTTACTGTCAGCCGGGGCGTTATGCAGCGTCTGGTAGTCGAAATCAAACGGTTCGTAGTAATCATCCAGGCCCGGCAAATGTGGGTTAGCGAAGATTTTACCCAGCAGCAGCGCTTTGTTACCCATGCGCGGCACCAGTTTGCCGTTGATCTTACGGATCCAACCGCCCTTCCATTTTTCCTGGTTTTCCCAGTCGGTAGGGAAACCGGTGCCCGGCTTGGTTTCGACGTTATTGAACCACGCGTACTCGGTCCCTTCACGGCTGGTCCAGACGTTTTTACAGGTGACTGAGCAGGTATGACAGCCGATGCATTTATCGAGATTCAGCACCATGCCGACTTGTGAACGAATTTTCATTTTACGCTCTCCTGTACCTGGTCATTGCCTTCGCCATCCAGCCAGTTAATGTTCTTCATCTTACGTACCACAACAAACTCATCACGGTTTGACCCTACGGTGCCGTAGTAGTTAAAGCCGTAGGCCAGGTGCCCATAACCACCAATCATGTGGGTTGGTTTCGGGGTAATGCGGGTGACGGAGTTGTGAATACCGCCACGTTGGCCGGTAATTTCAGAACCCGGCAGGTTCACGATACGTTCCTGCGCGTGGTACATCATGGTCATCCCAGCCGGCACACGTTGGCTCACCACCGCACGCGCGGTCAGTGCACCGTTGTTGTTGAAGACTTCGATCCAGTCGTTATCTTCAATGCCGATCTCTTTGGCGTCTTCTTCGCTCATCCACACCACCGGACCGCCACGACCTAAGGTCAGCATCAGCAAGTTGTCGCTGTAGGTTGAGTGAATGCCCCATTTCTGGTGCGGCGTCAGGAAGTTCAGCGCCTTCTCTGGGTTGCCATTCGATTTCTTGCCCATCACCTCTTTCACCGAACGGGTATCAATCGGCGGACGGTAAACCAGTAGGCTTTCACCGAAGTCACGCATCCACTGGTGATCCTGATACAGCGACTGACGGCCGGTCAGCGTACGCCATGGGATCAGCTCGTGAACGTTGGTGTAACCGGCGTTATAGGAGACATGCTCATCTTCAAGGCCAGACCACGTTGGGCTGGAGATAATCTTGCGCGGTTGCGCCTGAATATCACGGAAGCGAATTTTCTCGTCTTCTTTATTGAGCGCCAGGTGCGTATGGTCGCGACCGGTAAACTCACTCAACGCCGCCCAAGCTTTCACCGCCACCTGACCGTTAGTTTCCGGTGCAAGCGTGAGGATCATTTCCGCCGCGTCAATCGCCGTATCCAGCATCGGCTGGCCTTTGGCTGGGCCTTCCGCTTTGGTGTAGTTGAGCTTACGCAGCAGATCCATTTCGCTCTGGGTATTCCAAGCAATACCTTTACCGCCGTTACCGATTTTTTCCATCAATGGACCGATGGAGGTAAAGCGTTCGTAGGTTGCCGGATAGTCGCGTTCAACCGGAATAATGTGCGGTGCGGTTTTGCCCGGGATCAGGTCGCATTCGCCTTTTTTCCAGTCTTTAACATCTAGCGGCTGCGCCAGTTCAGCGGCGGAGTCGTGCTGGATTGGCAGCGTTACCACGTCGGTTTCTTTGCCGAGGTGCCCCACGCAGACTTCAGAGAATTTCTTCGCGATGCCTTTATAGATATCCCAGTCGCTTTTCGACTCCCAGGCCGGGTCAACGGCGGCAGACAGCGGATGAATAAACGGATGCATATCCGAGGTATTCATGTCGTCTTTTTCGTACCAGGTCGCGGTTGGCAGGACGATATCGGAATACAGACAGGTGCTCGACAGACGGAAGTCCAGCGTCACCACCAGATCCAATTTGCCGTCAAGGCCGTTATCCTGCCACTCCACTTCTTCCGGCTTCATGCCGCCCTGCTTGCCCAGATCCAGCCCCTGAATACCGTGCTCAGTACCCAGCAGGTACTTCAGCATGTACTCATGACCTTTACCGGAAGAACCCAGCAGGTTAGAACGCCAGATGAACAGGTTGCGCGGGTGGTTTTTACCGTTTTCCGGCTGTTCAGCCGCAAAGCGAATCGTGCCTTCTTTCAGCGCTTTCACGGTGTAGTCAACCGGGGTCATACCGGCTTTCTTCGCTTCATCGGCGATACGCAGCGGGTTAGTGCCAAGCTGTGGTGCAGATGGCAGCCAGCCCATACGTTCAGCACGGACGTTGAAGTCCAGCAGGTGGCCGGTATAGCGAGATTTATCCGCCAGCGGTGACAGCAACTCTTGCGCGGTAACCGACTCGTAGCGCCATTGGCTGGAGTGGTTATAGAAGTAAGAAGTGCTGTTCATGTGACGTGCCGGACGCTGCCAGTCAAGGGCAAACGCCAGTGGCTGCCAACCGGTCTGTGGACGCAGTTTTTCCTGGCCGACATAGTGTGCCCAGCCGCCGCCGCTTTGACCGACGCAGCCGCAGAACACCAGCATGTTGATAAGACCGCGATAGTTCATATCGAGGTGATACCAGTGGTTCAGACCCGCGCCGACGATAATCATCGAACGACCGTGCGTCTTATCAGCGTTATCAGCGAATTCACGCGCGGTACGAATGATATGCGCACGCGGTACGCCGGTGATTTTTTCTGCCCACGCCGGGGTATACGCCTTCATGTCATCGTAGCTGGAAGCGCAGTTTTCGTCGTTCAGACCGCGTTCCAGACCATAGTTGGCCATGGTTAAGTCGTAAACGGTGGTCACCAGTGCCGTCGTGCCATCCGCCAACTGCAGGCGCTTAACCGGCAGTTTGTGCAGCAGAATGTTTTCCAGTTCCACGCTGGTGAAATGTTCGGTGCCTTCGCCGCCAAAGTACGGGAAACCAACCTGCGCGATATCATCCTGGCTACCCAGCAGGCTCAGCTGCAGTTCCGTTTCGTCACCGGATTTGCCGTCGCGCTGTTCAAGGTTCCACTTGCCTTTTTCGCCCCAGCGGAAACCGATGGAACCGTTTGGTGCCACCATGTCGCCGTCGGCATTGACCGCGACGGTTTTCCATTCAGGGTTGTTTTCCTGACCCAGAGAATCCACCAGATCGGAAGCGCGCAGCATACGGCCTGCGGCGTAGTAGCCTTCACGCTCTTCGAGCATCACCAGCATCGGCATATCGGTATAACGACGCACATAGTCGGTGAAGTACTGGCTCGGTTTATCGAGGTGGAATTCTCGCAGCATCACGTGGCCCATCGCCAGCGCCATTGCCGCATCGGTACCCTGTTTTGGTGCTAACCACAGATCGCAAAGTTTAGCGATTTCGGCATAGTCCGGCGTGATGGCGACAGTTTTGGTGCCTTTATAGCGAACTTCAGTGAAGAAGTGCGCATCCGGGGTACGGGTCTGCGGAACGTTAGAGCCCCAAGCGATGATATAGCTGGAGTTGTACCAGTCGGCGGATTCCGGCACGTCGGTTTGCTCGCCCCAAGTCTGCGGTGACGCAGGTGGCAGGTCGCAATACCAGTCGTAGAAGCTTAGGCAGGTGCCGCCAATCAGTGACAGGTAACGGGCGCCGGAAGCGTAGGAAACCATGGACATCGCCGGGATCGGCGAGAAGCCAGCCACGCGGTCCGGGCCGTAGGTTTTGACGGTGTAAACGTTCGAGGCCGCAATCAGCTCATTCACTTCCTGCCAGGATGAACGCACGAAACCACCGCGTCCACGGGCCTGTTTGAAGCTTTTGGCTTTATCGGCGTCTTCAATAATGGATGCCCATGCATCAACCGGATCGCTGTGCAGTTTTTTCGCTTCACGCCACATTTTCATCAGGCGTTTGCGCATCAGCGGATATTTCAGACGGTTGGCACTATAGAGATACCAAGAATAGCTCGCCCCGCGCGGACAGCCGCGTGGCTCGTGATTTGGTAGGTCAGGTCGGGTGCGTGGATAGTCGGTCTGCTGGGTTTCCCAGGTGACGAGGCCATTTTTAACGTAGATTTTCCAGCTGCAAGAACCGGTGCAGTTCACGCCGTGCGTTGAACGAACAACCTTGTCATGCTGCCAACGCTGACGGTATCCATCTTCCCAATCCCGGTTGGTATCTAGAATCTGTCCGTGCCCATCGGCAAAAGTTTCGCCCTTTTGTTTAAAGTAGCGAAACCGGTCCAGGAATTTACTCATCGGGTCTCTCCTGTTTGGAGCCTCACGGCTCTCTGATAAGTCGACATTGCTCAATTTGCAGCGAAGGTAACGCGCTGAAAGATGGGGGGAATTGATAACGATCAAGATGGCCTTTCTTAACAAACGCCACAAAAAAGGCTCATACCACCAAGGTGGTATTCAAACTTATTTTTCAATTGCCTGTAAAATAAGGATTTTTCAGCAAATAGCATTATTGCAAAGTGTAAAAATCACCGCCGTCGGTATTAAGGGGTAGACGCTTTATCGACCCTGCAAAGCGATAACGAGCGCCGGGCTAACCGGTTTATTCACACCAACAGTATGTTGTAACTAAGCGAACATAAAAATAAAGGCGCAGATCTCCGCGCCTTTATTCATTAATAACGACTTGCGTTATTTTTTCGCTTTACGCCCATACACTACCCACGTCACCACTACGCAGACAATATAGAACACGAGGAAGACTTTCATCGCGCCGGCTGGCGAGCCGGTTAATTCCAGCGAAGTGCCGAACGCTTTCGGAATAAAGAAGCCGCCAATCGCGCCGATAGCCGAAATAAAGCCCAGCGCCGCCGCGGTGTCAGTGGCCGCTTCACGCATTGCTTTTTCTTCTGTGCCGCCTTCCGCCTTCACGCGATCCATCGTCAACTTACGGAAGATCACCGAAATCATCTGGAAGGTAGAACCGCTACCCAGACCTGCCGTCATGAACAGCCCCAGGAAGACCACGTAGAAAGCAATAAAGCTGCCGCCTTCGCCGTTAGCCGGCAGGGTCAGGAACAGCAACGCACTGAACAATGCCATCAGAATGAAGTTAACCAGCGTAACGCGAGTGCCGCCCAGACGGTCAGAAATCGCCCCGCCCGCAGAACGTGCCAGCGCACCGATAAACGGACCAAAGAAGGCGTAATGCAGGATCTGAATTTCAGGGAACTGGGTTTTCGACAGCATCGCAAAACCGGCCGAGAAGCCGATGAACGAGCCGAAGGTCGCCAGATAAAGCAGGCTCATGATCCACAGGTGACCGCGCTTAAGCACCGGCAGCTGTTCTTTCAGAGAAGCTTTAGAGGTTGCCAGTTCGTTCATACCAAACCAAGCCGCCACGGTGAAGATGGCCAAGAACGGCACCCAAATCCACGCGGCGTTCGCCAAGAACAACTCAGAGCCGTCAGGCTGAGCCACGCCCTGGCTGCCAAAAACGGCGAAGATAGACAGCGAAATCGCCAGTGGAGCCACCAGCTGCATCACGCTCACGCCCATATTACCCAGACCGCCGTTTAAACCCAGCGCACCACCCTGCTTCTGTTTCGGGAAGAAGAAGCTGATGTTTGCCATACTGGAAGCGAAGTTGGCGCCGGCAAAACCGCACAGCAGAGAAATGATGATGAAGGTGCTAAACGGCGTCGTGGTATCCTGAACCGCAAACCCTAACCAAACGCAGGGAATGATAAGGATCCCGGTACTAAACGCCGTCCAGCGACGGCCGCCGAAGATTGGTACCATAAAGGAATACGGTACACGCAGCAGCGCCCCGGAGACCGACGGCAGCGCCGTCAGCATGAAGAGCTGATCGGTTGTAAACTGGAAGCCCACTTTAGGTAAATTAACCGCCACGGCGCTAAACAGCATCCATACGCAGAACGCCAGCAGCAAACACGGTACTGAAATCCACAGGTTCCGGCTTGCGACGCGGTGGCCGCGTTCTTGCCAGAACGCCGGATCTTCCGGACGCCAGTCGGTAATGACAGCGCCGGTAGCCCTTTCGGGGGCAGTGGAGTGACTCATAGACACCTCTGATTATTAATATTAACCCTTGCACAGTAGGGTTTACACCGCGCGGTAAGTTGATATAAATCAAAGGAAAAGTCGTCCATGTTACGGTCAAAAAAACATCATCACCCTTTATGGGTAGGCTTTTATTGATAAAAAAACCTGCTTTATCACGTGGCTGTTACTCCGTTACTCCTTTACCCCCGGCATCTTGGCTATTATGGAAATAAAGGAGTACCTCTAATTGGGTATGGGTATACTCCAGGCGATAGCCGAAAATAACGCCACTCGCCGGAGAGTCTTCCGCTAGGAGCCATGTCGCACCATGTTTAGACGTTTATTTACACCACTGACGCTAGTGAATCAACTGGCGCTGATCGTACTGCTGTCTACCCTGATTGGGGTGGCGAGTATGATGATATCCGCACGCCTGATAAACGGCGTCCAGGGTAGCGCTCATGCCATCAACCAGGCCGGCTCTCTGCGTATGCAAAGCTATCGCCTGCTGGCCGCGATTCCGGTGAAAGAGAGCGACCAAGTCCTATTTGATGAAATGCAGCAGACCGTGTTCAGCCCAGAACTGCAGCTCGCCGCCGAACGCGATGGCCAGGTTAAACAATTGGCCTCTCTGCAGCAGTACTGGCTAACACATCTGGCGCCAGACATCCACAACGCACAAACTCAGACGGCGGTGGTCAACGATCTCACCGGCTTCGTTAACCGTATCAATCAGCTGGTGACCGTTTTCGATCACACCACCGAGGAGCGCATTTCCCACGTGGTATGGATGCACCGGCTGATGGCGCTGTTTATGGCGCTGCTGTTTATTTTCACCGTGTTCTGGCTACGCAGCCGTCTGTTGCATCCGTGGCGACAGCTGCTGAGAATGGCTGAAGCCATCAGTCACCGTGATTTTACCTACCGCGCGCAAATCAGCGGCCGCAATGAAATGGCGACGCTGGGCATGGCGCTGAATAATATGTCCGCCGAACTTGCCGAAAGCTATGCGTCGCTGGAGCGCCGCGTGCAGGAAAAAACCGCCGGTCTTGAGCAAAAAAATGCCATCCTCTCCTTCCTGTGGCAGGCCAACCGTCGCCTGCACGCCAGCGTGCCGCTGTGTGAACGCATCTCACCGGTGCTGAACGGGCTACAGGAACTGACGCCGCTGCGGGAAATTGAAGTCCGGGTTTACGATACCGAGGACGAAGAGAATCATCAGGAATTTAGCTGTCATTCCGGCTGGGAGTGCGATGATAAAGGCTGCTATCTCTGCCCGCGCGACATCGACACCTCCTCCCCGGTCGGCGCAACCTTAAAATGGCGGCTGACCGATCCGCGTAACCAGTACGGTATTCTGCTTGCCACGCTGCCAGAGGGCCGCGAACTGAGCCACGATCAGCAGCAGTTAGTCGACACCTTACTGGAGCAGCTCACCTCGACGCTGGCGCTGGACAAGCAGTTAGAACGTCAACAGCAGCTGATTGTCATGGAAGAACGCACCACCATCGCTCGGGAACTGCATGACTCCATCGCTCAGTCGCTCTCTTGTATGAAAATGCAGATTAGCTGTTTGCAGATGATGCAAAACGAACACTCTTCGCCAGAAAGCCGCGAACTGCTGAGCCAGGTGCGTAATGAATTAAATACCTCGTGGGCGCAGCTGCGCGAGCTGTTGACCACCTTCCGCCTGAAGCTGACCGAGTCCGGTCTGCGTCCAGCGCTGGAGTCCAGCTGTCAGGAATACAGCAACCACTTTGGCTTCCCGGTTCAGCTTGATTATCAGCTGCCACCGCGCTACGTACCGTCGCATCAGGCGATTCACGTGTTGCAAATTGCGCGTGAGGCGCTGAGCAATGCCTTAAAACATTCACAGGCTACGGAAGTGAAGGTCAGCGTGACCCAACACGGTAACCAGGTGAAAATGGTGGTTGCTGATAACGGCTGCGGCGTGCCGCAGCACGCTGAACGCAGCAACCACTATGGTCTTATTATTATGCGTGACCGCACGCAGAGCCTGCGTGGCGATTGCCAGGTTCGACGCCGCGAAGTTGGCGGCACCGAAGTTGTGGTTACGTTTGTCCCCGAAAAATCGCTTTCAACTCCCCAAGGAGAAATCCATGAGTAATCAGGAACGGGCTACAATCCTGCTAATTGACGATCATCCCATGCTGCGCACCGGCGTAAAACAGCTGGTCAGTATGGCATCGGATATTCAGGTCGTGGGCGAAGCCAGCAACGGTGAGCAAGGCATTGAGCTGGCAGAATCGCTCGATCCTGACCTGATCCTGCTTGACCTCAACATGCCCGGCATGAATGGGCTGGAAACGCTGGACAGGCTGCGTGAAAAGTCGCTTTCCGGCCGCGTTGTCGTGTTTAGCGTCTCCAACCACGAAGAAGACGTGGTCACCGCCTTAAAACGCGGCGCTGACGGCTATCTGCTTAAAGATATGGAACCGGAAGATTTGCTGAAAGCCCTGCAACAAGCGGCGGCAGGTGAAATGGTGCTTAGCGAAGCGTTAACCCCAGTGCTGGCCGCCAGCCTGCGTGCCAACCGCGCAACCTCGGATCGTGACATCAACCAGTTGACCCCACGCGAACGCGATATTCTCAAGCTTATTGCCCAGGGTCTGCCGAACAAAATGATTGCCCGTCGCCTCGACATTACCGAAAGCACCGTCAAGGTTCACGTCAAACATATGCTCAAAAAGATGAAGCTGAAATCCCGCGTTGAAGCTGCCGTTTGGGTGCATCAGGATCGTATTTTCTGATAGTGCTTAAGGCGTCAAACCTGACCAACCGTCGTTCGTCGGCACAAAGCTGACGACCGGTTCGGTCAACACCAGCGTTATCTCATTTGAGGTGACGCGCTGTCCTTTATTATCTTCAACCACCACCGACAGATGCCACGTATTGCTGGCCCCCTCGCGATAATCCCACGCTGGCATAATAATGCTCCAGCCATCGCTGCTGTTATTCGCAGCAGGCGGCGTCAGACTTAGCGCGGTGGTATCGCCCTGCCAGCTTAGCGACTTCACCGTATTGCTGTTGCGAATTTGCAGCTTCAACGGCACCGTTTCATAACTGGTCAAATCCCACGGCGGCGTCGCCAGGTAGACCGTCAGATTCTTACGGGTGCGAGATTCAATCACCGGCTGGTTATTGCGTTCCGGCGCATCATAACGGCTACCGCGCAGCGTTCGAGTTTGCGCAACTTCATCGGCGGCGAGCTGTTTCTTGAGCGGGACACCAAAACGATAGTTCACCTTCATTCCAAGGTTATTCTGGTTCACCCCGCTTTCCCCCTGCTTGTGCTGAGCGCTAAAGGTCAGCAGCGGAACCGGCGTATAATTAAGCCCCAACGATACCGCCAACGGGTTATGGTAGCCGGTGCCGGTACGGAACAGATCCACGTGCTCGCCGAAATATTGTTCAAGGCTAAGACTGGTGTTGATGTGGTTATAAGCGGGGATCCATGCCTGCGCAGTGACATCATAGCCGCGCGCCATACGCTGTTGCAGCGTGGTGCCGCTATTTTGCCAATCGCGAAGCGGGTGATAGTAGTTGGCAGAAAAACGCAAATTCTCGCCCCAGGCTTCCGCGCCAAGGCCGCCACGGTTGAGATTCTCATCCAGCAGGCTGTCGTAGAAGGTGTTATAGCCTAATAGCCAGTGCCCGGCCACCCAGCGTTGCCCGATACCCAGATTGCCCACTAGCCCCTCGTCTTGTTGGGTCACGCCCAACTGGCTCCAAGTGAGGTAGCGCGTATTATCCTGCAAAGGCATAAACCAGCTACCGTGGCTTCCGGTAAGCTCGCCCTGTTCATTGACCAGCAGTTGAATATTGGTATTGCCCCACGGCGATAGCCAGCTTTCAAGCTGCTGGTTCATCTGCCCGTTGATGCGATCCTGTAGCTGCGTTAGCGCAAACAGGCGCGCCTGCTCGCCGGTATCAAGGCCATTATCTGTCATGCTCGCTTCGCCGAAAGATTTCGCCATTTCAGCAAGATGTTTTTCTGTATCGTGGTTTTCCGGCGCGATGCTGAGATCCGGCAAATCATCGAAAGGATGTTCCGCCTCATCGATAAACGACTGTCGCGCACGCGCGCCGCCGCTCACCAGCATCACCAACAGCAAACATGACGAGTAAAAACGTAAAGCAAGCACCCAAAAACCTCATAGCCAACGAAAAGAGGGCGGCAATCCGCCAACCCTAACCTGCATAGTTTAGCTTTTTTCGCCGGCTCCTTCAGCCCTACCGCCCTATTCTAGGAATAGACTGAAGGGTCATGAAATCATCGTCTTCCGCTCGGCACAGGCCAGCAACGCTTTCAGCTCCGGGATGCACGAGCCGCAGTTGGTGCCGCATTTCAGCGTGCGTCCCAATGCTGCGGTCGTTAAACAGCCCTGCTTTTCGATAGCGTCAGCGATGGTTTTTTCACCCACGCTGAAACAGCTACACACAATTTTGCCCACCGATGGTCGCGCCAGATCCCGACCGCTCAATAGCCCGTGCCGTTCAATCAGCGTTTGTGGCGCAGCGTTAAACGCACGAAGGATAAGTGCCTCATCAATCTCCGGCAGCGCCCGACTGCTCCAGAATCCCAGCATCAAACGCTCTTCTTCCCAGGCCAGAAGATGCCACGTTTCCCCGAGGCTGGCGGTCTGGATCTGCCAACCATGTTGATGACACCAAGCCAGCAGGTCCGCCTCGATGGGACGATCGCCGCCAAGCGTCAGATGATGAAGCCCCAACGTGGCTTTACGCCACCAATGCACATGCGCCGGTAATCTGACCGGCGAACGGGAATACAGCTCGCCCTGAAAACGTGGCTGCCACGGCGCAATGCGCACCGCCGTCTGCTTACTCTCGGGCTGACCGGAATACGGATCGACCACCGACTCAACGAGGCTATTGATTTTCCCCTGCCGCGCAAAGCAGTCATTCCAGTGCATCGGAGCAAACAGCGATCCGGGACGCTGGCTATCGGTCACTACAACCCGTGCGACCATCACCCCTCGGGGCGAGCCGACCCGCGCCAATGCGCCATGGTGTAAGCTAAACCGGGTCGCATCCTGCGGCGCCACCTCGACTATCGGCTGAGCAATATGTTGCATCAAGCGTGGGACGTCACCGGTGCGGGTCATGGTATGCCACTGGTCGCGGATACGTCCGCTGTTCAAAATCAGAGGATAAAGCGGGTCGGGACGCGCCTGCATGTTCTGCGGTGTGACCGGGACCATGCGCAAACGCCCATCCGCATGCCAGCCACGGCGCAGATCAAGCGGTTTTGCGCCGTTTGTCACCGGCCAGCAAATCGGCTCTAGCGCATCCCACTGCTCACGGCTCAGCGCTGATAGGCCGCTGATATCAAACGCCCGTTGCCCTGCGTTCTCAAAGCCCGACAGCGCCGCATGCTCACTAAAAACCTCGTGCGGGTGCTGCCAGCCAAACGCCGCAGCAAAACCGAGTTTTTTCGCCACCTGCGCGATAATCCACCAATCGGCTCGCGCCTCGCCGGGTGCGGGTAAAAAGGCCCGCTGACGGGAGATCCGCCGCTCAGAGTTGGTCACCGTGCCGTTTTTCTCGCCCCAGCTCAGCGCCGGAAAACGAATATGGGCATAGCGTGAAGTTTCAGTATCCGCCGTGACCTCAGAGACGATAACCAACGGACAAGCCGCCAGCGCCCGACTCACCGCGTGGCTATCCGGTAGCGAAACCGCCGGGTTGGTGCCCATAATCCACACGGCCTTGACCTCGCCGCGCCCAATGGCGGCAAACAGTTCCACGGCCATTAACCCCGGTGTCTGCGCCAGCCGTTCGGTTCCCCAAAAGCGCGCCACCCGAGCCAGATCGTCAGGTTCAAAGTTCATATGCGCCGCCAGCATCGTTGCCAGCCCGCCAACCTCCCGACCGCCCATCGCATTTGGCTGCCCGGTCAGCGAAAATGGCCCACAGCCCGCACGGCCATATTTCCCACACGCCAGATGGACGTTAATAATCGCATTACATTTGTCGCTGCCGCTGGAAGATTGGTTAATCCCCATCGTGTAGAGCGTAACGGCCCGCGGTGCGGCGATAAAATCCTGATAAAAAGCCTGTACCTGCGCCGCCGGAAGGCCACAAAAATCCGCCACCTTCGCCACCGTCCAGCGTTTTGCCTGCGCCAACGCGTCGTCAGCATCAGTAAAGTCCGTCTCGGCCACGCCGGTTTGCGCGATCGCTCGCAGCAATCCAACGAATAACCCGGCATCGGTGCCCGGCGCAATCGCCAGATGCTGGTCAGCAATATCGCAGGTGGCGGTACGCCGTGGGTCAATCACCACCACCTTCATCTGTGGGTTTTGCAGTTTGGCCTGTACCAACCGCTGATACAGTACCGGATGCGCCCAGGCGGCATTGGAGCCTACCAGCACCACCAGATCGCTGCACTCAACGTCTTGATAGCTGCACGGCACCACGTCCGCGCCGAACGCCCGCTTATAGCCGGTCACGGCGGAAGACATGCACAGCCGCGAGTTGGTATCGATATTCCCCGCCCCGATAAACCCCTTCATCAGCTTGTTGGCAGCGTAGTAGTCTTCGGTCAGCAGTTGGCCGGAGGCATAAAATGCCACCGCCTGCGGACCATGTTCGGCAATGATGGCCTGCAGGCGCGTACCTGCTGCTGTCAGCGCCTGCGACCAACTGACCAACTCGCCGTCAAGCCGTGGGTGCAGCAACCGTCCGGCGAGTCCGGTCGTTTCTGCCAGCGACGAGCCCTTCACGCACAACCGTCCAAAGTTGGCCGGATGCGCGGCGTCGCCCTGCACGCTCACCGCGCCGTCACTCACGCTTGCTAACACCCCGCAGCCCACGCCGCAATAAGGACAGGTCGTTCGGGTTTCGCTCATGATGCCTCCGCGCGCATCACCAGCGCCTGGTTGCCAACCCACACTTTGCCGTCTTCAATTTTCACCGGCCACGCTCGCACGACCTGTTCGCCGCTCTCGCACAAGCGTCCGTCACGCAGGCGGATGCGCTGTTTATACAGCGGGGAGATAACCATCGGTTCGCCGTCAGCATCGCCCAGTAATCCACGTGAGAGCACATTGGCCTGGCTGCCCGGCTCCTGATTATCCAGCGCATACACTTTGTCATTTAAGCGGAACAACGCGATTTGCATCTCGCCAAGGCGCGCGCCGATCCCCGCCTGCGGAGGAATGGCGTCAATGGAACAGACCGCCTGCCACGGTTTTTTGCTGCCAGCCAAGGCCGGGAGCGCTGTTACCGGTGCCAGCTGCGGCTGTCCGCGTACCGGCTGGCGAACCACGGCTTCATCCGGGCTATCGCTATTCACGAACGAGCGGAACAGCGCCAGACGCTGCGGATCGTTTAAGGTGGTCTGCCATTCGCACTGGTAGCTGTCGATAACCCGCGCCATCTCCTGCTCCAACTCTTCGCCGATGCCCAGCGAGTCATCGAGGATCACGCTTTTGAGGTATTCAATTCCCCCTTGCAGATTGTCCATCCAGGTACTGGTGCGCTGCAGGCGATCGGCAGTTCGAATGTAAAACATCAGGAAACGATCGACAGTACGCAGCAAGGTGGCATCGTCGAGATCGCTGGCAAACAGATCGGCATGGCGCGGCTTCATCCCGCCGTTGCCGCACAGATAGAGGTTCCAGCCCTTATCTGTGGCAATCACACCCACGTCTTTGCTCTGCGCTTCGGCACATTCGCGGGTGCAGCCGGAGACCGCCATTTTAATTTTATGCGGCGCGCGCAGCCCTTTGTAACGATGCTCGAGGGTGACAGCCAGCCTGGTGGAATCTTGCACGCCGTAGCGACACCAGGTGGAGCCGACGCAGGATTTCACCGTCCGCAGCGATTTGCCGTAGGCGTGCCCGGTTTCAAAACCCGCCGCCAGTAGCTCACGCCAGATTTCCGGCAGCTGTTCGAGCCGTGCGCCAAAAAGATCGATGCGCTGACCGCCGGTAATTTTGCTGTACAGCGAGTAGCGTTTGGCGATATGCCCGATAGCGATAAGCCCATCCGGAGTCACTTCACCTGCCGGCATGCGCGGGACAATCGAATAAGTACCGTCCTTCTGGATATTGGCAAAATAGCGATCGTTGGTGTCTTGCAGCGGCAAGTGCGCGGGTTTTAGCAGGTACTCGTTCCAGCATGATGCCAATATCGAGCCCACTAGCGGTTTGCAGATTTCGCAACCGTCGCCCTGTCCATAACGGTTCATCAGCTGTTCGAAGGTGTGAATACGGTTTACCCTCACCAGGTGATAGAGTTCTTGGCGCGAATAGGCGAAGTGTTCGCAGATATCTTTTTTGACCTCCACGCCCTGCTGCGCCAACTGATATTCCATGACCTGTTTGACCAGCGCGCTACAGCCGCCGCAGCCCGTCGCCGCTTTGGTGCAGCTTTTAATTGCGCCAATGCTGGTAGCCCCCGTGACAACCGCCTGGCAGATATCCCCTTTGCTAACGTTATGACAGGAGCAAATCTGTGCGCTGTCCGGCAGTGCCGCAACCCCCAACGCTTTGGGCGCGCTGCCTTCCAGCGCTGGGAGGATCAGCGACTCAGGTCGTGACGGCAGTGCAATATCGTTAAGCATCATCTGTAATAGCGTGGCGTAATCACTGGCATCGCCCACCAGCACGCCACCAAGCAATTTTTTGCCGTCGCTGCTGACGACGATTTTTTTGTAGACTTGCTCTGGGCCGTGGATCCACTGATAGCTCTGGCAGCCCGCAGTGCGCCCTTGCGCATCACCAAATGAAGCCACGTCGACACCCAATAGCTTGAGTTTGGTGCTCATATCCGCGCCGCTAAACGCGCTGTCTTCTCCCGCCAGCACACCGGCTGCGACCCGCGCCATCTGGTAGCCGGGCGCCACCAGTCCGTAAATTTTGTTATCCCACAGCGCGCATTCACCAATGGCAAAAATATCCTCTTCAGAGGTATGGCACTGGTTATCAATCACAATGCCGCCGCGTTCGCCAAGGGCCAGCCCGCTGGTGCGCGCCAGCGCATCCTGTGGACGGATACCGGCCGAAAACACCACCATATCGGTCTCTAGGCTGCCGCCGTCGGCAAAGTTCAGCAGCAGTCCATTTGCCGTTTGTGTCATGGCGGTGGTGGCCTTGCCGGTGTGGACGCCGACACCCAATTCACTGATTTTCTCACGCAGCATCGCCGCACCGCCGTTATCAAGCTGCACGGCCATCAGATTGGGCGCGAACTCCACCACCTGCGTCGAAAGCCCCAGCTGGCGCAGCGCGTTCGCCGCCTCCAGCCCCAGCAGACCACCACCAATCACCACGCCGCGCGTAGCGGTCTTCGCAAAAGCCGCGATAGCATCAAGGTCGTCAAGGGTGCGGTAGACGAAGCAGCCAGGCAGAGAGTTCCCGGGGATCGGTGGCACAAACGGATAAGAGCCGGTGGCGAGCACCAGTTTATCCCAGTGCAGCTCGTGCCCCTCGGCGTCGCGGATCAGGCGCGCCTCGGTATCGATGGCGGTTACCGGCTGCGATAGCCGCAGTTCAATGCCGTTGTCGGCAAAGAAGTTTTCTGCCACCAGCGATAACGAATCAGCGCTGCGTCCGGCAAAGTATTCCGACAAATGCACTCGGTCATAGGCGCCGTAGCGCTCCTCGCCAAAGACCACAATTTGATACTGCTTGTGTAGGTTACGACTCACGCACTGCTCAAGAAAATGGTGGCCAACCATCCCGTGTCCAACCACCGCTAGCGTTAATTTTGTCATGGTTTGCGTTCCTGCAGCCGTCGGCTGCGTCGTGAATTGGTCAAAGATCCAACCCGCTTGTGCAGGCTGCGTGGTGTGAAGTAAATCGGTAAAAGTTGCCGCGCTGGCGCAATCGCCAAGCAGCAGCACGCCGGTGAGTTGTCCGTCGCGCACCAGTAGACGGCGGTAGTGCCCGGTCAGAGGATCAAAGGAACACCATCGTTCATCCTCATCCTTTGCCTGAACCTGCCCGGCGCTAAAGAGCTCGATGCCGGTCACCTTCAGGCGCGTGCCGCACTCTTCGCCCTGAAAGTCCGCTATCGGTTCACCGGCAAGGCGTGCTGCCAGTACATCCGCCTGCTGTAGACAGGGGGCGACCAGGCCAAAAGTTTGTCCCTCTATCTCGCAGCATTCGCCAATCGCGCTTACCCCGGGGATTGCCGTGGCAAGCTGGCGGTTGACGATAATGCCGCGCTGACAGGCAACGCCTGCGCTCTGCGCCAGCGTAATATTTGGCCGCACGCCGGTTGCCATCACCACACGAGTAGCCGGAATTTCTCGCCCATCGCTAAGCACCACCTCTTGCGGTGTTATCTGGCTAATGGCGGCGTTGAGTTCGCAAGCAATCCCACGTTCAGCCAGCCGCTGGACGAGGAGCACACCAGCCTGCTCATCCACCTGCTGTTCCATCAGGCGATCGCCACGATGAATAATAGTGACATTGTCACCTTTTCGTCGTAGCGCAGCCGCGGCTTCCACGCCTAATACACCGCCACCAATCACCACCGTGTCCCCTGCCGCCGCCAGAATGGCCTCCACATCATTGATGGTGCGAAAGGCGAAAACGTGCGCTAGGTCGATGCCGGGTAGCGGCGGTAAAAAGGCCTGCGATCCGCAGGTGAACACCAGTTCATCCCATGCCAGTTCGCGGCGGGTGGTAAGCACCTGCCGCGCCGTGGTATCCACCGCCAGCACGGTTTCACCACAGCACAGGCAGATATCGTGCTCGGCGTACCACGCCTCGGGGTGCAGCAGTGTTTGGACGAAGCTCTTTTCGCCGCCTAACACGGGCGACAGTTGAATGCGGTTATAGGCCGGATGCGGTTCCTCACCGATAATGGTTATCGCAAATGCGCCGGGGGCTTTGGCGACCAACGTTTCTGCTAGCCGGGTTGCCGCCATACCGTTGCCAATCATCACCAGTTTCCGCATACACCCGCCCCTTATGCCGCTTTCGGCTGTTTTTCATAAAGGAAATGGAGGATCTGCTGACGCAGGTGGTGATAACGGCTGTCATCGGCCAGCGCGACCCGATTGCGCGGGCGCGGTAAATTAACGTTGAGAATTTCACCGACGGTCGCCGCCGGGCCGTTGGTCATCATCATCACACGATCCGAGAGCAGCACCGCCTCATCAACATCATGAGTTATCAACACGATGGTGGTGTTCAGCGACTGCTGTATTTGCATTACCGAATCCTGCAGATGCGCGCGGGTCAGCGCATCCAGCGCGCCGAAAGGTTCATCCATCAGCAGCACCTTGGGTTTCATCGCCAGCGCCCTAGCAATGCCCACACGCTGCTTCATGCCACCGGAGATTTCGCCAGGGCGTTTATGCATGGCGTGCCCCATTTGTACGCGGTCAAGATTGTGCTCAATCCACTCCCGGCGCTCCGCTTTGCTCATGGCGCGTTTGAAGACGTGGTCAACCGCCAGCGCCACGTTTTCAAAGCAGCTCAACCAAGGCAGTAGCGAATGGTTTTGAAATACCACGGCTCTGTCTGGACCAGGGCCGGCGATTTCGCGGTTATCGCAAATAAGCCCGCCTTCGCTTGGCAGCGTAATGCCGGCTATGAGGTTGAGCAGCGTTGATTTACCGCAGCCAGAGTGACCGATAAGACTGACGGTCTCCCCTTCATGGATATCAAAGGAGACGTCTTGCAGCGCCAGAAACTCACCGCTGGCGGTGTTAAAACGCTGGCTCACAGCCTGTACCTGAATTAATGGTTTCATTGCTCTTTCCTCACTTATCCTGCCAGCTAAAACGACGCGCAATCAGCATCAACCCTTGCTCCAAGAGCAGGCCCACGACGCCGATTATCACAATGGCAATCAGGATGTTTTCGACGTTGAGGTTGTTCCACTCGTTCCAGATCCAAAAACCGATCCCCAACCCGCCGGTGAGCATTTCCGCCGCCACAATCACCAGCCAGGCAATGCCGATGGACAGGCGTACGCCGGTAAGCACCGAGGGCAGCACCGCTGGGAAGAGGATTTTGCGCATCACCGTCCATTCGGAGAGCTGCAGCACGCGCGCCACGTTGAGATAGTCCTGCGGGATACGCTTGACCCCTTCGGCGGTGTTAATCACCATCGGCCAGATAGAGCAGATAAAAATGGTCCAGCTCGACGCTGGCTCAGCTTTTTGAAACAGCAGCAGGCCAATCGGCAGCCAGGCCAGCGGGCTGACCGGGCGCAGCAGCGCGATGAGCGGCGTAAACATGCGAGAGGCAAAGGTAAAGCGGCCAATCAGAAAGCCCAGCGGGATCCCCACCAGCGCCGCCAACCCAAAGCCCACCGCCACGCGCTGCAATGAGGCCAGCACGTTCCAGCCGACCCCGACATCGTTCGGACCGTTGTTGTAGAACGGATCAGCGAACAGCGTTAACGCCGAATCCAGTGTGCTGAGCGGCGTTGGAAAGCCTTTACTGTTCACTGCGGCCAACTGCCAGGCCAGCACCAGCAGCCCCAGCCCCAGCAGCGCCGGAATGGCGCGCTCGGCCAGCATTCGCAGGTGGCGCTTGAATGCCGGCGACCTACGGCGAACCTGAACCGGCGGCAGCGTGATCACTTCACCTGCCGGTGCCGGCGCGTTGACAATAGCGTTTTTCGTTTTCATCTCATGCCCCCAAACGTTGAATGGCGAAACTGCGGGCGTACCCGGCGGGATCGGCTCCGGTCCAAATAGAACCATCTATCAATTTGCTGCTGCGCATCGTTTGCGTAGGGGCAGTAATTCCCCCCACCGCCTGCGCGGCTTCTTTCCAAACGTCGATACGGTTAATACGCGTGGCGACGGCGAGATAGTCCGGGTCGCTTTTAAGCAGACCCCAGCGACGAAACTGGGTTAAGAACCACATCCCGTCCGACAGCCAAGGGAAACTGACCTCGCCTTGGTCGAAAAAGCGAATCGCATGCGCGTCCTGCCAGCGACGCCCGATGCCGTTGTCGTAGGCGCCAAGCATGCGGCCGGTCAGATACTGTTCTTTGGTGTTCAGCCAGCCGCGTTGGGCAAGGATCCGCGCGGTTTCGCGTTTGTTGTCGTCGGATGCGTCAATCCAGCGGGCGGCATCGAGCAGCGCGGCGACGAGGGCGCGGCTAGTGTTGGGATGTTGCTCGACCCAATCGCGGCGGGTACCGAGCACTTTTTCCGGATGATCCGGCCAGATATCCTGACTGGTGGCGGCGGTAAAACCGATGCGGTCATTGATCGCACGGGCATTCCAAGGTTCGCCCACGCAGAACCCCACCATATTGCCGATACGCATATTCATGACCATCTGCGGTGGAGGGACCACTACCGTACGTACATCGGTAAACGGGTTGATGCCGCCGCTCGCCAGCCAGTAATAAAGCCACATGGCATGAGTGCCGGTTGGGAAGGTATGGGCGAAGGTATAGGCCCCCGGTTCGCTGCGGCTCACGAGCTTTTGCAAACCGCTAAGGTCGGTAACGCCTTGTTGTTGTAAATCCGTGGACAGCGTTATTGCTTGTCCATTGCGGTTTAGGGTCAGCAGGTTGGCCATCGGCTGCGGTTTACCGGCCACGCCCAACTCCAGCCCGTACAGCAGGCCGTAAAGAATATGCGCCGCGTCGAGTTCGCCATTAACCAGCTTGTCGCGCACCGCCGCCCAGCTCGCCTCTTTGCTCGGCACCAGCGTGATACCGTACTTTTTATCGAAGCCTTTAAGCGCCGCGATCGCCAAAGGCGCGCAGTCGGTCAGCGGGATAAAACCCACTTTGACCGTTTGTAGCTCTGGCTTATCGGAGCCTGCCGCCCAAGCCGACTGCATAATGCCCGGCAGCAGCATTGCGCCGCCAAACGCCGCGCCTGCCTGTAATAACCGCCGCCGTGATAGTGAAAACGTCTCGCCCATAACTTGCTCCCAATGCAAAAAAAAAGCGCCCAGCAATGCTTACGCATTGCAGGACGCCTTTATCCTCGAGGTTCACGCACCGCCATTGGCGCGCAACCGTCTCTTTTCAGAAATAATGCAAATCAGATGCCAAGTACGAAATCGCCTACTTTCAGGGGGAAATTACACCGGCACTCATGCTTTTTGCACCGCAGCAAAGCATTCATGCCCGGTGATTGTGCAACGGCGTCTCCGGCTCGCTTTGCCATAACGATTTAACTGCCAGCAGCGCCCGGGCTATCTCCACCATCCGCTGATTTTTATCCATCGCCATCTTGCGCAGACAGTGCCACGCCTGTTCCTCATTCATCTGTCGATGGGTCATTAGAATGCTTTTGGCTTTATCAATTAACCGCCGCTCTTCCAGCGTGTCTTTTAGCGAGGCCAACTGACTGGAGAGTTGCTCCAGTTCGTGCGCCTGCTGGCGGACCAACGGCAGTAACTGCCGGTCCAGGTGCAGCACGAGAGTGTCGCCAACCGGATCGTCAAAAGTCGGGGCTGGTTCGCTTTCCTCCTGTAAAAGAACGTCGACGGCGGACATGAGTTCGCCAATCAACAGCTCTTCAAGCCCGCGCATCTGCTCTAGCCGCTGGGTTTGCAGCGTAAACCAGTGCAGTGCGCTCTCCCCACCATCGGCCGTCGGTTTGCGGGTACAGGCGATACGCCGCAGCTGTTCGATGGCAATGTTCGCCTGACATTCGGTAAAAAACAGCATCTTCAGCGGGCCGCTCGCCAGCGTTAAGAAGCTGTCAAAGCAGGGTTGCTGCCCATCAATTCTATCAACCAGCCGCTGACGCAGTTCATCGCTGAAATCGCCTTGGGCAAACCCCTGCGCGCCTAGCGCTCGCTCCTGGCCCACCAGCTCTTTGCCCTGCATAAAGCTGTAAAGCGCCACCAGCCGTCCGGCAAGCGTAGGGTCATCGATGCTGTCATTGAGCTGAGGAATGATATTAAGCAGATGGCGGATGGTGCGGCTGAACTGGTCGGTGGCGGTCTCAGGGCTTATATGTAATGCGCCCACTTTCTCGCGCAGGGCCGGCAGCTGTTCTAGCGACCACACCGCACGGGCGATTCGCTGGCACAAACCGCTGGCTGCGGGTAAAAATTGCGGCAGCAGCAGGCTCAGCAGGCTACGCGTTTGCTCATCCACTAGGGCCGCGGCCGCGCGACGCTCTGCGCCATATAATCGTCCTTCGGAACACAACCAGATGTTGGATGCACCCCGCTCACACTGTAACATATGCACCACGTGGCTTAACTGGCTCACCAGTTGCCCCTGCTGTGCGAGCTGATGGAGCTGCTCTTTTTGCACCTGACGCGCGTAACGAAACCACTCGATAGCGCCGGGTGTCTCATCTTCACGGTTTATCATGCGCTCTCCCGTTATAGGATTTTCTTACCGATAGTCCTAACGTCTAGCAATAACCGTGCCTTAAAGGAGTTCAGATGCAACGTATCGTCATTATCGCCAACGGTGCTGCTTACGGCAGCGAGTCTTTGTTCAATAGCCTGCGTTTAGCCATTGCCCTGCGCGAGCAGCAAGATGATTTGCAGCTGCAGCTATTTTTAATGTCTGACGCAGTGACGGCAGGCCTACGCGGGCAAAAACCGGCTGAAGGTTACAATATTCAGCAGATGCTGGAGATCCTCACCGCCCAAGGCGTTCCGGTGAAGCTGTGTAAGACCTGCACCGACGGACGCGGCATCAGCGCGCTGCCATTGATTGACGGTGTTGAAATTGGCACGCTGGTTGAACTGGCGCAATGGACGCTGGCAGCAGACAAGGTGTTAACCTTCTGATTCGCTAAAACCTTCGCCGTTTAAAGGATTTTATATTAGCCCTGAATCATTACTCGTATGAATGTCACGCAGGCTGAATGGATTCAGGTGTTTTGTCATTTTTGTTGAAGCGTTACGGATTTTGTTGATCAAAATCATCATCAGTCCCCGCTGTGTTTGGTGTTATGCCATGAGTGATTTGTGAACAATATCACAGGTGAAAAAGAGGATTCGATCGCAGGACGCGGGTTGACTCATAGGCAGCGGGGTAGATTGGCGATGGTGAAGGCAAGTTTGACATTGTTTGGCGGGGATACGGTGGTGGTGCGTTGTTCTGAGCGTTGCCATATTCATTTAATGAGCACGCAGAAGAGCACCAGTAATCATAATACCGATATTTTGAGCGTTCAGAACGAAGAGAAAGCGTATCTGACCGTGCCGTACAGCGGTACCTGGAATGTGCTGATCGATAGCCACAGCCAGTCTCTTGAGCACTCCATCAGTTTCGTAGCAGCCTGATGATTCACCCCGGAAGCACGCACTTCCGGGGTTTTTAGTTCGCGGGTTAAACCGCTCCCGACGGATTCATCCCGCCGACCAGCATCCGAACTTTACCAATCAACTCGTTCAAACCGTCATCCGGCATGCCCATTTTTTGCAGCTCCTGCTCTAGCGAGAACAGATACTGCGCGTTGGTGCCAAGCGGGCCGCTAGCGCGGGCTATCAGCGGCGCAATGACCTGCACGCTGGTATCCGACTCATACAGCGGGTGGCGCGGGTCCATAATAAACACCAGCGCGTTAACCGTGCGGCCATCATCGAGGCTCAGTTTGCACCAGGTTGGCAGGTAGCAGCCGGTGATCATCTCGCGCTTCCACAGCAGCGAAAGCTCGTTTTCAATTTCATCATCTGGCAAACGATAGGCGACGCCGGTGGTACGTCCGCCCTCTTTAAGGGCCAGCATTCGTCCCGGCTGACAGGCACTGCCGCGTCCGGCGGTCAGTCGCAAGCAGAACGCTCGATGCCAGCCAACCAGCGTACCGGTTACCGATTCGCTAAAATTCAGCGCGGGATTCCACATCAGTGAGCCGTAGCCGAAGATCCAGACCGGGCCGTTATCGGGGCGACAGGCCAGCGTCGCCGCCAGCGATGCCGCACGTTGTTCAGCAGACCATAATAGCGATTCCTCAATGGCGCCAAACGCCGTTGTACAATCTGCCTTCATTAAGAAATCACGGGTTAACACTTTAAACCTCCACCACCACTTCTCTTCCCTGCAACACATACGCCCTTAGGGGAACGAATGGTGACCTCCGGAGCTGTCATTGATGAAATATTATCCAGCTTTATACTGCAGGATGCAATTTGTCTGCTATGGCTTGTGCGCAAATTCATCGGCGTTTTCGCGACAAAAACAGAAAATCCCAACGCCCCAATATGCTGTTATTTAAAAAATATTTAACCGACATTTCATATTATAGACGTCTATGCGAAAAAATGCCTATATGGGTAAATTTTAGTAAAAGATCGCATTTTAGGTAGAAAAATTTGTTAATTTATATCACTGCTTTTTTCTATAATTATAAATACCTGCACAGATGGAGACAAACATGACCCACGCGCACGAGGCGGTGAAAACTCGCCATAAGGAGACGTCGCTTATTTTCCCGATAGTGGCGCTGGCAATCCTGATATTCTGGGGAAATAATCAGTCATTGCCAGTGGTCATCGCCATTAACGCCATGGCGCTCGTCGGTATACTCTGCAGCGCATTTAGTGTTGTACGTCATGCGGATGTTTTAGCACATCGTCTTGGCGAACCTTACGGCTCTCTGATTCTAAGTCTTTCCGTGGTTATCCTTGAGGTTAGCCTGATATCGGCATTGATGGCCACGGGCGATGCCGCCCCTACCCTAATGCGCGATACGCTCTATTCCATCATTATGATCGTCACCGGCGGTTTGGTCGGCTTTTCGTTATTACTTGGCGGGCGTAAATTTGCCACGCAATATATGAACCTGTTTGGTATCAAGCAGTATTTAATTGCGTTGTTCCCGCTAGCGATTATTGTTCTGGTTTTCCCAACGGCATTACCGGGCGCCAACTTTACTATTAGCCAATCGCTGTTGGTGGCGCTGATTTCCGCCGCGATGTACGGCGTATTCCTGTTAATTCAGACCAAAACGCACCAGAGCCTGTTCATATACGAGCACGAAGATGACAGCGATGACGACGACCCGCATCACGGTAAACCGTCTGCCCACAGCAGCCTGTGGCACGCTGTGTGGCTGGTTGTACACCTAGTTGCGGTAATTGCCGTCACCAAGATGAACGCTAACCCACTGGAGACGTTACTCACCAGCATGAATGCCCCGGTCGCCTTTACCGGCTTCTTGGTTGCATTGTTAATCCTGTCACCAGAAGGCTTGGGCGCTCTGAAAGCAGTGCTGAATAACCAAGTACAGCGCGCAATGAACCTATTCTTTGGTTCGGTGCTGGCCACCATTTCACTGACCGTGCCGGTGGTGACGCTGATTGCTTGGATGACCGGCAACGATTTGATGTTTGGCTTAGGGATGCCGGAGATGATTGTGATGGTCGCTTCGCTGGTGCTCTGCCAAATTTCCTTCTCGACCGGACGCACCAACGTGCTAAACGGTGCGGCGCATCTGGCGCTGTTTGTGGCGTATTTGATGACTATTTTTGCCTGAGTGCGTGTGATTGCCGGATGGCGGCTTCGCCTTATCCGGCCTATGACGCTCGCCGGATAAGGCGAAACTGCCATCCGCCGACTACCACAAAAAAGCCGACCCAAGGGTCGGCTTTTTTACGCATCAACAAATGTTATTTGCTGGTATCCAGCTCGTCGAACCCTTTCACCAGGTCGTCAATCGCTTTCATTTGTTTCAGGAACGGTTCCAGTTTGTCCAGCGGCAGCGCGGACGGGCCGTCACAGCGAGCGTGGTCTGGATCTGGGTGCGCTTCGATGAACAGGCCTGCGATACCTACCGCCATACCCGCACGCGCCAGCTCAGCGACCTGAGCACGACGACCGCCGGATGCAGCGCCAAACGGGTCACGGCACTGCAGCGCGTGGGTCACGTCAAAGATAACCGGGGAGTTGTTAGAGGCTTTTTTCATCACGCCAAAGCCCAGCATATCAACAACCAGGTTGTCATAACCGAAGTTTGCGCCACGGTCACACAGGATAATTTTGTCGTTACCGCCTTCGATAAACTTATCGACGATATTACCCATCTGGCCTGGGCTTACGAACTGCGGTTTCTTCACGTTGATGACCGCACCGGTTTTCGCCATTGCTTCAACCAGGTCAGTCTGACGAGCGAGGAACGCTGGCAGCTGAATAACGTCAACCACATCGGCAACCGGCTGAGCCTGGCTTGCTTCGTGAACGTCGGTGATGATTTTCACGCCGAAGGTCTGCTTCAGTTCCTGGAAAATCTTCATCCCTTCTTCGAGACCTGGGCCGCGGTAAGAGTGAATTGAGGAACGGTTGGCTTTATCAAAGGAAGCTTTGAACACGTAAGGGATACCCAGCTTCTGGGTTACGGTCACGTAGTGCTCACAAATACGCATTGCCAAGTCGCGTGACTCCAGCACGTTCATGCCGCCAAACAGCACAAACGGCAGATCGTTTGCGACGTTGATATCACCAATGCTAACCACTTTTTCTTTCATAAGATCGCCTTATTAGGGTATTTCCGCGATTATATACACAAAATCATTCAAGTTACATCAAGGCGGCAAGGGAGTTGACCCCATAAACGTACATCAGTACGCGACTGGGGTCGGTGAGTGCAGCCAACACAGAAACGGCTTGAATAATGGCGTGTATAAACGCGGTTGAGATCAATTAGTGAAGCGTAATTTGCTTATGTGCGATGGTATTAATCTGCGCACGGATGATTTCGCTGATCGGGTCTTCCGGACATTGTTCAACGAAATAATTCAGGTCGCTCAGCGCGATATGCTCACACTCAAGCTGCGCATAGATAAGCCCACGGTCGCGAATTTCATACGGATCTTCTGGATTAAACTGCAGTAGCGTTTGGCTTGCACCCAGCGCCAGCTCCATCTGCCGCTCTTCCATCAGCGCCGATTTCAGGGTGTCGAGCAGTTTGCGGATAACTTCGGCATTGTCCGCTTCATCGAGGTCTTCATTAAACAGCTCTGCCGTCGGGCCGATGTTGCCCTTGAGCCACACTTCCAGCGTGTGTTCATCAAGCGTATCGCCGTTAAACGGGTTCACCAGCCACAGCTCTTCGTCGTCAACATCGGCGCGCAGCAGCAGTTGAGTGGGGAAAATAACCGGCACCACGGGAATATCGAGATGACTGGCAATCCACAGCACTATCGCCCCCAGCGCAACCGCGCTGCCCTGACGATTTTTCAGTACCTGATCGAGCCACAGCGCATCTGACAAACGGTATACACCAGAAGAGTCGCCAAAATTCCACTCATGGTAAAACAGCTCAATCAGCCGCTCCATCTGACGCGTCAGCGTCCAGGAAGGGCTAATTTCTTCGCGCGCGAGAGCGACGAGGCATTCAAGCTGCTCACGCACCTTTTGCGACGGGAAATCATCACGGATCATCTCGGAAATAAGGATCATGCCATCGCACAGCGGCGCTTTATTAAATTCAAAATCAGCCAGTGACTTCATACCTTACCCCAACAACGGAACTTTAGTGATGGCGAGTTTAACGATGATGCACAACACCACCAGCGCAAGCAGAAAGGCGACAAATCCGCTCTGCTGGCTGCGCGGACGACGACGTCCAAGCGCGACAAAACCCAAAAAGATGTAAATGATAACGCCAAACAGCTTTTCCGTCAGCCACGTCCCTTCTTCGGTGAAGGGAAAATAGCGCGTCATCAGCATAAGTGCGACGCCGCTAAGTAACAGTACGCTGTCAACGGCGTGCGGCAAAACGCGCACCCAGCGAGCGTCCAGCATCGCGCTGCCATGGTGTATCCACCAGAAACGTAAAGCGAAAAAGCTGACAGAAATAATGGCTGACCCTATATGGAAATAGAGCACCCACAGAAATAGATTCATGAACGGACCTCCGTGACACCCGGCCATTGCGCCAACGTCAGGCGATCGTTGTCGCCGTAATCACGGCAGGTTTGCGCGTGCTGATAGCCCGCAGCCTGAAACAGTTCGCGGACTGCATCACCTTGCTTCCAACCGTGTTCCAGCAGCATAAAACCACCCGGTTCCAAATGCTGGCGACCATCAGTGATTATCTGCGCAAGGTCGGCGAGCCCCTGCTTTGCCGCCACCAGCGCGGTTTTGGGTTCAAAACGCACGTCGCCCACAGCAAGATGCTCATCCTGCTCGTCGATATACGGTGGGTTGCTGACGATCATCGTAAAGCGCTGCTCGTTCAGCGCGCTGAACCAGTCGCTTTGCAGGATGGTGATATTGGTTATGCCGAGGTTATCGGCATTCCGCTGTGCCAGCGCCACCGCGTCGGCAATAAAGTCAACGGCAGTCAACTGGCAGTCAGGACGCTCACTGGCCAGCGCCAGCGCTATCGCGCCGGTGCCGGTACCGAGATCGAGAATACGGCATGGCGTTTGCGGCAGACGCACCAGCGCCTGCTCGACTAGGCATTCCGTATCCGGGCGCGGGATAAGCGTCACAGGAGAGACGAACAGCGGCAGCGACCAAAACTCACGCGTTCCCACCAGATGAGCCACCGGTTCACCCTCTGCACGTCGTGCCAGCAGTTCCGTCAGCATCTGCGTCTGAACAGCCGTCAGCTCGGTCTCATCAAAGGCCAAAATATAGGTGCGTGCTTTGCCGGTCACGTGGCCCAGCAAAATTTCCGCATCACGCCGCGGGCTTTCGCTGTCTTTAAGCGCGGCGATGGCCTGTTGCAGCCACTGGCGAAAAGTCATCATTCCTGATCGGACAGCGCCGCCAGTTGGTCAGCCTGATACTCCTGAATGATTGGCTCAATCAGCATATCCAGCTTGCCTTCCATCGCTTCATTCAGACGGTGTAACGTCAGGTTGATGCGGTGGTCAGTGACGCGCCCCTGCGGGAAGTTGTAGGTACGGTTACGATCGCTGCGATCGCCGCTGCCCAGTAAGTTACGACGCTCAGAGGCTTCCGCCTGCTGACGACGGGCGATTTCTGCCGCACGAATACGCGAACCCAGCACCGACATCGCTTTAGCTTTGTTTTTATGCTGAGAACGTTCGTCCTGACACTCCACCACGATGCCGGTTGGCAAGTGGGTAATACGAATCGCGGAGTCGGTGGTGTTAACGTGCTGGCCGCCCGCGCCGGAGGAGCGGAAGGTATCGATACGCAGGTCCGCCGGGTTGATATCCGGCAGCTCGGCTTCTGGCACTTCAGGCAGCACAGCCACAGTGCAGGCAGACGTGTGGATACGCCCCTGCGATTCGGTTGCCGGAACGCGCTGTACGCGATGTCCGCCGGACTCAAACTTCAGTCGGCCGTAAACGCCTTCACCACTGATTTTGGCAATCACTTCTTTGAAACCACCATGTTCGCCTTCGTTGGCGCTCATGATTTCCACGCGCCAGCGGCGAGATTCCGCATAGCGGCTATACATGCGGAACAGGTCGCCGGCGAACAGCGCGGCTTCATCGCCGCCGGTTCCCGCGCGCACTTCGATGAAGGCATTACGCTCATCGTCCGGATCGCGCGGCAACAGCAGGACCTGAAGCTGTTGCTCTAGCTGTTCTTCACGGGATTTGGCTTCTTGCAGCTCATCCTGCGCCATTTCGCGCATTTCAGGATCGTCTAACATCATCTGCGCAGTTTCAATATCATCCTGAACCTGGCGCCAGTCGGTATAGCAGCGAGCAACGTCGCCGAGCTGTGCGTATTCACGCGACAGCGCGCGGAAACGATCCTGGTCCGCGATAGTTGCCGCATCCCCAAGCAGCGCCTGTACTTCTTCATGGCGTTCGTAGAGAGCTTCCAGTTTAGCAACAATAGAAGGCTTCATTGGCGTAAATGCACCTTGTAATAAATAGAGTTGTGCTACTCCAGCCCGAGGCTGTTGCGCAGAATATGCAGGCGTTCGTCATCCCCGTCACGGGCGGCCTGCTGAAGAGATTTGGTTGGCGTGTGGATCAGGCGATTAGTCAACTTGCGTGCCAGATCTTGCATAATAACCTGCGGATCGCCGCCCTGTTCGAGCGCGGCAATGGCTTTGGCGGTAAGTTCTTCACGCGCCGTTTCGGCCTGAGCGCGGTAATCACGAATGACATCGCTGGCGCTTTGCGCGCGCAACCAAGCCATAAATTCACAAGCTTCTTGCTCAACAATGGTTTCAGCCTGCACCGCGGCGGCTTTACGCTGCGCGAGGTTATGCTGAATGATGTTTTGCAGGTCATCGACGCTATACAGATAGGCGTTGGCGAGTTTCCCCACTTCCGGCTCAACGTCGCGCGGGACGGCAATATCCACCAGCAGCATCGGCTGATTACGACGCGCTTTCAGGGCGCGCTCAACCATCCCTTTGCCGATAATCGGCAGCGGGCTGGCGGTAGAACTGATAATAATGTCGGCCTCTTTCAGCCGTTCATCGACGTCGCTTAAGGCAATCACTTCCGCTCCCACTTCATCCGCTAGCAGCTGCGCGCGTTCGCGGGTGCGGTTGGCAATCAACATTTTTTGCACGTGATGTTCACGCAGATGGCGCGCGACAAGCTCGATGGTCTCCCCTGCGCCAACCAGCAGCACGGTGACCGTCGAAAGGGACTCAAAAATCTGCCGCGCCAGCGTACAGGCGGCAAAGGCGACCGATACCGCGCTGGCGCCGATGTCGGTCTCGGTGCGCACCCGTTTGGCAACGGAGAAGGATTTCTGGAACATACGTTCCAGCTCACTCACGTTAAGGTGACCGCGGCTGGAGTCGGCAAAGGCTTTCTTTACTTGGCCTAAAATCTGTGGCTCGCCCAGCACCAGCGAATCAAGACCGCTGGCAACGCGCATCAGATGGCTGACGGCATCGTTATCCTGGTGCCAGTATAGGCTTTGACGTAGCTCTTCTTCGTTAAGGCCGTGGTAATCACACAGCCAGCGAATAATCGCTTCGTGTTGATTATCCTGCTCTTCGACGCTCAGATAGAGCTCAGTGCGGTTACAGGTCGACAGGACCACCCCCCCTTGTACCATTGGCTGAGCCAGCAGGCTCTCCAGCGCCTGGTCAAGCGTATCTGGCGAAAACGTTACACGTTCTCGCAGCGCTACCGGGGCTGTTTTGTGATTAATGCCAAGAGCTAAAAGGGTCATGGTGCGGGAGTAGTACCAGCGTTGATAAGGTTAGTCTGAGCGCATCATACAGGATGCGCGAGATCAATAAAAGGGAGGCTCCCCTTTTGGAGTAATAGGCTGGCTTGGTTAATTTTATGATTTAAGACAACTTGAGCGTAGACGCTGCCCCCCAGCGACGCTAGCATTAAGCGTAATAACTGCAACGCATTTCAAGGATTGTCATCATTATGGCCCTGTCTGATTTTCGCCTAGTTCGTCTGCTGCCGCTGGCAGCGTTGGTTCTTACCGCTTGTACCACTCCTCACCCGCAGGGGCCGGGCAAAAGCCCAACCTCGCCGCAGTGGCAGCAGCATCAGCAGGAAGTACGTAATTTAAGCCAGTACCAGACCCGCGGTGCCTTTGCTTATATCTCCGATCAGCAGAAGGTTTATGCACGCTTCTTCTGGCAGCAAACTGGTAAGGACAACTATCGTCTGCTGTTGACTAACCCGCTGGGCAGCACCGAGCTTGAGTTGATTGGTCAGGCAGGTTCCGCACAGTTGACCGATAACAAAGGCCAGCACTACACCGCCGAAGATGGCGAAGAGATGATTGGCAAGCTGACCGGCATGCCTATCCCGCTAAACAGCTTGCGCCAGTGGATTATCGGTCTGCCGGGCGATGCTACCGACTTCCGCCTTGACGATCAGTACCGCTTGAGCGAACTGAACTACACGCAAAACGGCAAAACGTGGAAAGTGGTGTACAGCGGCTACGACAGTAAAACGCAGCCTGCGTTGCCGTCGAATATGGAGCTGACTCAAGGCTCGCAGCGCATCAAGCTGAAGATGGATAACTGGATAGTCAAATGATGACCCGCTGGCCCTCTCCCGCGAAGCTGAACCTGTTTTTATACATTACCGGGCAGCGTCCGGACGGCTATCACACGCTGCAGACGCTGTTTCAGTTTCTGGATTACGGCGACACACTGACGATTACGCCCCGCCACGACGGACAGCTGCGGTTGCTGACGCCGGTTGACGGTGTACCGGATGAAGACAACCTGATTATTCGCGCGGCGCGGCTTTTGATGAAAGCCGCCGCGGACAGCCAGCGGCTTGCCGCAGGCAGCGGTGCTGACATCAGTATCGACAAACGTCTGCCGATGGGCGGCGGTCTGGGCGGCGGTTCGTCGAACGCCGCCACCACACTGGTCGCGCTCAATCATCTCTGGCAGTGTCAGCTATCAGAGGATGAACTTGCTACACTTGGACTAACGCTTGGCGCCGACGTACCGGTGTTCGTACGCGGCCACGCTGCATTTGCTGAAGGTATTGGCGAAGTGCTAACGCCGGTCGAGGTGGCGGAAAAATGGTATCTGGTCGCCCACCCTGGCGTTAGCATTCCAACGCCGGTGATTTTTCGCGATCCGGAGCTACCGCGAAATACCCCGATCAGGTCAATAGATACGTTATTAAATTGTGAATTCGCTAATGATTGCGAGGTTATCGCAAGAAAACGTTTTCGCGAGGTTGATGATGTGCTTTCTTGGCTGTTAGAATACGCGCCGTCGCGCCTGACTGGAACAGGAGCCTGTGTCTTTGCTGAATTCGACACAGAACTCGCTGCCCGCCAGGTGCTTGAGCAAGCCCCGGAATGGTTGCAAGGCTTTGTGGCGAAAGGTGTAAACCTCTCCCCATTGAAGCATGCCTTACTCTGAATAATTCGGATTTCCGCCAGTTTTGCTGACGAAAAGAAGAATGGTGATGAGCAGCCCTGCCGGGCAAACTGAGTATCGGTGACAACGTCACCACGTTCCAGACGTTGCATCGTGCTCTTTAATACACGCCTGGATGAAATCGCGCCTAGCCCGCACAGTTTTCGGCCCGTTTCATCCACCACTGGACGCATGCCTGAGGTTCTTCTCGTGCCTGATATGAAGCTTTTTGCTGGTAACGCCACCCCGGAACTAGCACAACGTATTGCCAACCGCCTGTACACTTCTCTCGGCGACGCCGCTGTAGGTCGCTTTAGCGACGGCGAAGTCAGCGTACAAATCAACGAAAACGTACGCGGTGGTGATATTTTCATCATCCAGTCCACTTGTGCCCCTACTAACGACAACCTGATGGAATTGGTTGTTATGGTAGATGCCCTGCGTCGTGCTTCCGCAGGCCGCATCACTGCTGTTATCCCTTACTTCGGCTATGCCCGTCAGGATCGTCGCGTACGTTCTGCGCGTGTACCTATCACCGCTAAAGTTGTCGCTGACTTCCTGTCTAGCGTTGGCGTTGACCGCGTACTGACCGTAGACCTGCACGCTGAACAGATTCAGGGCTTCTTCGATGTTCCGGTTGATAACGTATTCGGTAGCCCAATCCTGCTTGAAGATATGCTGCAGCTGAACCTGGAAAACCCAATCGTGGTTTCCCCGGACATCGGCGGCGTAGTTCGTGCGCGTGCTATCGCTAAGCTGCTGAACGATACCGATATGGCTATCATCGACAAACGTCGCCCACGTGCGAACGTTTCCCAGGTTATGCACATCATCGGTGACGTTGCCGGTCGTGACTGTATCCTGGTCGATGACATGATCGATACCGGCGGCACGCTGTGTAAAGCGGCTGAAGCGTTGAAAGAACGTGGTGCAAAACGCGTATTTGCTTACGCAACCCACCCGATCTTCTCCGGTAATGCGGTCAACAACCTGCGTAACTCCGTCATCGACGAAGTTATCGTATGCGATACCATCCCATTAAGTGATGAGATCAAAGCGCTGCCGAACGTTCGTACCCTGACTCTGTCTGGGATGCTGGCCGAAGCGATTCGTCGTATCAGCAACGAAGAATCCATCTCTGCCATGTTCGAGCATTAATCGGATTTGGTTAAAAAACCCGCTGCGGCGGGTTTTTTTGTCTATAGTATTTATTTGTATGATTTATGCCAACTTCACTGCCATTCACGTGACAGATGATGCGCTCATGGATGAAACAGTATTGTGAATAAATTACTCTCCCCCGATATCATGCCTTTCCGCGCACTAATTGATGCCTGCTGGAAAGAGAAATACACCTCCGCGCGGTTTATGCGCGATCTCATTGCCGGTATCACCGTCGGTATTATTGCCATTCCGTTGGCGATGGCGTTGGCGATCGGCAGCGGCGTTGCCCCGCAGTACGGCCTGTATACTTCAGCCGTGGCTGGGATTGTTATCGCCCTCACCGGTGGCTCTCGCTTTAGCGTCTCCGGGCCGACCGCCGCCTTCGTGGTGATCCTCTATCCGGTATCACAGCAGTTTGGCCTCGCTGGCTTACTGGTGGCGACGCTGATGTCCGGGCTGTTTTTGATCCTCTTTGGCCTCGCCCGTTTTGGCCGTTTGATCGAATATATTCCGCTGTCAGTTACCCTCGGTTTTACCTCGGGGATCGGTATTACCATCGGGACCATGCAGATTAAGGACTTCCTCGGCCTGCAAATGACCCACGTCCCGGAGCACTACTTGCAGAAAGTGGGCGCGCTGGCGATGGCCCTGCCAACCATTAATTTTGGCGATGCGGCAATTGGCGTCGTCACACTCGGCACGCTGATTATCTGGCCACGCCTTGGTCTACGTCTGCCCGGCCACCTGCCTGCACTGATAGCCGGCTGCCTCGTAATGCTGGTCGTCAATCTGCTCGGCGGCCACGTTGCCACCATTGGTTCGCAGTTCCATTACATACTCGCCGACGGTTCCCAAGGCAACGGCATCCCGCAGCTGCTGCCGCAGTTTGTGCTGCCGTGGGATATGCCGGGTTCAACCTTTACTCTAAGCTGGGCCTCGCTGCACGCCCTGCTGCCCGCCGCCTTTTCCATGGCGATGCTCGGCGCTATCGAATCCCTGCTGTGCGCCGTGGTGTTGGATGGCATGACCGGAACCAAGCATAAAGCCAACAATGAGCTGATCGGCCAGGGGCTAGGCAACATCGTCGCGCCGTTCTTTGGCGGCATTACTGCCACCGCCGCGATCGCCCGCTCCGCCGCTAACGTCCGCGCTGGAGCAACCTCACCGGTTTCCGGGGTTATCCACGCGATTTTGGTGATTTTGGCACTGCTCATCCTCGCGCCGGTGCTCTCTTGGCTACCGCTCTCGGCGATGGCTGCCCTGCTGCTGATGGTGGCATGGAACATGAGCGAAGCGCACAAGGTGGTGTATCTACTGCGCAAAGCGCCAAAAGACGACATCATCGTGATGCTTATCTGTATGTCGCTGACCGTGCTGTTCGACATGGTGGTTGCCATCAGCGTCGGTATCGTGCTGGCCTCGTTGCTGTTTATGCGACGCATTGCCCGCATGACGCGCCTTAGCGCCGTTAACGTGACCGTGCCGGACGATGTGCTGGTGCTGCGCGTGATTGGCCCGCTGTTCTTTGCGGCGGCTGAAGGCTTGTTTAGCGATCTCGAGACGCGTATTGAAGGTAAGCGAATCGTCGTGCTGAAGTGGGATGCCGTACCGGTACTCGATGCCGGTGGCCTAGATGCCTTCCAGCGCTTTGTGAATAAACTGCCTGAAGGCTGTGAGCTGCGGGTATCGAACCTCGAGTTTCAGCCACTGCGCACCATGGCGCGGGCGGGTGTACAGCCCATTCCGGGGCGCTTAGCGTTCTTCCCAAATAAAGACGCTGCGCTGGCAGATATTCAATAAAAAAATGGCTCCCTTGGGAGCCATTTTTCTTTATGCCAGACAATGCGCATTAAGCGTTCAGCAGCTTCTCCGCCGTCTCTTTCACGCTTGCCAGCAGGACTTTAACATCCTCCAGACAGACGGTCGGGTTCAGCAGTGTGAGCTTCAGACAGGTGACACCGTCGGCTTCAGTCACGCCAACATTAGCACTGCCGGAAGCCAGCAGCACGTCACCGATACGCTGGTTCAGCAACGCCACAAACGCCATATCGTCATTTTGTGGGCGGAAGCGGAACAGCACGCTTGCCAGCTGTGGCTGCATCACCAGCTCAAGGTGCGGCTGGGCGGCAACAAACTCGGCAACATCACGGGCGAGCGTTACGCCGTTATCAATGATTTCGGCATACTGCTTTTTACCCAGTGCTTCAAGACCCATCCACAGCTTCAACGCATCGAAACGACGGGTGGTTTGCAGCGACTTCGACACTAGGTTCGGGACGCCGTGCTCTTCATCAAAATCAGAGTTCAGGTACGCCGCCTGGTAACGCATCAGCTCGTAGTGGCGTGCTTCTTTTAACAAGAAAGCGCCGCAGCTGATGGTCTGGAAGAACTGCTTATGGAAGTCCAAGGTGACAGAGTCAGCCAGCTCAAGCCCATCGAGGAAGTGACGATACTTTTCGGAAAGTAGTAGCGCCCCGCCCCATGCTGCATCCACATGCATCCAGATTTGCTGTTCTGCTGCCAGCGCCGCAATCTCCGCTAACGGGTCGATAGCCCCCGCATCGGTCGTACCGGCAGTGGCGACAATCGCCATTACCTGTTCGCCGTTGGCTTTAGCCTGCGCCAGCTTCTCTTGCAGGTCATTAAGATCCATGCGCGAGAATTCGTCCGTTTTCACCAAGGTGACGGAACGGTAGCCCAGCCCCATCAGCGCCATGTTTTTCTGCACGGAGAAGTGGGCATTTTCAGAGCAGAAGACTTTAATCTTGCTGAGATCGCCGGTTAAACCATCCTGCTGGATGGAGTGTCCTTGGCGTGCAAAAAACGCATCTCGCGCCAGCATCAGCCCCATCAGGTTGCTCTGGGTACCACCGCTGGTGAACACGCCCGCATCGCCTGCGCTGTATCCCACCTGCTCGCGCAGCCATTCAATGAGTTTAATCTCAATGATAGTGGCTGAAGGGCTTTGGTCCCATGAATCCATGCTCTGGTTGGTGGCGTTGATCAGCACTTCCGCCGCCTGGCTAATCACCAGACTTGGGCAGTGCAGATGCGCCACGCACTGCGCGTGGTGCACGGACAGGCTGTCTTTAAGAAAATATTCAACCGCACGCTCGATAGCGGCCTGGTTACCCAGGCCCCCGGAGGTGAAATTCAGGCTGATACGGGAGCGCAGCTGTTCAACGGTTTTACCCTGATACATCTCAGGTTGCTTCAACCATTCGACCACAGCTTGAGTGCTCTGCTCGATAGCGTCCTGGTAGGCAGCAATGCTCTGCGCCGAGCCGGACAGAATCGGGTTTACATCAGACATTCGACCCACTCCGTTAAACCGGCTTTACGCCAGCGCCCAGCAAGGCGTTTTCAAATTTATCGAGGAAAATTTCCAGCTCATCGTTAGTGATAAGCAGGGATGGCAGCAGGCGCAGTACGCAACCGTGGCGCCCACCGCGTTCCAGAATCAGTCCAGATTCGAAGCATTTTTTCTGCAGCAGCGCAGACAGTTCGCCATCGGCCGGGTAGCAGCCCATGTGATCTGGTGCTTCGTTTGGTTTGACGATTTCGATACCAATCATCAGGCCCAGACCGCGAACGTGGCCGATTACCGGATAACGCTTTTGCAGATCGGTCAGTTTGCCTTTCAGCCACTCGCCCTGGGCGGCAACTTTGTCGGCAATCTTGTCGTCTTTCAAAATTTTCAGCGTTGTCAGGCCGGTCGCCATCGCCAGCTGGTTGCCGCGGAAGGTGCCGGTGTGGTGGCCAGGAGCCCATGCATCGAACTGCTTTTTGATCCCCAGAGCCGCCAGTGGCAGACCGCCGCCAACCGCTTTGGACATAACGATAATGTCAGGCTCAATACCGGCGTGTTCGAAGGCGAACAGCTTGCCGGTACGGGCAAAGCCCGCCTGAACTTCATCGATAATCAGCAGGATGCCGTGTTCCTGAGTCACTTTACGAATACGTTGCAGCCACTCGACAGGTGCCGGGTTAACCCCACCTTCACCCTGAACTGATTCAAGGATGACCGCTGCCGGTTTACGCACGCCGCTTTCAACGTCGTTAATCAGGTTTTCGAAGTAGTAGGTCAACGCCTTAACGCCCGCTTCGCCACCGATACCCAGTGGGCAACGGTATTCGTTCGGGTATGGCATGAACTGCACTTCAGCCATCATGTTGCTGACAGCTTCTTTTGGCGACAGGTTACCGGTTACGGACAGCGCGCCATGGGTCATCCCATGATAGCCGCCAGAGAAACTGATAATACTGGAGCGACCGGTGACTTTTTTAGCCAGTTTCAGCGCGGCTTCAACGGCATCTGCGCCGGAAGGGCCGGTGAACTGCAGGCAATACTCTTTGCCCTGTCCCGGTAATAAAGAGAGTAAATAAGATGAAAATTCATCTTTTAATGGTGTGGTGAGATCGAGTGTATGTAACGGTAGGCCACTGGTGATGACACTTTGAATGCTTTGAAGCACATCGGGATGATTATGACCAAGCGCCAGGGTACCGGCACCTGCCAGACAATCAAGATATTGATTATTTTCGACATCAGTAATCCAGACGCCCTGCGCTTTGGCAATAGCCAATGGCAGTTTACGTGGATAGCTTCTGACATTAGATTCAAACTCAGCTTGTCTTGCTAAAAAGGTATCATTGCTTTGCGGTAATGAATTAGCATTTAAAGTATCAATACGGACTTTATCCGTCATCATATCACTCCTACAAGCAGGCGTAGTTTTGCGCCCGATTGAATAAATGGTTAAAAGGATTGCCTGTAAAAAAACGCGGCTAATATATGTTGTTTTAGCAATGGACTCAATCATTTATTTATGACTGCTTTTTTACAACTTTTTCCCTTTTAAAATCATCACTCTAGCAACACATCGCCAGCAACAAACCCTCGTAAAAATGTTACATCTAATCTTAGACGGCAGCAGATGACACATTAAGGACAATCTAATGAATTCCATCTTACTGACAGGGTTTTATTAATTTTTTACACGTTTTTACCATTATTAACCGAGGGTCTTTATGGTTAAGACATGATCTTCAACTTGTTTGCAGCTAAATAAAATAAATAAGTCGATCCCCAAGGATAAATCACTTAGTATGGCGCGCCTATTTATGGGCTTGAGTAAATAAATAGTTAATGCGCATTCCCCGGTAACGAGTGACAGGCGAAACTCGTTATCGACAACAGGAGCCATTCCTGGGTTGTCATTAGAAATGTTCGCGGGCGGACATTTCGTAAGGCGAAGTCATTTTCCCTTATGCCGAGAATGAAAATTTTCTTGCCATGTATTTATGGCGCCCTGATATGAGATTGTTATGACTCGCATTTATCCACAGTTCATCGTTGCCAAATTTGGCGGCACTAGCGTTGCTGATTATGACGCAATGCACCGTAGCGCGAACATTGTCCTTGCTGATACGCAGATTCGTTTAGTCGTATTATCGGCTTCCGCTGGCGTCACCAATCTGTTGGTTGAGCTTGCTGAAGGTCTGCAAAGTCATCTCCAATCGGACAAGATTGAGACGTTGCGCGCTATCCAGTACAAGATCATTTCCCGCCTGAAACAGCCTGCTGTGATTGGCGCCGAAATCGATAATCTCCTCGATAATATCCGTCAGCTTGCGCAAAAAGCAGCCGTTGCACCGTCAGCGGCTCTCAGCGATGAGCTGGTCAGTCACGGCGAGTTGATGTCGACGCTGCTGTTTGCTGAAGTATTGCGCGAACGCGATGAGGCTGAGGTTAGCTGGTTTGACGCCCGTAGCGTCATGCGCACTAACGCCAGCTACGGCTGTGCTGAACCGAATGTCGACCTGCTAGCAGAGCTGGCGGAAGTGCACCTGCGTCCACGCCTTGAACAGGCGGTGATTATTACTCAGGGCTTTATCGGCCGTTGTCCTGATGGGCATACCACGACGCTTGGGCGCGGCGGCAGCGATTACACCGCCTCACTGCTTGGTGAAGCGCTGCATGCCAGTCGAGTCGATATCTGGACCGACGTTGCCGGTATTTACACCACCGATCCACGTATCGCGCCGAAGGCTCAGCGTATTGACAGTATTTCGTTTTCCGAGGCCAGCGATATGGCGGCTTACGGTGCGAAGGTGCTGCATCCCGCCACGCTGTTACCGGCAATGCGTAAAAATATTCCGGTGTTTGTGGGTTCTAGCAAAGATACGGCTGCCGGCGGTACGTTGGTATGTAATACCACCGAAAATCCTCCGCGCTATCGCGCTGTTGCCGTGCGGCGTAAACAGACGCTGCTGCGTTTGCACAGCCTCGATTCACAGCCGTGCTATCGATTCTTAGCGCAGGTGTTTGAGATCTTGGCTCAGCATGCGGTGGCAATGGATCTGGTCACCACTTCCGAGTCGAGTATCGCCCTAGTGCTGGACTCCACCCACGCCACTTCGGGTGAAGACCCGACGCTGACCACGGCTTTATTTACCACTCTCTCCTCGCATTGCCGTGTGGAAGTCGAAACCGGGCTGGCGTTAATCACGCTGGTTGGCAATCAACTCACTCAGGCCGTGGGCGTGTGCAATGACGTGTTTGCCCGTTTTGAAGCGAACGCGGTACGCATGATTTGTCACGGCGCGTCGACAAATAATCTCTGCTTCTTGCTGCCTGGGGAAGTGGCTGACAACGCCGTACAGACGCTGCATCAGCGCCTATTTGAATAGCCGTTGCGGGTGATAAAAACGCAAAACCCTGGCCTTGCGGTCAGGGTTTTTTCATTAATTCAGCAGATTTCTTAGCTCGGGCGATGTGACGTATTGTCGTTGCGGCGACAGCGTTTATCGTAGTGGCGTACCCACCAGTATCTGTCTGCTACACGCTCATGCCCACCAACACGCGCCCCGGTAAGCCAAAGTACGGCACCGACGAAAATACTTAAAATCGCACCGTGAGCAAAAAACTGAGGCAGGTTAAGTTGCGGCAACTGGTTTAAAATAGAATAACCGACGCCGACGATCATCACGACCAAGCCTAACCCCATTAGCACATTACCGAGTAACGAAGCGTTTTTGCGTTTCATAGTGTCACCTCCGTAGATTGGCTGCGGGTTTAGGGATATATCCCTATTCCTAGTGTGTAAAGTATAGACAACACTACCAAATATAAGTGCGCTACCGATCACAAACAGGCACATATAATCAACAAAACTTTACATTTAAGTCACTGAAATACATTAAATCAATATTATTACATTAGTGAACTATTCCGTTTTTGCTTCTTTCAACGCTATTTTTTGTCAACGGCGCTGCTAGGACGTAAACTAGCCGCCGCAAAGATTGCCCACTCAGGAATAACTACGTGACGATTAAACTGATTGTCGGCTTGGCCAACCCCGGTGCAGAGTACGCGCAGACGCGCCACAACGCGGGCGCCTGGTACGTCGATTTGCTGGCGGAGCGTTTTCGCGCCCCGCTGCGTGAAGAGAGTAAATTTTTTGGCTATACCTCCCGCATCAACGTTGCTGGAGAAGATGTTCGCCTGCTGGTGCCAACCACGTTTATGAACCTCAGCGGCAAAGCCGTTGCAGCACTGGCGACCTTCTATCGTATTAATCCAGATGAAATTCTGGTGGCACACGATGAGCTTGATCTGCCGCCGGGAGTCGCAAAATTTAAGCTCGGCGGTGGTCATGGCGGCCACAATGGGCTGAAAGACATCATCAGCAAATTGGGTAATAACCCCAATTTTCATCGCTTACGCATCGGAATCGGTCATCCGGGTGATAAAAGCAAGGTTGTCGGTTTTGTGTTAGGTAAGCCACAGGCTGCTGAACAGAAGCTTATCGACGACGCGGTTGACGAAGCGGCCCGCTGTACTGAGGTTTGGCTGAAAGACGGTTTGACCAAAGCCACCAACCGATTACACGCTTTTAAGGCGCAATAAGCCTTCGCTACGGTATTTTTTCCGTATGACGTGTATAATGGGTAAGATTATTTACTTTTCTACAATCTGTTCTCTATAACAGGTTGAAAATCAAAAGATTAAGGTGATTTAAACATGGGATTCAAATGCGGTATCGTTGGTTTGCCAAACGTGGGCAAATCCACCCTGTTCAACGCGCTCACCAAAGCGGGTATTGAAGCGGCAAACTTCCCGTTCTGTACTATCGAGCCGAACACAGGTGTTGTCCCGATGCCCGATCCGCGTCTGGACCAGTTGGCGGAAATCGTTAAACCTCAGCGTATTCTGCCGACCACCATGGAATTCGTTGATATCGCGGGCCTGGTAAAAGGTGCTTCCAAAGGTGAAGGCCTGGGCAACCAGTTCCTGACCAACATCCGTGAAACCGAAGCTATCGGTCACGTGGTTCGCTGCTTTGAAAACGACAACATCATCCACGTAAATAACAAAGTGGATCCGGCCGACGATATCGAAGTTATCAACACCGAGCTGGCTCTCTCTGACCTTGATACCTGCGAACGCGCCCTGCACCGCGTGCAGAAGAAAGCCAAAGGCGGCGATAAAGACGCAAAAGCTGAACAGGCTGCGCTGGAAAAATGTCTGCCACAGTTGGAAAACGCGGGCATGCTGCGCGCGCTGACCAATCTGACCGAAGAAGACAAAGCGGCGATTAAGTACCTGAGCTTCCTGACCCTGAAGCCAACCATGTACATCGCTAACGTCAACGAAGACGGTTTTGAAAACAACCCGTACCTCGACAAAGTTCGTGAAATCGCGGCAGCCGAAGGTTCTGTGGTTGTCGCCGTTTGCGCCGCTGTCGAATCCGATATCGCTGAACTTGACGATGCAGACCGCGAAGAATTTATGGCCGAGCTGGGTATTGAAGAACCGGGCCTGAACCGCGTGATCCGCGCCGGTTACGAGCTGCTGAACCTGCAAACCTACTTCACCGCTGGCGTGAAAGAAGTTCGCGCATGGACCATCCCTGTCGGCGCGACTGCTCCGCAGGCGGCGGGAAAAATCCATACCGACTTCGAAAAAGGCTTTATCCGCGCACAGACTATCGCCTTTGAAGATTTCATCACCTACAAAGGTGAACAAGGCGCGAAAGAAGCCGGCAAGATGCGTGCCGAAGGGAAAGACTACATCGTGAAAGATGGCGATGTGATGAACTTCCTGTTCAACGTCTAAATAAGTTTTGTTGTCTCATGAGGTTTCACTGAATCTCATGACAACGGTAAAACGCTATAAAATCCACGCAATTGCGTGGATTTTTATTTGCGGCTTTCCTCATCACACGAGGTAAAAGGCTGATGTCTAACAGTAACGCAACTACCCTTTGCAGCAAGGTAGTCACGCTCAAGAGACGTTGAGTGGTCTAGGTAGACGATTCAATGAGCCCAGACAAGGCTACCTATTCTATTTATCTTTTGGCTTGATAGTATCATCTATGACTGCCGGAATCTTGGTGTAACCCGCTTCAACAGAGGCTTCAATTCTATTTCGACCATCCATTGGTTCATATTTCCCATCCTTTATTCGTATTACTTTAATTGGGGGTAAATAACCCGTTCCAATTGATTTTCTTATGCTCTCCATCTTTTCTTCTTGGATATTACCCATATGCTGATATGAGATATCAGCTATACTTATTAATACATGTTCCTCTGTAGTTTTATAGCTCTCCTGCCCTTCTTCCTTCGGATATATAGGCGCCCATATATTACCCTCCAAATCATAATATACCCCTTCCCACATAACGGCAGTCGGATTAGAAATACCTGAAGCGTTGAATACCTTGTCACCATATTTTCCCGTTAACTCTTCATTTAACGTAAGTACTAGCCCAGGATATGACTTATCCCTCCACACGCTGCCATCTTTTACCGGATACCTTTGTACAATTAGGTTATTGTCATTTATTGATTTATGCGTCGAAATATCTTTCACCTTCCTTTGCGATACAGCTTTAGCCTATTATCTTCAAATCCAACTCCTTTCTTATCATCATCTTTTTTCTGCACCAGAGGTTTATTACTATTCTTCTTTTTGTTTGAATATTGATGCATATCTCAACCTTTTTTAACTGTAATTAATGGTGATTATTATGAAATGCAACAGAGTCCTTCCTTTAAAGTTACTCCAACGTACTACGACTAAGCCTTTTTCCTGAAACAGGTTGGCGTCTCTATTATAGCAGGTTGCTGACTTTGCCAATATTTTTAGCGCGTTTAAGTCATTCGTCCGATAACTGCAGAGCAGTCGAAAGGGATCTTGCACCCAATAGAATAATTTTCTTGTGACAAAGCCCTATGGGACACCATTTGAAGTTGCAAAACCTTCGGTCAATACGTTATAGCTATACGAGCCTTTCAGAACTTCTTTTACTATTCTTAATCAGGAACATCCCATGCTAGATCAATGCCTAGATTACTTAAGAGAAAGGATGAACCAATCCGTTAAAAACGTTTTTGATTTAGCTGACGATCTGGTGATCGTCTCCCCGCCAACAGACCTCGATGGCTCAAAGTCATCGAAAATACAAAACAAGATCCTCATTTTCATTAGCAATATTGAGAAAGACAGTTTTTCAAAAAGCTACCGACAAAATTTTAATCCTGCTAACAATAGAACGGCAGTATCATCGTCGCCGCTTTTTATCACCATGACGGTGACCGTCGCGGCAAATTTTAGTACCAACCATTACTCCGACGGGTTGAAGGTCCTTTCGCATTTTCTGGCCTTCTTCAATCGTCATAGCAGCTTCAACCGACAAAACTCCCCTGACCTGCCGAAAAACATTGAACAGCTCAATATGGAACTAGAGTCCATACCGGGGGATCAGCTTAATCACATGTGGGGAATATTCGGTTCACACTACCTGCCTTCCTGTAACTATCGCGTAAGAGCGCTGATACCGGATAGTGAGTCTATCATCACTCAGGTGGGCAACATCCATTTGTCAGATGCTACGATGGCTAAAAGGGATAACTAAATGGCAGACTATCAATCAATATTATCCATCAGCGTTTTGCATGAATATTACAATGCCAGCAGCGATGGTTTAGCTCCCATTTGTCTCATGCCCGATCGAGAGACCGTATTTTTGCTCAGGCAATATGGTATTTTGCTGAAATCAAGGCAGGGTTTTACTCAATTGATTGTCGATACTGTACGGTTTAGCGATTTAGCGGATTTGACAGCGGAATTGATCTTTAGGTTTTACCTTGTGAGCACAGATCCCGGATTCAGAAACATCACAAAAATGCCAGATATGTTCGATATCTCAATATTAAACGCCAAATTTACTGATAGTCCAGAGGTCGATATCACCGCAGAACATTGGGTCGATGTAAACCAATTAAACGCCAGTACGGCCATTGATAGCGCAGTTATCCATAACAAAAATTTTATCGGTCTACTCACTATCTCGATACCAAAATCCCACTGTACCCTACAAAAGAAAAACATCATCGTTCAATTCAACGCCATCTCAGCTTATTTGAAATATTATATATTCTCGTTAAGCGGTAAAAAAAATCTCAACATCCCCCACTCGTTTACAGAGCAAGAACCTGAACAGGTATCAAATAAAGCGGCAAGAATTTTCATGTCCAATAATCCACTACCCTTAAGGAAAACTTATGCAGAGTCTTTCTCGCTGTTTGATGCTAACAATGTGATGATTAAGTCTCTTCCCCTTCCGGTACCAGACAATATTTCAACATTCAGTGTCGAAGGGCTTACGACATCTATCGCGCATATCTACGTCAACTGAAAAAAGATGGCATATACGCCTCTTATATCAATCATATAAGCGCCAAAGCGGAGTCAGCGTTAAGTAAACAAGAGCTACGTACCAATAGAAATAAATCATGAAATTTTTAGCCCATTGTATTCATAAAGACGGAATATTTTCCCGCTACGTTCCAACAAGTACAGGGTTTCAAACTCGAGAATAAAGCCGGCGTTCCGCGTCAATCGCGGGCTATCGCTTTCAGAGCAAACAAGCACTGCGGAATGTTTATATCGCTAAAGATAAAAATGTAACCAGAACGCCTCAACAACAGCAGTTGACAGAAAACAAAGCAAACGCTATACCAGACATATCAAAATTTTATCAGATAGTTCTTAATTGAGTGCCTTTCTTAACAGCGCTTTTTTCTGTGTGTTAACAGATGGGCATGGTTGCCAATCAATTACATGAAGGTCCAAACTATGGGCGTAATGAAGACACCTGGCGTATATATCGTTGAGCAAAACGCATTCCCAAACTCTGTTGTCGAAGTTGCCACCGCCGTTCCCGCATTTATTGGCTATACAGAAAAAGCGGATAACGGTGGTAAATCGTTAAGCAATCAAGGATGGCGTATTACCTCCATGTCGGAATACCGACAATATTTTGGCGGAGAACCTCAGCATTTATTTGAAATATCCGAAATTAGTACCACATCTGATGCCAATACCCGAGAGGCATTTAAGCAGTCTGGAAAAACCTACCAAATAACGCAATCAAACACCCGTCATCATCTTTACTACAGCATGCTCTTTTTCTTCCAAAATGGTGGCGGCCCTTGTTATATCGTTTCTGTGGGTAATTATTCCGATGATATTGACGCCACCGCTTTGAAGGGGGGCATTCTGCCGCTGATTAAAGAAGCGGAACCCACCATGCTACTTATTCCTGAAGCTATTCAACTGGCTGAAGACGATTGTATTAACGTCGAGCAGGCTATGCTTGGCCACTGTGGTGGCAAGATGAAAAACCGCATTGCTATCTTGGATATCTGGAACGGGTACAAAGACCGTCAGCATCCTGATGGTGACTGCGTCGAGGGCTTCCGCTCTAAGCTCGGTACCAACTATCTTGACTACTCCGCCGCTTACTACCCTTGGCTCAACACTTCCATCGTGCAGGACAGCGATGTCAGCTTCCTCAACGTCAGTAATATCGATAAGTTAGCTGAGCTGTTGAACAGCGAAGTCGCAGCGATGTTTAGCGACCTTGAAGGTCTGTCGGAAGAAGACCTCAACACGGGCGGTAATAAGCTCAGAGCGACCCGCAAACAGGCAATGCTTGACGAAATCGCCAAGCTCAGCACTGAGATTTCGCGACCGGATGCGGTGCTGTTGCACAAGATTCTGTCGAATATGAGTCCGTTATACCAAACCATCATGGCGGATATTAAATTCCAACAAAATATCCTGCCGCCTTCTGCGGCGATGGCTGGCATTTATACCATGGTCGATAACTCTCGCGGGGTGTGGAAAGCGCCTGCTAACGTCAGCGTTAATGCCGTGGTCTCTCCTACCGTCAATATCAGCGATGATGAACAAGAAGATCTCAACGTCACAACCCAAGGCAAATCAATCAACGCCATTCGGCCATTTATTGGTGAAGGCACGCTCGTTTGGGGAGCCAGAACGCTTGATGGCAACAGCCTAGACTGGCGCTATATCAACGTCAGACGCACGATGATTATGCTAGAAGAGTCCATTAAGCTTGCTTCAAAAGCCTATGTTTTTGAGCCGAATGTCGCTAACACATGGGTGTCGATGGAAAGCATGCTGGGTAACTTCCTGTATGGTATCTGGAAGCGAGGTGGATTAGCCGGTTCAACGCCGGGTGAGGCTTACAATGTCAGCGTCGGTCTGGGTAAGACGATGACCGGCAACGATATTCTAGAAGGTATTCTGCGCATTACCGTTCTGGTTGCGATGGTTCGGCCAGCAGAATTTATCGAAATTACCTTCCAGCAAAAAATGCAGGAGTCTTAGATTCTAATCTCTGCATAACGGCACGGTTAGCATTCAATATCGTCAAATATAACGTGGATAGCATATCAGGAGACTCCCATGGCAGATGATGGTTCAGCACAATCCGATACCGTATGGCCGATGCCGAAATTCCATTTCGAAGTGAAATGGGATGGCGGCGCAGGTGCGGGAATGGTGTCCGCATTTCAGGAAGTTTCAGGGCTTGATTTAGAAGCCCAGCCTATCGAATATCGCGCGGGAAATAGCCCGGTATTTTCGACCATAAAAATGCCCGGATTGATTAAAAGCGGTAACGTTACGCTGAAGAAAGGTGTCTTTAAAAGTGATAACAAGTTCTACGAATGGTATTCGAAGATCAAAATGAACACCATCGCCCGAACCGCCGTTACCATAAACCTGCTAGATGAAAGCGGCGCGCCGGTGATGAGTTGGAAGTTGAAAAATGCTTGGCCCACTAAAATTACCGCTACGGATTTAAAGTCTGACGGTAATGAAGTGGCGGTTGAAACCATCGAACTGGCCCATGAGGGATTAGAAATCGCCGTTTGATTTCTTATGTTAAGCAATATCGAATTCTCGGGATGAGGAAAGAATCATCATGGCAAACTCAAAAGGCACAGGTGCTGCTCAGGGCGATGGCGACTGGCCTCTTCCGGCTTTCTATTTCAATGTTTCTATCAGTGGCTGTGCGGATGACACAGCCTTTCAGGAAGTTTCTGGACTTGAGTTCCAGATAGAAACGGAAGAGTATCGCGAAGGCGGGAATAACTTGGTTTACCATCTGCCCAAGACGATAAAAAGTAGCAATTTAACGCTAAAAAGAGCGGTAACGGACAAAGCATCCAAGCTACTTAGCTGGTGTCTTGGCATATTGAATGATGAGCTATCAAAACCTATCCAGACGAAAAGCGTGTCGATCAATTTGCTCAACGAAAAAGGAACCACCTGTAAAAGCTGGACTGCCTCTAATGCTTATCCAGTTAAGCTGAAAATGGCACCTTTCAACTCAACGCAAAATGATATCGCGATTGAAGAAATTGAAATTTGCTTTCATCATTTGAAAAGGAACTTATAACGGTGCCATTAGAAATAAAGCAGCTGGTGATTAAATCACAAACGATCAATGACGAGAATAAAACCTCGTCGTTTGCTGGCGACCAGCCTCGCATTGAATCTGAAGAAAATGTGCCAGCAAAAATTATCCCTTACCACTTTATGCCGTCGCCTAATGAACCAAGAGAACGATAGGTGATTTAGACAAAGGGAATTCCCATGGAAAAAATAACAATAAAATCGATGACGTCTAAGGGAACTGTCGCCCAAACATTTTCGGCAACGTTAAACCCTAATAGCATTAAGCATAATTTTGGCATTTCCTACACAGATAAGGGCCCGCAACAGCAAGGCGATATCTCGCCAACAACGGTATTTAAAGGCTACGAAAGCGAAAAACTGGACTTCGAGTTGCTGCTCGACGGTACAGGGGTCACGGGTAACACCAGCACCAACACCGTGCAGAAGCAGCTAGCCACGCTGAAGAAAGTGACCTACACCTATGATGGCGAACAACATGAGCCAAATCCAGTGGTGATTGCGTGGGGTTCATCGGTCAATTTCAAGGGACGCCTGACCGCTATTAGTATCAACTACTCTCTTTTCGACTCCTCCGGCAATCCGCTGCGCGCTACGGTATCGCTTAGTTTCGCGAAATATCTAACGCAACAAGAAAAAAGTGCTTTAAAGAAGCAGTCCTCCCCCGATTTAACGCATATTATCGAATTCAAGGCGGGCGACACCCTCCCCATGCTTTGCCATAAGATCTATAACGACAGCAGTTATTATATTGACGTTGCCCGGGCGAATAATTTAGCCAGTGCCAGACAGATCAAACCGGGCACCAAAATTTACTTTCCACCTTTAATTTAGACATCAGGTTAATTATGGCCATTTCTCCATTAAGTAATAATAGTACTGACGTAACCACCTACACCGTAAAAGTCGGCGGTAAGACTATCGACAGCACTATCGGTATTATCGCCATCCATATTCATTATCAAGTCAATCATATCGCCACCGCGGAGATAACCATTAGCGATGGCGATATGCCCAGCCAACGCTTCGATGTTAGCGATGCCGATACGTTTAAACCGGGTTCAACTATTTCTATTTCTGCTGGCTACGCGAGTGATGAAAAAACCGTTTTTGACGGCATCATTATTAGCCATGGGATAGAGATCACCTCGACTAACAGTTCATCCCTCAATATTGTTTGTAAAGATCAGGCCATTGCGATGACCATTGCCAAACATAGCCAATGTTTTCTCGCTCAATCCGATAGCAAAATTATCAGTAGCTTGCTTGCACAATATCCCAATATCACTGCCTCTGTCGGCAACATTGCCGATCCTCAAGCAGAGTTGGTGCAATTTAACAGCACGGATTGGGATTTTATTCTTACCCGGGCAGAGGCGAATGGTTTTGTCGTCACCAATCAGTCCAATAAGATCACGATTGATAAGCCGGCAATAACCACCGCGGCAGTGCTAGTTGTGACCTACGGGACTGATTTGATGTCATTTTCTGCAAAAATCGATGCCCGAAACCAACTTAACTCCGTCACGGCAACCGCCTGGGATCCAACCCAACAAAGCATGGTGACGGGAACCGGTCCGGCGCAATCCATCTCAGGACAGGGCAATTTAACCAGCAGTGAGCTGGCAAAAGTGTTGGGCATTAGCGATTACACGCTGCAAACCGCCTCAACTCTCAGTACCGATTCGCTAGCTCGCTGGGCGGGCGGTCAGCAGGTTAAAGCGATGTTGAGCAAGGTGCGCGGAAGCGTCACTTTCCAAGGAAATGCCAGCGCGACCATCAACAGCCTGATTGAGCTTGCTGGCGTCGGTGAGCGCTATAACGGTTCACATTATATTAGCGCCGTTCACCACAGTATTGAAAAGGGTCAGTGGATTACCACTGCGGAACTCGGGATGTCACCCATGTGGTCAGCGGACCATCGCGATATTGGCGCGCCGCCGGCTTCAGGCTATTTGCCCCCCGTCGATGGGCTACAAATCGGCGTTGTGACGAAATTGGATGGCGACCCAGAGTCAAACTATCGCATCCAAGTAAAGATACCGACACTCAACAGCGAAGCTAATGTCATCTGGGCGCGATTGGCCTCTTACTATGCTTCCTCAGGCTATGGGAATTTTTTCATTCCGGAAGTGGGTGATGAAGTGATCGTCGGTTGTATCAACCAAGACCCCAGCACCCCCGTTATTCTGGGTTCGCTGTATAGCAGCAAAAATAAAATGCCAGAGGAAATAACTGCTGACAATAACATCAAGACCCTAGTCACCAAAAGTAAAATGAAGGTTATTTTTGACGACGAGAATAGCGTCATGACTTTAACGACCCCAAACGGCAACACCATTGTTATTAGTGATAAGAATAAATCAATCACCCTATCCGACCAAAATAACAATGCGATAAATATGGATGCCAGCGGTATTGCTATCACGAGCAACAAAGACATCACCCTCTCTGCCAAAGGGGGCGTCAATATCAACTCGACTCGCGATACGACCGTTAAGGCCACAGGCGATGCCAAAATTTCTGGCCTAAATGTTTCTGCACAAGCCAACACGGGATTAACGCTAAAAGGGACGGCAACAGCCGAACTCTCATGCTCGGGAATAACGACCGTCAAAGGTGCGCTGGTCAAAATTAATTAGCGACTAACGGAGTAGAAATATGCCCTTTGCAGCAAGAATTACGGATCTCCAGATCTGCCCAATGGCAACCCCAGGGCTGCCTCCTATTCCGCATGTTGGCGGACCTATTATCGGGCCATGCGTGCCAACGGTTTTAATTGGCTCTTTACCCGCCGCAGTGGTAGGCGATAGCTGCGTGTGCGTTGGTCCACCAGCGACCATTGTCAAAGGATCGGCCACGGTGATGATTGGTGGCAAGCCGGCGGCAAGAATGGGCGATACCACCAGCCACGGAGGAACCATCACCCTCGGATGCCCTACGGTCATTATTGGCGGTTAATTACTACCGGCGAGGATAGCGCGATATTTATGACTAATGACAACGCATTTTTAGGAACTGGCTGGGCTTTTCCGCCCAGTTTTTCCGGGCCCAATCATCAGGTCGTCATGAGCTCCGATCTGCAAGATATCGAACAGAGCTTAAATATTTTGCTTTCCACAACGCCCGGGGAGCGACTGATGGCGCCTGATTTTGGCTGCCGTATTAATCAGTTTGTCTTTGAAGAACTCACGCAGACGGTGTTAACTCAGCTAGCCTCTGAGATTCGCCATGCCATTCTATTTTTCGAATCACGCATTAATGTTGAAGATGTCCATTTTTTACCCGAGCCGCTCTCTGGGAAATTGCTCATTCAAATTGACTACAGCGTGATTACCACTAACACCCGCAGTAACATGGTTTATCCATTCTATTTAAATGAAGGCACGCTGGTCTCGCCTCAGCTACTGCCGCTATCTAACGAGTGGGATATTGCATAATGACCACAAGGCAGCAGCGACAGGATGAGGCGATAAACTCATCCTTATTTAACCCACACGAACTCAGTTTTGAGCAGTTAGTAGTTTGGGCGCATCAATTTGCCCAGCAGTTGCCCTTCAGAAATCTCCAGGATCAGGCAGATGGTCACTGGGGAAATTTATTTCAAAAAAGTGAAATTGTTGTCTGCGCGGCCATTTCCACCAGCGATACAAAACATCTCCAAGCCCAATTTAAGCATGCCTTGGCGCATGATGAGAACCTTACCGTTGAGTTTTTACTTATACTTTTAAAACGCTTGCAAGCTTGGTATCAACATCTTCCTAGTGCGCCAGAAACGGCTTACCAGTTTAAATACTACCTGCTACATGAGTATCAGCATCACCTCTCACTGCCGTTGAGCCTGGTCATTACCCGTTTACCTGAACAATTTCGCCACAGCGTTCAAGCGCTCGATCCGTTATGGAATCTTGATCAACACACGCTGGATACCGCATCATCCGTGTTGCAGCAAAGTAGTTTTACCGAACAAATGCGCCACTGCTTTGCGAAGATTGTTTTTGTCATAGAGCAGATAAAACAGCAAAGCCAGCAGGTTCTACAGGCTGCTTTGCTGCACCAGGAAAATAACCCGCAACAGGCACTTTATTTTGCCTTTTTGAAACTGTTTGAACGTGCCCAACAAACCCTTAATCAGTTCACGGAAAAGCACCTGCAGTTTTATTACCGGCAGGTTCTGCAGCAGGAAAAACAATCTACACCCGAAAATTCCGTTTACTTAAAACTCTCATTAAACCAGCAAACCACCCGTTCGATTCAATTTGAGCAAGGTGCCGAATTTAGCCCCGGTGACGATCCTGATTTTAGGCCAATCGTTTATCGTAGCCGTTATCCTATTGAGGTGACGGATGCAGAGGTGTCGCAAATATTCAACCTCACCCTACAACGCGATCCTCTGGTTTCACCCGAAAAAGAATCTGGGTTGGTATGCGGGGTGAGCGGGCAGCGCGTGCAGATAATACCTAGCGCTACCGGTGATGATTTCCCGAAAGCTCAGCAATTTAATATCTTCAACAATAAGTATAAAACCGAAGACAGTACGCAACCGATGGGGCTGATTATCTCCGATCCTCTTTTTTCTATGCAACAGGGCAAGCGAATAATCGAAATTGTGGTGCATCTTAAAGAAGTCCGATCCAGCATTGTTGCTCAGGAATTGCTCTCGGTGGACGATAATAATAAAACCGCCGCCGCGTTAACGCGCATATTTGCACAGCTACTTTCCCTGCATAGCCATCTATTTGAGGATTGGGCCGCCCGCATTACGGCCAGCGCCCTGACAAAACAAATTAGCCCGGAGCAACTTAGCCAAATTCGTCAACTCAGACCCTCACAGCGCGTTTGGCTAGCCTATAAATTATTTTATCTGCAAACACTGCAGTACCTGTGTTCAATCGAGGATAAAGGGGAGCAATACGGCTTATCGAAGATAGACCTTCTCTTTCGTATTGTCGGTCAAATAGTAAGCCGACGCTGCCTTTATACGGCGTCCTGGTTAACCAAAACAGACATCTCAGCGGCCCTTAGCAGTTTAAAATCGACGCTTGTCGCTGAGCCGACGGCTTACACCACCATCGAAGAGCTCCTCAGTCACTCCACGACGGCCGCTTTTTATCAATTATTCCAAGGCGTCTTCCATATTGAAGCCACAACCGAAAATGGTTGGGAATTCATTGATAATGTGGAGATTTATCCCTGCCTCACCCACGAATGCCAAATAGGGTTCAAGGTGAAATGTCATATAGATACTGGCTTTGCACCGATTATTCCGCGCTATGCGCATCTCCCTCACAGCGCCTCGTTAAAAATAACGCTTAAGCGGCAAAGCAACTGTTTCCCCTACGCAATTTTCCGTGATTTTGAGTTCTCAAAACTGGCGATGACGACGCAGGTGAGCGGTGTAACCCAAATGCAGTTATTTAACCCTGAAGGGCAAGTTGACTCCTCACAGCCCTTCTTCTTATTTGGCTCTCAGCCTTATCTCGATGCTTACGTGGTGATTGCTAACGAAGAGATTGCCCGCAAATCCATCAACCAACTGTCGCTGCACCTTGATTGGGGGAACCTGCCACGGGGTTCTGATGGTTTTAAACAGTATTACGCCCAGTACCCTTACTCATATACCAACGCCAGTTTTCAAATGCGCGCAGAAGTGCTTAATAACGGGCAATGGGTTGAGTTCGGCCCCGCGAGTTTCTCGTTATTTACACCGACTAGCGGTGCGCTTCATCATGGCCGGCATTTCCACTTTTCGAACATGAAAAATGGCTACACGCCGGTGACCCGCCCTTGGCCGAAGACACCCTACAGTAACCAATCTGGCCTACGTAACGGGCTGTTTAAGCTGATGCTCGCTGGCCCGGAGCCGGCATTTGGTCATAAAGACTATGCGCCTTTGCTCAGCGACACACTGACCTATAATGTCACCAAAAAACATAAAAAGACGTTGCCAAATCAGCCCTACACACCATTAGTTACCCATATATCCATCGACTATTCGGCAGAATCAACCATTGATTTGTTAAGCGTCGACAGCCAAAGCCTGTGTGAAATCATTCACCTGCATCCGTTTGGCGAACATGTCATTTATCCGCCAAAGCAAACCCGTCAGATCCACAGGCCAAGATTTTTCCCGAATTACAAAGAGGATAGCCATTGTTTTATCGGCATCACCGCGCGTGAGCTGTCGGGATATTTAAATATCTTCTTCGTGTTTGACGGTAGCTCCCGGCTGCTCATGCCCTATCCATCAACCTCATATCGCTGGTATTACCTCGTGGATAACGAATGGCAGGCGCTTAACCCGCACCAGATTATTCATGACACGACCCTCAACTTTCTCACGACCGGTATTGTCACTTTAGATTTGCCGGATGAAATCAACATGGACCACAGCGTAATGCCGTCGGGCCTGTTTTGGCTGCGAGTGAGCACCAACAAAGGGATCGACCGATATCCTGACTGTCTGCATGTCGCCACACACGTGCTGAAAGTCACCGGCAAAGGCGCCCCCCTTGCCGATGATGGCATTACCCCACTCTCGTTTTCTGCCTGGCGAAGCAAACCACGCCAACCGAATCTGGCCGCGATTTCCCAGCTTAATGCCATGATAAGAATCCCCGACATCGAGAGCGAACAACACTTTCAGATGCGCGTGAGCGAAAACTTACGTCACAAAGGCAAAGCGTTAACTCCTTGGGATTACGAACACCTCATTCTGGAAAATTTTCCTGAAGTCGGTTCCGTACACTGTTTCCCAACGCGCAGCTACTACTCTCAGGACCAGGAGCCGGGCCGCGTACTGATTATCGTGACGCCGCTCAATACCGACTGCGACCACTCACTCTGCTCACCAAAGCAGTTAGATTCTTCATACCTACTTGCCATTCGTCGCTTCCTGCTCAATGTCTCTCGTTCACACGTGCAGATAGAAGTGCGGAATCCAGGCTACGAAAAAATCCAGATTCGGTGCAAGGTCACGTTAAAGGAGGGGGTAAGCCATGGGCCAGCGTTACGCCGGCTGGAATACGCCATCAAAGCGCAGCTATGCCCTTGGGAGGCCGATACTCTGAATACGGGGCTAGGATTTTGCTTATCACTTGAGAAGCTCAGCGCCTTTATTCTCGGACAAAAAAACGTGGTCAAGGTCAGTGCACTCTCCGCGCTGAAAATAAGCCTTGATGAAAATACCGAGTACACCCTCCAGGACAGCGCGGCGACTAATCAACCAATATGCGCTGCCTATCCATGGTATTTGTTGATTCCGGAGGAGCATCAGTACATTCAAATTTCACCTGATAACCTTTCCCATAAACCGGTGACTGTCGGTATTGGCGAATTGGTGATCGGGGAACAATTTATTGTCAGCACATCACCAACGTCGAACTCTAAAGGCGCCCAAAATAATGGCTAAACGTAATCGAAGCACGCTTAAGAATTATTTTCGTCATGGGACCATGCCGTCAGCAGAACATTTTTCAGACTTAATTGATTCATGCGTCAATCAGAGTGATGAAGGCTTTATCAAACCACCGGAGACGGGCCTGCAACTCAGAGCTTTAGACCAACAACACCTGCTGAGCTTTTATCAGCAAAATAGCCCTGATACCCCGCTGTGGCACGTGGGTTTTTCCCCACAGGATATTAATTTGCAGGTCTTCGCCAATCCAGCCGCAGATATCACTAAAGAGGATCCGGAGGGCGGTGGGACGATACAAGCCATCAATCTCTCTATGACCCCAGAAGGCCAAGTGGGAATTAATACCGCAACACCGCGACAGGCTCTTGATGTCAATGGGACAATTGCCTCTCAGGGCAGAATGGGCAGCGTGATGATTGATACGCCTATCCCCGCCGATGGTGAATGGCACGACATCACGCCAGAGCTTGAAGGCTGTCATATGTTCGAAGTCGTCGCAGGGATTGGCATCCGTTACAGCGGACGTTATGCGCTGGCGCACGCCATCGCCATTAACACCTGTGCCCCCAATAAACGTTGGTGGCACTGGGGAGACAAAAATCCCATCCGTATGACGCAGGCCTTCTTCCATTCCTCTGCCGACAAAATCCAACTGCGCTGGCGCCAGCATAACCACCGTGGCACCGTGCGGCCTTACGCTTTGCAGATTCGAACCAACACACCTTTTGGCGACGACCAGACCATCCAATACCACATTACGCGGCTATGGACTGACCCCTTTATGCAGCAATGCCAACACGTGGCGATGGGGGAGTAAATTCAATCATGTCTAAGACTATTTCGAAAAAAAACCATAATGAAAATCCGAATAGTTTTGAACATCTTTACCAGCTTGGCCTGACATACATTCAGCAGCTAAGTGGCCGTCTCTGGACCGATTACAATACCCACGACCCGGGTATGACCATCCTAGAGCAAGTGTGCTACGCCTTGACCGACCTTATCTACCGCTGCGAATTTGACGTCACCGACTATCTGTGTGAGACCTCGGGTAACATTGATTACCGGGCCCATGGATTAGCGTTAGCGCAAGAAATTATCCCGTCATACCCACAGCAGCCCGAAGAGTATGAAACCTGGTTGCTCGCTAGGCTTCCTGAGCTCGATAAAGTGTGGCTTCGCAGCAACGAAAATGCCCCCCACGTGGGCATTTACACCCTCAACGCGCAGCTCAACCATTTTTACGCATTAAGTCAGCAGCATTCAGCAACCAGCGGACGCTCGGCCAATGCCCAGCAATATGCAGCCATTCAACGCATTCGCCACGAGTTTTATCGGGTTCGTGCCGTGGGTGAGGATTTGGCCGCCATTGAATTAACCGGGCAACACCCTTTGACGCTCACCGCCGTCATCCACATTAGCGATGATATCGCGGATGTTACTTGGCTTGCCGCCTGCATCTACAATCGGATAGGCCTTTGGCTTGCGTCGAACGCGCAACACACGCCCGTTGAGGTCATCAAAGAATCCCTGCTCGCTGAAAACGGGATCCTGCAAATCGACAGTCTTCAATTTACCCAGCACCGCGACGACCTCGCCGACGGTGGTTCAGGGTTCATTGATGCTATTGCACCTTTTTCATATCTGATGCTGCCGAAAGCCTCCACGCATTCAGGCATCGAAATTATTCAGTTCCAGCATCCGGTCAATATTGACTACGCCGATCTGGCCATTCAAATAGAGCAGATCCAATACCAGCAGCGCACAGCCCAGCTCACCACGGCCAAACCTCCCGCGCTGCCTGTCGGTCAACCTATTGATTTTACGCGCTATGAATCTATTCAAACGCTATTCCCTAGGAACTATCATTTAGCACCGGGAACACCGATGCAGTACCACGCACAACAGCAGGCGCAACGCCACCAGTTGCGCAGCTACCTGCTGTTGTTTGATCAACTAATGGCGAACTTTTGTGATGATATCGCGGGGTTAAATGCACTATTCTCGTTGTCCATAATGCCTGAGGTGACTTACCACGCCCATCGCCTTCAGGATGACGAGTTCTATAATATCGATAAGCATTATCCTCGTGACGCTAGCGCGAGTCTGGAACGCCTGCGCGCACAGCTTGATAATTATCCTGAACGAAAGAATCGCATTTTTAATTACCTGCTTGCCCTCTATAGCGAACGCTACCCAGATGGGTTACACCACCAGTTCAATCCCTATTTTTCTGCTCAAGCCTTACAAAAAGAGATCCTCAAATATAAACAAGTTTTTATTCTCAATATCGTCGCGATGACCAATGGTCGAGGCATTGGTGATAATTTACTCCTGCCCGAACATCAAGGTGGATATCGTCAGCGTCTTGGGTTACTGCTGGGGATACTCCCGCAGGCCGACGCCTCTAAGCATCGCACGCAGGTGTTTGCCCGCTATTCACTCAATCTGGTATCTGACCAAGATTATTTCCGTAGCGATACCGGCAGAAAAGCGTTGTGGTTAACCACTCCTGAAGCGCAAGCAACTCTCCAGCCTCTTGCGGAAAATCACTTAACGGGATACCCGAACGAAGGGGATATTCAGGACACGCTATTAGCGGCCCCACTTTTCCGCGAACAAACCCTGCCTGATGCCCTTTTACAGTTTGGTATTGATAACCGCCGATACCGTCTGATTTCGCGCCAGAATAATGACGTTCATCAGCTGTTTTTTAACGTTGATATTGAAGGTCGCAGACAATGGTTTCACATTGCCAGCCACTCGGATAAACAGGCGCTCACCCTGCTTTGCCATCAACTGCAGCGCTGGCTCGTGCAACTTAACCGGGACAGCGAAGGACTTTACGTTGTTGAGCCGATTTTACTGCGTACTGAGAACGCGAACCTGCCGCTAAGCGACTATGCCAACCGAATTATTTTGGTTTTACCCGGCTACACCGCTCGCTTTTGCAACCTGCGATTTCGGCAACAGGCGGAACAATTAATTATTGAAAACAGCCCAGCGCACCTGCTGACACAGTGCCTATGGCTTGATTTCGCTATGTTTTGCCAATTCGAGACATTGTATGCCCAATGGCGACAGGCAAAATCAAGCGCGTTGCAGCACAGAGAACGTCAGCCAGAGTGCGATGCCATGGCTCAGCAGCTTTATCTGTTTTTGCAGCGCGCCCGTAATGAGACTGACAGGGTGGAGAACCGATGAGCCAATATCACAAAATCAATCACCTCAGCCTCGAATTTGATTTCACCGGATTTGCTGATGCGGAAAACTTTGAGTCACGCGCCGCTCAGTGGGTCATTGAGCAATTTCTCCCGGTGATGGAAACGGTATTCGATGAGATCTGTCCTGAGCAGCAAACCCTGATTCTAGACACCCTGACCCTCGATCTCGGAATCTGTAACGCCAAAACTTTTTACCAAGAAGCGCCAGAGAAGCTCAAGCAACAGTTGCTGGCAATGCTGCGCTCACAGTTACACAACGCCAGACAGACCCCACATTCCGCTAAGTCGTCTGGCATGCAGGTGCTAAACCCGCAGCAACAGCGCTGGAACGTACTCTGGCAATTCCTCAGCACCGGCATACTTCCATGGTCGGTTTCCGGCGAACAGTCGCTGGAAACGCTCGGTTTATCTGACATGTTGGTAGAGCACTCAGCCCGATTGATTAACAAGCTCAATCATGCTCATCAGCCTGAGCACCTATTGCGCCGCATCGTTGAACAATTTCCCAACGATGGTATTGCGACGTTATTCCCATCGCTTGCGCCTAAGCAGCAATGGGAAATCATGTCGCTGTTATTAGCGCATCCTAAAGGTCGGCAAGGTGAATTAGCAGACAGGCTGGCCTTGGCGTGGTTTACCCGCTTCTCGCAGTTACTCGCGCAGCACAACTTAGCTCCGCTGTGTGCCGATTGGGAGAAATTGCTTCACCAGTTTTCACCGCAGCTCATTAAAGCGCTATACCAGCGCCATACCGATAGCCAGCTTCCCAGGGTTCTGATACGTGACTTAACGCCAGCCGAGCGCTTGCAGCTACTTGCCGTATTAACGCCGCAAGAATACCCGTTTTTGCGCGCGATTTTGCAGACACCAGAGTGGTGGTCGGCAAAACGCCACTCTGATGCACAAGCCCACACAGCTCAGGGTGAGCAGGCATTCTATCCCATGGATCCCCTCACGGTCTTACCGCCGTCGCAAATCCACCAGCAGGTGTGGCTGTTTACGCTTCAGTACTTGCTTATCGAGCGCGGCAGCGCGTTCAACCGCCGAAGCTATATGTCTGGTTTGGTGGTGCAGATGGCTAACGCGCAAAACCTACAGGCAGATGTGCTGCTGGCGTCGCTCATTTCAACGCTTAACAGCACAACTATCGACAGTGCGCTGCGGGCACAATTGTTAGATTTACTCCACGCTATCGCGCCCATGATTGCGGCTTCGCCTTTAAAAACACCGGGAAGCGATTTAGCGCGAGTCTCCGACGGTGCGATACCCCAAGGGGAAATCAACGCAATAGCCAATATTAACGAACTCCTGCTGGCGCTCAGTTCGGGCCAAGAATCACAGCTCCTGCGCTATTGGCCCCCCATTTCGCCGTCTTTTGCGGACTTACTACGCTGGTGCGGCCAGTTGGAGTCTGTTCGCCGTCATTGGGCCGAGACCTATTCTGATAAAACCTTGCTGTCGCTGACCGAGGTGCTTGAGCCGCATGCTGCCCTTTTATTACGCCGCTTTATCGCAGGATATCGTCTGTTTATCCCGCAGGACTCTGCGTTCACTGAACGCACGACGGTAGCCATGTTATGGCAATTCGCCTTCGCTTTTCTCATTGTGGAAAGCGACGGCGCGTTTTCGCCCAATCACTTCCTGCGCCATTTAATCCTGCGTTTGGCCGCTTGGCGTAATATCGCTTTTGCCGACCAGCTTGAAACGGTGCGAATGAATGTGAAGAAGATGGGGGATCTTTCGCTGGCAGGAACTACGCTGAACGGTCTGCTGGAAACACTCAACCCAGACAAGTTCGAGAAATCCACACAGCACACTGAGCCGTCGCCCTCCGGCTATCAGTTAACGCTTTCGCCCTCGTTAATCAGCGGCCTCTCGTTGGCGCAACTGGCCGAGATAGAAGAAATGGTCACCACGTTAGAAAGCGCCAACCAGATCCAGTGGAACCGCCAGAATAAACGCTGGCAGCGCGATTATCGGCAACAGCTCACCCAGATCATTCTCAGCATTGGGCTTTCCGTTTCCACGTTAAAGCGCTGGGTAACGCATTTCGATGATTCTGCGTTATTCACGTTAACAGACATTATTCACTCGCCCGCTGCCGAAGCCATACACGCTATTATTCACGAAAGCCAAACCATCGGAACAGCCATTGGCCATGTGTCAAACCCACTCAACGCCAGCAATACCAGAAATGCCCTATGGGAACTGTCGCTGCACTACGTCATAAGCCGCCGGGGAAGTGAATTTAATCAATACCAATATTTACTGAATATCACTGAACGGCTCTCTGCCCGCTACCAGGTTGACGTTGATGTATTAATTCACGAATGGTTAAGTCTGAGCGACAGCAGCTTTTTATGGCGTCAGCAGTTGATTGATCTTGTTGGGAAACACAAGCAACCATCGGTTACTGCATCTCAGCTGTTGGCGAATATTCAGTCTGATGAGCACACGTTGGCCATCAGTCATCCGCAACGCAGGCTTTTACGGCACTATGCCGCGATGAATGCCTCGGCAATGGCGAAACAGCTACAGACGTGGAACATCACCCAATTAACCCGGCTGGTTCGCATCATGCAGCCGCCGTTCAGTGAACGCACCATCGCGCTGCTCCCCCTGCTGCTGGCTATCGCCCAGCAGTTCAAGCTATCCCTTCACTGGTTTTACCCCTTGCTGCTCAGTAATGACTGCCCAGCCACAGCGGAACAGTGGCTTCAACGACTGTTAAGGGAGATGAACCGGCACAACGCCTCATCGGATGGCACGCTCTGCCTTCAGTTGCAGCAGTTCATCCTCAGCAGCAACGTAATTCATCAGCCTCTGGCGCAACGTAGGCGATGGGCCGATAGCCTCCTTTCCGAGGAGGCGTTACGCCAAGGGTTACAGCTCTGGTTTGACGGTAAAGGGCCGGCTCCTGCATCCGGCTGGTTGATGAACCTTTCACAGCGCCCGATGCAGCACCCTTTACGGCAATGGCTACAGCGTACTCTGGCAAATCCGCGTCATATGCAGCGCTGGCTGGAGGAGATACCGATGCAGGCACATCAAGCGATGCTGTTTCCCACGCTCACCAGCGCAACGCTCGCCCTATTGACGTTACGCCGAGCCTTCGGCCAGCTTTTTGTATCACCACAGCAGGGCGAGTATCTGTTTTGGCAAACCATCTACCGTAAACATTGGCTAAAAGGGATCGCCATCACCGCCGATCCGTTCATGCATGATGTTCTTAGCGAATTAAATCAGTTATGGCGGGCTCACACCGTTCAGGACAACCAGAAAGATGACGCTTCGGTTGCCGCGCTGGTCGAAGGATTACTGCCGCTTATCCCCTCAACGTCACAGAAAAAAAACTTAGTCCGCATTGCCCGCCGTGATACGCAGAAACCGCCGGACAAAACGGTGTGGGCAACGCACTTGGATCACCAGCAAACCGACATTAAACAGCTCATCGAGGCCATTGATATGACAGACAAGGACGTGAAGAAAAACGCAGAAACCCCATGGAATAAGCCGCAAGATAACACCGAAGTCTGCGCGGACCCCGTTACCATCCACAATGCGGGATTGGTTATCGCTTCAGCCTATATTCCCATGCTATTTCAGCGCTTAGCACTGACCGATGGGCGCAAGTTTGTAGATACCTCGTCACAGCTACAGGCGCTGTTTTGCCTGCAGTGGATGACGAATGGCACCAACAACGCGCCTGAATATCAGCTATTGCTGAACAAAGTGCTCTGCGGCGTTGCGCCCTCTGCGGCCATCCCTTTGCAAGTTGCATTACCGACCGGGGCCGAGACGCTTATCGAGGGGTTGCTCAACGCCATCATCGCCCACTGGCGGGTGTTAGGAAAAACCTCCATCGACGGCCTGCAGTCGACCTTTATTCGACGTGAAGGCGTGTTAAGCGTCACCCCAGAACATTGGCAGCTGAATATCATCCCCGGCACCTTTGACATGCTACTCGACCAGCTGCCGTGGAGTTTTCAGACCATCAAATACCCATGGATGGATATCCCTCTTTTTGTGTCATGGCGCTAAGGATAAAAACAATGATAAATCCTGGTTTCAGTCTGTTATCTCTTATTCGCAAGCCAATGCCGCGCCTTGCCAAACGTGTTATCTGCGGGCTCCTGTTATCCACGCTGCCGACAATGGGTTACGCCGCGCAAAACGCGCTGGCCGATAGCACCCAGACGTATAAAACGTGCAGCAAGCAGCTAACGGCGAGCGATAAGCGTAATCTGGGGAGAGAGATACAAACTCAGCTTGCCGATTTTTATCAGAACAACAGCGCCTTCCAGGCTCAATTGAAAAGAGGACAGCGCCTCAACGATGGCATAGTTGGCCCCACAACGCGTTACTGGCTGAACTATTTCTGCGGTGAATTTGCCTTTGCCGTTCCCGAGTCATCCAACGACCAGCAGCCGATTTTTGTCGAATCGTTGATGATTGCATTAAACCGCGCCGCCGAGCGAAATACGCTCTATCCAACATGGCGGACGGCGATAACGCCCCCGGAACTGCTTAATTTAACGCCCTCAGAGATAGAGATAAAACTGGGCCTCAGGGCCGCAGGCGCGGGTAAAAATGCTGATGCGCCAAGATCCACTGAGCCGTCTGTTCCTGAAAGGCCCAACAGCGACACGGCACCCTATTTTTACCAGCTGACGGAGAAAGACTTCACCAGCCTGACGCTGCGTCAGACCGTACTGGCGACCTTTGCGAAATTAGAGAAGCAGCAGTTCGATCAGCGTAGCCAGCTTTATAATCAGCTCAGCGATTTGTTTACTGAGCTGAATATCCCCATCGCTCCCCCACTGAATATCGATAGCTTGATTGATTCCTATACGATTGAAACCTCTCAGCCAAGCACGAGTGCAACCACTAGCACTAGCACTAGCACTAGCACTAGCACTAGCACGGCTCAGCCTACCAATAACGACGCAGGTAATAGCACGGCAGCTGATCAAAATACGGAAACTAAAAGCCCCGATGACCCCGCGACTTCAACCCAGGTCATTGAAACGAGTAGCCAAAGCGACACGCAAACGAACGCGCCACAGATCGTCTGGCAGCTCAATCCCGAAGCGCTAAGCAAAATCATCAAGCAATTTGGGATCACCGCCCTGTCGAAAGAGGTGTTAACGACGCTTGAGCCGCTCAAGGATGAAGTCTTCCCGAGTCTCTATCTATTGCAAATGGCGATTAATGAGTCGGGTATACCCCCTGGCAGCCTGCAGGATAAGGGCGTCTTCGCGCTGGCGAGAAAAAATGGACCAAACCCTGTTCACGCCAAGCCTGTTCGCTGGGTAGCACCAGCAGACTGCGGGTGTCAGGACATCGTCAAGTCGATATTTACGATGGGAATTTTTTACGGCTTTTATCCGTACTGGCAGCATCTCGAAGAGGGGCAATCCATTGATTTTAGCCGCTTAGATCGCATTGGCTATGTGGGTGCAGTGATGAAGCCGGAAGGAAACGGCAATACGTTAGTGCTGCCACAAAACTGGTTAGCTGAGAAAAAATTCAGCCAGTTTATTCAGATAACCCATCGCTACCGCACCAAGCTCGATCTCGTGGTCACGACGCCGCGCGACCTGTCGCGAGACCAGCTAACCGGGCTGTTTACCGACGATATGGTTAAACGGTTGGTTGAGTCCGTCACGACGCCAATGGATAAATACGCCATCAACAATCTGAAGCCGTGGATAAGTTTTGGGCTCCAAGGCGTACCATCAATGGCCGATGGCATTACTCTTGATATCGACCTTTCCACCTTGGACACCCCTGAAAGCCAACAGGCCTTCTTCTCGTTCTTGGACAGGCTTAAGATTGCGCTCCGTCAGAGTGAACACCGCCAGTCCAGCGCTAGTGAATTAGATGGCGAGCTCACCAGCCATGATACCTATTATCTCAGCGTGATTGTCCCCGTCAGTGATGTTGTGGAGGGCAAAAATGGTTTTTACAACTTCCAAAATTTCAATGCATTATCAAAACGAACCAACCTGCTGATTGTTCGCCCTGGCTCACCGGCAACACGCGAGAAGGCCACCGACGAACTTGACCAAATTAAAGGGCTACAACGATGGCTAAGCAAACAATCGGACCAGCTTGACGTTCAGCAGGTGTACAAGCGCCTCGTACCCATGCTTATCAGCGAAGATAACCGTGACCAAACGCCGACCCTGACCCAACTGGTCAATCTTTCCAGCTGGAGCTTTTTGGGCGCAGGTTACTGGCCGCTGCCGCTCAGTGACGCCAATGAGAAGCTGATTGATAAAACCTTCTTCCCGGAAGCCCAGCAGTATCCGCAGCCGATCAATCAGGTAATAAATAGCGTCACCCAATTGTTAAACTGGATCTGTATTCACCGCTGGGAGCTGAGAGCCGGTTTGTTTGTGTCGTTCCTGTTTATTTTGCTGTTCCTGATAATCTGCATCTGGTCGTTCCCACTGAGAAAACACCTGAGCCGCTTCCCGTTTGTAGCGCTGACCGCGCTGTCCATCAGCGGATTGATGCTGGTGTTTGTCGCCGACCCGGCGTTTCAGGCGTATCAAGGGCCGATTTTGATTATCTTTATGATTGTGATTGGCTGGATATTGTTTGCGGTAAGGATGGTGAGGAAGGAGGGGGATAAGCCGTAAGGGGTGAAATTTTTACGAGGGGATAACTGGCACGTTCCTTATCCCCTCGATTACTCAAACATTTTTTCGTGTATAAAAAATGATGCACCAATTTATCATGGTAATATAGAAAACAATGTTTCCTTAAACCTATAACGATTTAGCTAAAAATCACCGAAAAAACAATAGGGCGAGATAAATTCAAAGTAAAAATTCACACTCAACTTAATGAATAATAAAAATCATATTTTGCTCAACCTAAAAGATCAAAATGGCCTGGGGTGCTAAACAAATTCAACTGAACCGCCCCATCATTAGCACTGTAATCAACAAACCGTCCTAAATCATAATTCCAAGTGATAATTGTTACTCCTACGTCAACATTATACAACTCTAATATGGCTCTTCTTGCCTCAGCAGCTACGAGTCCACCGGCATCAATCATTTGAGAACCGACTCTGAGGTGAATGCTTTCGAGGTGATCCGAAATAACACTAACGGCATTCTCAATTGAACCCGTAAAATATTCCAAGCGATGTAAGCCAGTGAAAATACTTCTTATGTAGCAATTTAGTCCGTTTCCGCTGATTGGAACAAATTCCATGCTATAATCTTGGGCCGCTCTCGCTCCGGAATATGCGAATGACGAATCGGGCATAGAATCACCATCCTCACCTTCAAGATCCAGACTGCTGGTTCTTTCTATGCTGGCTACCGCCTTCCTTTTCCCTTTACTTCTGCTGGTTGCTTTAGCTACTTTCATGGCGCGAAGTTGATTATTGATTTTTATTTCAGCGTCTAACAACTGCCCTAATTTCGAAAATAAATTTAAAAGATCATCCGTTGTTCCCTCACCAATAAAAAGCCTACTTTGAATTAATCGCTTTATTGTTTTGTAGTACAATCCCAGTACTGTTCCTAAGACCTCAAGCCATTTTTTTGTATGCTCTCCAAACATTGAACTGAGATCTTCCTTTAATTCAGCTCCTTTGGCTAAATTAAGTATTAAACTCTGAGCGGAGTCTATCATGTTGCTGACTGTCTCCCGAGGAATAAGTGATTCACCTTCTTTTGCTAAAAACTCATCTTCATTTTGCCTCATACCAATTAAAAAGTTATTCTCAAGATATTGGATATGAGCACGAGTGCGCATTGCAAAATTATCAAGATTATCCTTTAATTCCGCTTTATCTAATTCGCTATTGATCATTTCCAAGGTTCTTTTAAAGTGTAAATAAATGGTTTTATAAATCTTTCCTTTTCCTATTGGGTTATTCTTTGGCGGGGTATTAACATCTAAAGCCGCACCAAAGGTATTGAGCATGGTTTCCTGTTCAGGATCTGCATCAGAACCAGGAGGCAAGTTTAGCACAGCCATAGTTTCGACATTTATTTCACTTTTCATCCATTTCAGAAATTCTTCTTCATACGCTCGAGTAGAAGACGTGTGATTCGGTTTTTTAAGCTGATGACGATAATGCATGTTACTGTATTCGCTCATTAAATCGACAGTGTTCGATGTTAGAGGAAATCCACCAGTTGAAGTCATATTTTGTCCATCATCATTTTCGCTATCCGATCCATCGGCCATGGTCATTGCTTCATAGCGTTTTCTATACTCTTTAGTATCATGTTCCTCGTCGGGTAAAAAACGATCCAATTCAATATCAATAGCGTCTCTATGATCGCGGTAAGATAAATCCACGCCAAGTTCATGCTCTTTTTTATTTAATTTTTTCAGAGTTAATTGAGAGTCCCCATCAACGCCTTTCACAAACACTCGTGGATATGAGGAGTTAACTTTAAGCTTGTGCTTTTTTTTCAGTAAATGTTGATGGCGAGATATCTGACTATCTAAATAATCTTTTGAATCCTCAAAGGAATCAAATTCATCACAAGCCTCTTCAAATAAAGATGTTAGTATCTCGATAGGCACATCATCATAATAGTCGCGAAAATAATTTATATAACAATCTTCATTTATTTTAGATGAGTGTATAGCTTTAGCTTCTTTGATATCAATGGCTGAATAGTTATCATTGTCAGGAGTTACTGACATAAAAAAGTTTATCGACACAGCATTATCATCAACACTGTTCAAATCATAGTGCCCGCTTTCATTGTTCCACACTGCATAATAAATAGTTCTTGTATTCTTTTCTATTACATATGTATCTTTTTGGATGTCGCCAATTACTCTTTGAACAACATTTTTTGTAAATGCACTTGCACCACCTAAAGCATAATTTATTTTTATATCATCAATAGGATAATCAGGAAGGTCTTCTATTCCTGATTTTAGGTGGTCAGGCAAATCTTCGCCATTTTCTTTTTTTTGGATAGATTGTTGTTGAGAATAGTTATTGCCAACCATTTCTTGCAGTTGCCTTTGAGCAACAACTTCAGGTCGATTATCCACATGTAAAAAAGCTTGTCGCCCCTCATCTTTCTTCTGAGCAACAGAATTTAAAACCGCTCTACTTTTATTCTCTTTGTTTTTTTCTAACTGTTTGTACATATCTCGCCTTTTTATTGGCTGTTACAGGATTTTTATATTAATTATTAATTCTTTAACTCCGCAGCGCCTTAGACCCCAGCACATCCGCCTCATGCTCCAGCGCCGGGCTATCATTTACCGCCATCCCCGCCACCGAAGTCGTTGCCGTCACTCGCCCCTGCGCCTGCTGTACCACGTGCCCCAGTTCATGCGGCAGATGTTTTTCCTGGCCGGAAGCAAGGTGAATATCACTGCCCTGGGCATAGGCGTGCGCCTGCACGGCGGCCGGTTTTTCTGAGTTGTAATGCACCCGAACATGATCCAGACTCATGCCGCTGAGATCTTCCATCCCGCTTTTCAGGTTATCGGGCAGTCCGGTTTTATTAGGCTGTCTTTGCACAGTCTGCGCACGCTTGTCCTCCAGCATCGCCGCATGCCCCTCCTTGCGCTGCGAAACCGCCCGGCGGGTTGATTGATGCTGTGGCTTCTGTTTTATAAACATAACAACCATCCTCGTTATCAATCTTGCTGTATCAGATAGTTAGCTAAATCTTCCCACTTTCCTGCTGCCCGTAGTGGGACGGCACATTCATTCAAAGAATATTTTGTTATCTTTCCTAAATTCTTGGCGAATGCTGGCAATAATATCGTCCTGCGAAACCGTGCGTGCCCCACGCTGAATGGCGGTTAATGCACACTGGCGCAGCACGTTAATAATTTGCCCACCGGCAACCTCATAGCGGTCGGCAATAGCGGGCAAATTGACATCGTCGCCAAGATCGCACACGCCATGAAATGCCTTTTGCCATAACAGCAGACGCTCTTTCGGGCTAGGAATCGTAAACTGCACCATGCTTTGGAAGCGGCGGGTAAACGCCTCATCCATATTGGTTTTCAGGTTGGTGGCAATAATCACCGTACCGGGAAAATCTTCTATCTTTTGCAGCAAATAGCCTGTTAGCTGGTTAGCATGGCGGTCGTTGGATGAACTGACCTCAGAGCGTTTGCCAAACAATGCGTCCCCTTCGTCAAAAAACAGGATCCACTCTTTGTAGCTGGCAGCATCAAACACGCGGGATAAGTTTTTCTCGGTCTCGCCAATGTATTTTGACACCACCATCGAAAGATCGACACGATAAACATCCCGCCCTGTGGCTTTGCCGAGCAGCGCGGCGGTGAGCGTTTTACCGGTGCCCGGCGGGCCAAAGAACACCGCTCGATATCCCGGCTTCACCTTTTTCACCAACTGCCACTCGTTCATCAGCGTATGACCGTGTTTAAGCCACGCATGCAGCTCTTCAATCTGCGCCATCACTTCGCCATCCAGCACCAGATCGCCCCATTCCAGAGGCGATTCCAGCAAATGGGCCGGGAAACTGGCGCTTAATTCCGGGCGCAGACGCTCGCCGGTCATAAAATAGTGTAGCCATTCCTCGTTTAACTGATAAATACCGGCCCATTTGGGCACCCCATCATCAACGGACAGCAGCTGCGTGACTTGTTCCGCCATCAGGCGATGTTTGTTCGAGAAAATAGCGTGCGCATGGACGCGCCAATCGGGATCGTTGGCGCTAATCAGAAAATTGAGTGTCTGCCCGGTGGGAATAAAGCCGCTAAAGGCTTTATCACTGACGCCGCCAAACTCGGTAAAGGGACGATCGATAAGGCTGTTAAGCCCAAAGAAGATATCAAGGGTATCGGGTTTCACGCTCGGCGCCATGGCAAGCGCTAGTGCCAGACGCTCAAAAGGAGAGAGTTGCCAGTCAATAATGAGATCGGCGTAGGGAGTTCCTTTCATCAAATCCGGGAGGGGAATATTCACCCAATGGCGCTCATGACCTTCCTGTTTTAAGTAGCTGCAAATAACCTGGTTAATGACCTGTGTTAGCCATGCCATCTCGCGATAAAGCATGATGACATTATTTTTTTGCTGAGGGTCTTCGACATCGACTTGTGGAGACATGGCATATCCTTGAAAAATTGACCATATTGATTATATAATTTTTCCCGATCACAGTGGAATAAGTCACCTTTCAAATTTATTTTCTGAGCCGCGCTTTCGCACTTCACTTTTGCATTTAAGAAGAATAAATTAATTTATTCCACCCCATCAAAGTGATGCAACGCATTTCCAGCAATGCCTAGGACATCATAGTAAAATCGTTTGTTAACCGATTTAGTCTTTTTTAACTTGCCCTTTTTATCAAATCTTGTCTCCCATATTTTGTATGAATTTCCAGTCAAATACTGCATTCCACCTTCGTATGGGCTCATAACTTCGTTTTCTGGGACATAATAATCGGCGGTAATCCTTTGCTGCATTTCACTAAGCAACCTCGCCGTTTCAGTGAGATCAATCGTATGACTAGCCGCAATACCTGACCCAGCTCGATTCCGTGCCATTTGAATGGCGGCTGCTTCGTTGCCCAGATGCTGCTGTATAAACATATTCGTAACGGCTAATGCTGCAGGGGAAGCCGCCACGGTGGAGAATTTCCCCTTTCCTTTTCGTTTACTACCAAGCTGTAATATGTCTAACTTTTTACGCTGTATAGACTGAGCTTGCTCTGGGGTAGAAAAACTATTCCGAGTTTCTAGAAACTTACGTTGTGCAATAGAACCAGAGCGGTTATCCACTATTTCAGAACTTTTCCTCTCAATCATTTTTGGCTGAACAATAGAATCCGCAACTGCTAAATGTTTATTATTCTTTAACTTCTTTTGTGACTCATACATATTACAGCCCCTATAAATTCATTAGTTGTAGTTATAGTATTTTCTCATCACCTATAATATTAAGAACACCATAAAGTAGCCCTTAAAGACACCTCTACCATTTACTCAATCATACTATCCACATTTCTCATGCCTAGTGTATGACGCCGCATTCATTCAAAAAATTTAGTTTTGTGAACTAATGAAAAATACTGACAATGATTTCATCCTGATTACATCTATGTTTTTGCTGTGGACACACGTAACAAATAAATAATAGTACGTTACCAACACTGGTCAAATCTTCAGCGATTGTTGAGCCCGATCCCTGAAATCACACCCCGCATTCACTCATTTTTCTATTCCAGCGCCGCCCGGCAAAAGTTATCATTCAGTAAAATAAAAAACAGGAAAAAGTAATGTTAACAGACACAACGGCCTCGCCACGCAGTGAAGCCAAATCGGAGTTTCGTGCCGGGATTATGGCCTGCCTGCCGACCATTCCAGGCTACTGGAGCATTGGTTTTGCCGCCGGCGCTATCGGGACGCTCGCCGGTTTCAGCACCCTACAAACCGCGCTGCTGGCAACCCTACTGTACGCCGGTTCGGCGCAGTTCTTGTTTTACTCACTGTGGGCTGCGGGGGCGGAAGCGCTTTCCGTGGTGCTTTCGGTGCTGCTGGTTAACCTGCGCTACCTGCTGATGAGCTCGGCGATGAGCGTCTATTTTCGCGAACAAACCACCGTGCAAAAAATTATCAGCGGCCTGCTGCTGACCGATGAAACCTTCGGCGTCGCGGTGCAACACGGCAGCCCACAAAGCAAAGTATCCTTCGCCTGGATGTTTGGCTTGAACGTCGCAGCATGGCTGAACTGGATCCTCGCCTGCGTGATTGGCGCGGTACTGGCATCGGCCTTGCCGCCAGCGTTAATGGAGGGGTTGAGCTTTAGCTTGGTGTCGATGTTTATCGGTCTGGTGTTAATGCTGTGGTTTGCCAGCCGCCGTAAACTGTTGGAGTCATTGAGCATTGCTGTCGCCGTGGCGATCACGCTATTGATGTCGGGACACGCCGATACCAGCGTTGTTGTGATTGTCGCCGCATCGGTTGCCGCCACGCTGGCGACGCTGGGACTGCGCTATGTCTTGAATAAGGAGTCAAAGCATGGAGCGTAATATTCTGCTGGCCATTTTGGCCTCGGCGGCAGTGACGGCGCTGATGCGCGTGGTGCCGGTGCTTTTACTCTCACGGTTTCGTATGCCACCGGCGCTGCAGCAGTGGCTGAGCTTCATTCCCGCTGCCATTATGGCCGCGATTATTGCCGCCGAACTGCTGGGCAAACCGGCGTTGAACAGCAGCGGTATCAGCATCTCACTGCTGGCCGCCGCGGTGGCGACGCTGGTGGGGATCTTAAGCCGCAGCCTGTTTGCGACCGTGATTGCCGGAATGGTGGCCTTTACCGGCCTGAGCTATCTGCTGGTCTGACGATGAAAATAAAACGGCCCGGTAGCACTTCGCTTACCGGGCCTGTATTAAGCCAAGCTCACTACTCAACCGCCGCCGATTTCACCCGCACGCCGGCAAACACCATCACCATCGCCGCCACCAGCAGCACACCGCTGGCGGTGAATACGCCATTGGCCCCGTTCATATCAAACACCAGCCCACCGCCTGCGGCCCCTGCGCTGATTGCCAATTGAATAGAGGCCACCATCAGCCCACCGGCGCTTTCAGCTTCGTCAGCCACCGTGGTGGCAAGCCAGGTTGACCAGCCAACCGGCACCAAGCCAAAAGCAAATCCCCACAGCGTGACCAGCAAACCGTCCACCAGCGCCAGATGCCCATAAGCCACCATCGTCAACGCCAGTACGCCCATAGCAAATGGCACCAGAGCCAGCGTTAAGCGCAGGTTACGCGCCAGCAGATACCCAGCAATTGAAGTGCCAATGAAATTGGCGACACCAAAGCCCAGCAGGATCAGCGAAATCGTTTCGACGTTTGCCCGTCCCACCGTCTCGAGGAACGGACGCAGGTAGGTGAAGAAGGCAAAATGCCCGCTGAAGATAAAAATGGTCGCCAGCAGACCGCCGATCATGCCGGGACGGCGCAGCACTCTGAACAAAGTGCCGAGGTTGCCGCTGTTTTCAGGACGCATAGAAGGCAATACCCACAGCTGCCAGAACAGTGCCAGCACGCCTGGGATAACACACAGGATAAACACATTTCGCCAACCGATCAGACTGCCGAGGTAGCTGCCAAGCGGTGCCGCCACTACGGTGGCAATCGACACTCCGCCAAAGATTATCGACAGCGCTTTTGGTACATCCTTCGCCGGTACCAGCCGCATCGCCGTGGCGGTCGACATCGCCCAGAAGCCGCCGATAGCCACACCGAGCAACAATCGTCCGATTAGCAAAACATGTAGCGATGGCGCAAAGGCAACCATCAGGCTGGAGACAATTTGCAGCACGGTAAAGAACATCAGCACCCAGCGGCGGTCGATACTTTTGGTGGCGCTGGTGATGAGCAGCCCGGTGACCAGCGCCACCAGCGCGGTGGCGGTTACCGTCTGTCCGGCGACGCCTTCGGTGACACCAAGGCTTGAAGCCATAGGCGTGAGCAGGCTGGCGGGTAAAAATTCAGCGGTAATCAGCCCGAACACGCCCAGCGCCAGCGACCAGACGGCTCGCCAGGCGGGTTTGGCCGGTGCCAATGACGCGCTTGCAGTGGCGCATGAATTCATTTGTAACTCTCCGGTTAAAAAAATGAGATAACGGTCACAAAGAATAGAAAACCTCACTCGGACGATCTATGATGTAAAATCTTTTATTATTGATAATTCGTCCGGAGTTTTCGCGATGTCCCTCCATGCCCCCGATTTAATAAGCGAACTGCTACGCGGCATGCGCCTTTCCGGCGTCAACTACCGGCGAATCGAAACCGGTGCGCCGTTTGGTTTGTCGTTCGGCAATGTTCCCGGCAAGGCTCAATTTCATTTTGTCAGCCGAGGCCCTGTGGTACTGCGGATGCACAGCGGCGCGCGTTTCACGCTGGACAGCGGTGACGCGGTGTTTATTCCCAACGGCGAGTCGCATGCCCTGCTCTCTGATGACGCAGCGGTCGTAACCCCTATTGCCGATTTTCCCAGCGAGCCGCTGTGTAATCGGGTGCACGATATTCACTGCAAGAGCTGCCCGGAAGGTGACAACGCGGTGATTTTTACCGCCTGCATGGATTTCGAGCTAGGCGGTATGCAGCCGCTGATTAAAGCGATGCCTGAAGTGATGATGGTGAGCAGCCTGATGGCGACGCGCCCGGAAATTCATCCGTTGCTCGCCGCCATGGAACGCGAATCGCTCGGCCGCCAGGTCGGGTTTGCCGGCATACTTGCCCGGCTCGCGGACGTGGTGGCGGCGCTGATTGTTCGTGGCTGGGTGGAAAGCGGCTGCGGTAAGGCCACCGGGTGGATCCAAGTGTTACGCGACCCGCGTCTGAGCCGCGCCATCTACGCCATGCATCAACAGCCCGGGGTGAACTGGAGCGTCGCCACGCTGGCAAAAGAAGCCGGGACATCGCGATCGGTCTTCGCCGAGCGATTTCTTTCTGCAACCGGCACCACGCCGGCAAAATATCTCGGCGAGCTGCGTATGCGGCTGGCGGTGCAGTATATCGGCCATGAGCAGCAGGCGATTGAAACCGTCGCACTGCGATTAGGCTATGGTTCCGTCGCGGCGTTTAGTCGGGCCTTTAAGCGCGTGACCGGACAGCCGCCGGGAGCGCTGCGCGAAACCAGCCAAGCCGCACAAGTCCTTTAACACTCACGCCTTAGGATCTGGAGAAGCAAGGCTCAAATAGGCCGCAACCGTCATATTCGGCTCAACCGCGCGGCGAATGAGCAGCAAATTCGCCGTCAACGTGGGTTCATCTAAACGGCGGTAGGTCAGACCGGGAATTGTCACCTGCTGTAACGGCGATGGAATCAGGGCCAGGCCCAGTCCGGTCGCCGCAATCGCCAACACGCTTAACGTACTGCCGCTTCGGTGGGCAACGCGCAGATTATCGCCAAGCTTTTCTTGCAGCAGCAAATACAGGCGCTCGTTCGCATCATGCGCTTCATAGAGGATCAGCGGTTCATTCGCCAGCATGTCAATGGTGAGAGTGGATTGCTTCGCCAGCACGTGATCTTCAGGCAATGCCAGCAGAAAATCCCACTGACCCAGCGGCTGCGCAATAATTTCCGCCGTCGACGTGTGACTGCTCTGGGGTGTGTAGCCGACATCCAACTGCCCGGCCAGAATAGCCTCGACCTGTTGCTGGGGCGCAACTTCCTGTATCACCAGTTCAGCATCAGGATATGACTGATGAAACAGGCGCAAATCGGCAATCATCTTGCCGCTAAAGATAGCGTTACCGGCAAAACCCACCCGAACGCGCCCCGTTTCACCGCGCAAAGACCGCGCAACGGCCAGTTGCGTATGTTCAACCTGCGCCAGCGTTCGCTGGGCCTCCGTTTGCAAAAGCCGCCCGGCGTCGGTGAGCTCCACGTGGCGGCTGGTGCGGATAAAAAGCGCCCCGCCAAGCTCCTCTTCCAATGCCTTTATCTGCATGCTGAGCGCAGGCTGTACGATGTTCAGCCGTTTTGCGGCACGTCCAAAATGCTCTTCCTCGGCGACGGCAAGAAAGTAGCGCAGATGACGCAGTTCCATAGCTCCCTCATCAATCATTAATAATGATTATTCGTTCAAATTAATATATTTGAATTAATCGCCACTTGCCACCAAACTGATTCCAGTCCACTGATAGGAGCCTCACCATGCAAACTACCCATAACGATCGCCAGCAGCTCAATGATTTGATGAATGGTTGGATCCACCGCGATCTCGGGGAATGGGATCGACTGCGCAATCTATTCCACCCCGACGGAACAATAGAGATCACCTGGTTTGAAGGCCTGGCCAGTGATTTTGTTGAAGGTTCCATGCGGATGGGGGCTTCCGACTTACGCACCAAGCATATGATTGGCTCACCGCTGGTGACCTTTAATGCGGCAGGCAATAAAGCGCTGCTGGAAACCAATGCCATCATCATTGCCGAAAACATCCAACTGAATTTAGGCTGTGAATGTCACAATCGTTTTTACGATTTGGCTGAAAAAAGAGACGACTGCTGGAAGCTGTTTCACCGCCAGAGCGTTTATGACATGGGGACTTTCACCTTCCCGCAAGGTTTTGTGGATATTGACGCGGCGATCGTCGCACGCTATCCACGCGAATACGCGCCATTAGCCTACCTGCTGGAAAAAAGCGGCTTCCCGCTAGGACGCGTTTTCGCCACACGCGGCAGCCAGCTTGAAGCAGACATGAAAAGCGCCGGTCAGCATTGGCTTTCCCTTTAGATAAATACCGCCTTCCTCAATAACGAGGAAGGCCAATATTTAATGGTAGCTGATGGTCATTTCCTGTAGCTCGGGATGACCCGCCAGTGAGCGCTGGGTTATCTTGCCAATATGCCGCATTGAATGGACATCATCGCTAGAATTGAGCGCCACGCGCTGAAAGTGGTTCACGCCGTCGCGAAAACAGGAAATCTCAACCTGCGCGCGCTGAACTTCAGCCCCGCAACCGCCTTCGACAATTTGGCCGACAAAATGGATAGTTCCGGTACTGGCGCGACTTTGCGCCTGGGCTGCCGTGGCGAATATCATCCCGATAGCCAGCAAACAAACGATACGTACTGTCTTCATATTCTGACCCCACATCCTGTGAGTAAGATTGACATCAGCATGGCTGCCAATGCTCATTTTACGCTGTCGAAACAATGCGATAGCCCGTTAACTATACCGATGCGTATTTTTCTCAGACATCCGATGTTTGTCGTATTCCGCGCGATTTGTGCCTGATGGCGCTTTGCTTATCAGGCCTACGGGATGACACATTGTAGGCCTGATAAGCAAAGCGCCATCAGGCAGCAATATCAGCGTTTATTCCATCACGCGAGCACGCTTGATGCGCTGTTCTTCCTCAGTTTGCGCCGAATCCACCAGCGTAAAGTCAAAGCTGACTTCGGTATGCGGCTGGTTAATTTTGCGCTCCTGCGCAAGCTTGCCGTCGGTGATTTTGATGGGATCGGCAATAAGCTCTTCGCGGGTGGCAAAGGCAAAGTCATCCCATAAATAAGCATCGCCGTTGAGGTTTATCTGCGTGGTCAGGTGTTTGTAACCTGGCGCGGAAACAAAGAAATGCACGTGCGCCGGACGGTTACCGTGGCGGCCTAACGCGGTCAACAGCTTCTGCGTTGGGCCATCCGGCGGGCAACCATAGCCACACGGCACAATACTGCGCACCGCATAACGCCCATCAGCACCGGTTTCAATACGGCGGCGCAGATGATATTCGCTTTGGGATTGATCAAAGAATGAATAGCCGCCCAGGGTATTAGCATGCCAGATATCCACAATCGCGCCGGCGACCGGGTTGCCGTCTAAATCGCGGACCTGACCATGCAGCCACATCGGCTCGCCCGGCTCTTTGCCGTCATCCATCCGCGCATACTGCTTGCTCAGCGGCGCGCCTGCGACATACAGCGGCCCTTCGATAGTGCGCGGCGTACCCACATCCTGACCTGCGGCAGCTTCTTTTTCGTCGGCGCGCATATCCAGATAGTGTTCCAGACCGAGACCAGCTGCCAGCAGCGCTGACTCTTTACGTTCGCCCAGTTCGTTTAGGTAGTTCACCGCCAGCCAGAACTCTTCGTCACTAATATCGAACTTTTTGATGGTCTGGCACAGGTCGCTCAACACCTGGTGGATAATGGCCTTGAAGCGCTCGTTGCCCTGTTCGGAATTTAAGCCGCTGCTGATGGCCAGCAAGGATTCCAGTTCGGTCTGTTTTGCAGGATTCACTGACATTGCGTATTCCTCTTTTTTGTAGGGTAAGGTTTGTTGTTGTTAGTTAATGGCTGAGGGATGTCGGCACAGCGGTTGCACGGATATCGTCATAAACGCATACAGCGGCAGCCCGGTTAAGATGTCGTGCAGCTCTTGGTTGTCGGCGACATCAAAAATGCTGACATTGGCGTAAAGCCCGGCGACGCGCCAGATATGCAGCCACTTGCCCTCGCGCTGCAGGCGCTGCGAGTAGGCTTTTTCTTCGGCTTTGATGGCATCGGCCTTATCGGCAGGCAGCGACGATGGAATATTGACGGTCATTTCAACTTTAAACAGCATGGTGATGTCCTCTATTTTCTGGCGTAGAAACGCAGTTTTTCGTCGTCGATATCCACACCCAGCCCCGGGCCTTGCGGCAGGGTAACGTGGCCTTGGCGGAAATCGAGCGGCGTCACCACGATGTCGTCTTTAAGCAGCAGCGGCCCAAACATCTCGGTGCCCCACTGCATATTGAGGGTCGACCAGGCATGTAGCGAAGCGACCGTTCCCAGCGTACCTTCCAGCATGGTGCCGCCGTACAGCGCCACGCCCGCCGCCTGTGCCACGTGCGCAAGCTTTAGCGCCTGCGCCGGGCCGCCGGCTTTCGCAATCTTCAACGCATAAGCGCCGCTAAACCCGCCGTTTGCCAGCGCGTAACCGTCATAGCTGGTCGCCACCGCTTCATCTGCAAGGATCGGCAGCCTGAAACGCTGGCTCAGAGCGATAAGCCCCTGCCGGTCCCACAGCGGGATCGGCTGTTCGACCAAATCAATGCCGCCGTCTTGAAGCTGGCTCATGCCTTTTACCGCGGTAGAAAAATCCCACGCCTGATTCACATCGACACGAATGCTGACCTCATCACCCAGTGCGCTTTTGATAGCCAGCGCATGGCGCACATCGTCGGCCAGCGCGCGGGCACCGATTTTCAGCTTGAAGGTGTCATGCCGCTCTTCAGCCAGCAGTCGCTGCGCCTCGGCGATGTCTTTGTCGGTATCGCCGCTTGCCAGCGTCCACAGCACCGGCAGACTCTCGGTCAACGCGCCACCAAGCAGCGCGCTCACCGGCAGCCCCAGCGCTTTGCCTTGGGCATCGAGAAACGCGGTTTCCAGCGCCGATTTGGCAAAGGTATTGCCCTTCACGCTGGCGTTCATTTTTTCCGCCAGCGCAGCCACGCCGCTGAAGGTCTGCCCGCACAGCAACGGCGACAGATAGGTTTCAATGGCCGACTTCATCGCCTCCGGGCTTTCCGCGCCGTAGCTCAGTCCGCCAATCGTGGTCCCCTCGCCCCAGCCGACGACCCCTTCGGCGCACTGCATGCGCACAATCATCAGGGTCTGACAGCCCATCGTCGCCATCGACAGCTTGTGTGGACGAACGGTAGGAATATCCACCAGCCAGCAGGCCAGTGATTCAATCGTTAACATGGGTTGCTCCTGCAAAAAAATGAGATGTCATAAGGCTTTCTTCTCTGATGGCAAACTGCGTAGCGCAATCAACGCCAGCAGCGCATAGGCGACAAGCAGCAGTGAAACCGGCCATGATGCATCGAAAGCCATCAGCAGCGCCACCGCCAGCATCGGCCCAAGACCGCCGGAGAAAATTGAGCCAACTTCATGTCCCAGCGCCAGGCCGGAATAGCGCACGCGAACCGGGAACAGATCGCTCATGATGCACGGCTGGGTGCCGATCATCGCGCCGTGGCACACCGGCAAACCGAGGAACATCGCCAGCATAATGAAGCCGTAACTGCCGGTAGAAAGCAGCCAGAAGAACGGAAACGCCATCACCAGCAGGCCAATCACGCCGATGTAATACACTGGTTTTAGGCCAATACGGTCAGACAGCGCGCCCCAAAACAGAATCGAGAAAAACTCAATCAGCATCGCCAGCGTCACCGCGCTGATTATCTCCCCGGTGCCAATACCGATATGTTTGGCGTATACCACCGAGAAGGTGAAGAAGATGTAGGAGCCACCGTTTTCCGGCAGGCGCAGCGCAATGGCCTGTAACAGCGCTTTCGGGTGCTCGCGTAACAGGATAATCAGCGGGATCTTCTCGTGCTTTTCTTCCGGCTTAGCCTCGCTAAATGCCTTACTCTCGCGGATGTTTTTGCGGATATAGACCCCAACCAAGAAGATGACGATGCTCAGCACAAACGGTACGCGCCAGCCCCAACTCATAAAGTCGCTTTCCGGCAGTTGCTGCACCAGATAGAAGGCAAAGGCCGACAACACGAAGCCGCCGGAAACGCCCATTTGGCTCCAGGCGGTATAGAAGCCGCGACGCTGTGCTGGCGCATTCTCACTGAGCATCAACACGCCACCGCCCCACTCGCCGCCGGAAGCCACGCCCTGTAAAAAGCGCAGAGAAATCAACGCCAGAGGTGCCCACAGGCCAATCTGCGCATAGGTTGGCAGCAGGCCAATCACAAAGGTAGTGGCCCCCATGAGCGTCAGCGTCATAATCAGCGTCATTTTGCGACTGTAACGATCGCCAAGATGACCGAACACAATGCCGCCAAGCGGACGGGCAAGGAAGCCAACCGCAAAGCCGGAAAACGCCAGCAGCGTGCCCTGCAGCGGGTCACCGCCGACGGGGAAAAATAGTGGGCCAAACACCAGCGCCGCGGCGGTGCCGTAGAGGAAAAAGTCATGCCACTCCAGCGCATTACCCAGCACTGACGCCATCACCAGCTTGCGCATCTGCTGCGCATCGTGGCGGGTTTCAGCGGGCGTCACTACGGTTTCAGAAACGACATTACTCATCCGGCATCCCTCATTAAACGGCTATGCTTCGTGACCGACAGCGTGATAGCGACGGTTGAAATAGACCAGTCCGCGCGGCTGTTCGCTAATGCGGATCGCCTGCACACGACAGTAGAAGACCGAGTGGCTGCCCACTTCATGGCAGTCATCAATTAAACAATCGAAGCTGGCAACCGCCGAACTCAGTACCGGCGCGCCGCTGGCCAATACTTGCCAGCTATCGTGGCAAAAACGCTCTTCCGAGCGCAGGCTGGCGTTGGCAAATACGCCGGACAGCGCCTGGTGATCGCTGGAAAGCACGTTGACGCACAGCGCCCCGTTTTGCTTAAAGTGGGCGTGCGCGAAGGAATTACGGTTCATACACACCAGCAGCGTGGGCGGCTGATCGGTCACGCTACACACGGCAGACGCGGTGAAGCCAAACTTGCCCGCCGGGCCGTCGGTGGTGATAACAGACACCGCGCTCCCCAGCTGCGCCATGGCATTACGAAATTCGGTTTGCAGAGTCATAGAAGATCCTCAAAGATCGATAATCAGACGGGCGCTTTTCGCCCGGGAACAACACAGCAGGATCTGATCGCCATCGGCCTTCTCGTCGTCGGTCAGATAGTGGTCGCGGTGATCCGGTTCACCTTCCAGCACGTCGGTCAGGCAACTGCCACAAATCCCCTGTTTACAGGAGACGCAGACCTTCAGCCCCGCCAGCGCTAACGCTTCGACGATGGTTTGATTGGCGGCAACTTGGACGGTTATCCCGCTGGCAGCGGCGACCACTTCAAACGGCTGACCACCGGTCTCAACTTCAGCGCTAAAGCACTCCTGGTGAATCTGTTCAGGCTCGTAGCCCAGCGCGGCGGCCTGCTTGCTGACGGCATCCATCAGCCGCGCTGGGCCGCAAACGTAAACGTGGGTTCCAGCCGGCACATCGCACAGCACCGCGTCGAGGTTAATGCGCTGTTCATCGCTGAAGTGCACATGCACCTGCGGCGCATAGGCCGAAGCGCTGAGCGTGGCGGCAAACGCTGCCTGCGCCCGGCTTCGCGCACAGTAATGCAGGCTAAACGTGCGACCGGCAGCCAGCAGTTCAGCCGCCATCGCCAGCATCGGGGTGATGCCAATGCCGCCGCCGATGAGCAAGCTATGCGCCGCCCGCTCATCCAGCGAAAAGAGATTGCGTGGCTCGCTGACTTGAATTTCCGCGCCTTCTTGCAGCGCGTGGACGGCAAGCGAGCCGCCTTTTGATTGGCTGTCTTTGAGTACGCCGAGCTGATACTGGTGGCACTCGCGCGGATCGCCGCACAGCGAGTACGGACGCACCAGATCTTCACTCAAATGCAAATCGATATGCGCGCCGGCGGTAAACGCGGGCAGCGCCCTGCCGTCGGCATGCGCCAGCGTCAGCAGCACCACCTCGCCGTGCAGTTCACGACGGACTATCTGTAATGTCAGCATCAACGCCTCCTTTAGCGCATGAACAGCCCGCCGTTAATGTCCCAGGTTGCCCCGGTGACAAACGACGCCTGAGGGGAAGCCAGCAGGGCGACGCTTCGGGCGACAAACTCTGCCTCACCGAGCTCACCCACTGGGATCATTTGCAGCAGCGCGCCCATCTTCTCTTCCGGTACCAGCGCGTGAACGGTCGGCAAATCCATCGGCCCTGGTGCAATGGCGTTCACGGTGACGCCAGATTTTGCCAATTCCCGGGCAAAGACTTTGGTCAGGGTTAGGATGCCGCCCTTCGACGCCGCGTAGTGCGCACCCGACGCGGTGCCACCGTTTTGCCCCGCCAACGACGCCAGATTGATAATCCGGCCATAGCCTTGAGCGGCGAAGTAGCGCCCCATCGTCTGGCAGCCGATAAACGTGCCGCGCAGATTAGTGGAGATAACCCGGTCAAACTCGTCCACGGCAATCGCCATCACCGGCGTCGCCAGCGTTAATGCGGCGTTATTCACCAGCACCTGCAGACTGCCAAAACGTTCTATCGTCGCCGCCAGAGCGGCGGCAAAATCTTCCGGTTGACGAATATCCAGCCCCAGCGCCAGCACACTGTCGCTATCCAGTTCAGCGGCAGCGGCCTGCGCGCGGGTGATATCGACGTCGGTCAATACCACCTGGAATCCCTGCGCCAGCAGGTGCGTGGCAATAACTTGCCCCAGTCCGCTGGCAGCGCCGGTGACTAATGCGGTTTGCTTCATAATGGGCTCCTTACAGGATGTAGCCGATGCTGTGCAGCACATCGTCACTGTTGACCAGACGAATAACTTTCTGGGTTATCCGCCAGCCCTCGGTCTGCGGCTGCAGATGCCAGGTGATATCGGCGGCGTAGTGGCGGCTGTGGCCTTTGCGGTGTTCCCACAGCGACTGCGCGCCGCGCACTACCACTTCGTTGTCGCTGGCGGAAAGCAGGCGAAAACGCGACAAGGTACGCAGCGTTCTGGCGCGCGGGGTGGTGGAAATTGACTCACCGCTGTACAGACGTTTCACCCGTTTGGCGCGCATTTCATGGTCATCGCAGGCGTAGTTGAGCGTATTTTTAAAGTCGGTTTCCTGCGGGTCGATGGGCACCACGTACAGGCCATCGTGCTGCCAAAGATCCAGCCATGCGTTGAATTCGCCCTCGTCGAGGAGGGAGCCTTCGAGGTTAATCACCGCAATGGCGTTAAACAGTACAGATTCCGCGGTTGTCATTTATTCCATCTCCGTCATCAGTTTTTTCCATTGCTGGTAGGCCGCACGCATCCCGGTCTCGGCGCTCACATCGCTGCGCAGACCGTCGTCGGTACGGTATTCCCCCGCCAGACCGCGATTAAGCATGATCCACAGGTCATCACCGGCGGTCGCCCCGCGCTGCACGCGCTCCCAGGCTTCCGAATCGTCCGGCGTGCCAAAGCCCATTGGCCCTTGGAAATGTTCGTGCAGACGCAGTCGCGCCTGGTTGGCTACCTCCGGGCCGCCATCCATGGTGATCACCGCATGGTGAATTTCGGTTTCATTCACCGACAGCGGTTGCAGTACGCGGAAAAACGCCATCGAACAGGCGATATTAGGGAAAATATTGAGGTTGAAACCGGAGCCGCCGACGGCGCGCACGATGCGGCGAACCTGCTCTTCGTCATGCTCGGCGCGCAGCGCTTGCGCCAGTTCTTCGAAACGCTCCGGGATTGGCGCATCGAGGTTGGCGTCGAGATCCACCAGTTCCGGGATCATCACCATGACGCTGTGGCCGTTGCCGAGATCTTCTACATAGCCGCTGCCGTCAACGAAATTGAGCATCTCTTCGGTCTGCTTATCGACCGAGCTTAAAAATGAACGGTGCACCACCGGGAAGTGGTAGCCGTCAGTAGTGTTCTCGAGCTGGATTTTCCAGTTGCCCGGGAAACGGAAACGGTGCGCCGGGCCGGTTTTAATCGGGTAGCCCGCGCCCTGCTTCATAAACAAATCCATCCACTTTTTCGCCGCACCGAGGAAATCTTCCAGCGGTTCAATGTGGTCGTTAAAGGTGGCGAAGATCATCCCGGCGTACTGTTCGGTACGCAGCGACACCAGCCCCAGATCGCCTTTTTCCAGCTGATCGGCATAGCTTTCCGGGTGCGGCACGCCGCGCAGGCTGCCGTCCAGCGCATAGCCCCAGCCGTGATACGGGCAGACGAAGCTGTTGGTTTTGCCGCTGCGGTGCTCGCAAACGGTAGCCGCACGGTGTCGACAGCGGTTGAGCAGCGTATGCACGGCGCCTTTGCGACCGCGCACCACAATCACCGGCTGGGTGCCGATTTCGGTGGTTTTAAAGCTGCCGGTATCGGGAATTTCACTGGCATGCGCGACCCAGACCCAGGTCTTGCCAAACACTCTGTCCAGCTCCAGCGCGAACAGATCTTCGGAGGTGTACAGCGAGGTGTGTACACGGTCGTGCTGCACCAGCGAGGCTATCGCTTCGCGGCTTGGCGCGTTCGGCATCGTGGTATCGATATTTTTCACATTGATGATGTGGTCACACTGCATGTCCATTCTCCTGCACGTCGAAGTCGGTCTGATTGTTTTCCGGCACCGGGAGCGTGTCCTCGGCGTGCCAGTGGCTTACGGGTCGGCTAAACAGGTTGCGGGTGGTGAAATGGTGCATCACCATCTCCCCCGCTTCGCGCCGGAAAGTAATGTTGAGCTCCGCGGCATTAAGGTGTGCGCCACCGGCGCTAAAGGCCGAGGTTTGCAGCATCAGCCAACGACCGTGCACCTCGCCGCTGGCGGTAAGGCTTAACGCTTCGGAGCACAGAAAATGCGCGTTCATGGCAAAATGAGCGGGCTTTCGCACGTACCCGGCCATCATGGCGACAATCGCGCCGCGTCCTAAATGACGCCCCAGGCGCGTGGCGTAGGGTTCACCCACGCCTTCCCAACAGGCATCATTGCTGAACAGTTCGCCAATGGCGCGGACGGTTTCGCTATCGTCAAGGCGGTCGCACAGATGCATGTATTGGCTCACGCAAACACGGGCGGCCTGCTGATCCTCTAGCTGCTGTAGGCGCTGCGCATCCTGAGAAGTCATCATTCGCTCCGTTAGCCCTGGATAATCAATTCACGGCCAACGCGGGCCTCAATTTTGCAGTACTTCCACAGCTTGCTGCCGCCGTCGCCAACCGGCGTGGTGCGGAACAAGTTGCACACCGCGGCCACGTTCTCCAGCGCTTGGGCGTCGGCCAGTACGTAGGTAGTCCACGGGGCGGTGGTAGACGGGCCAACCATCAGTTGGTCGTCGTCCATGTTGCCGATAACCCTAATCCCCGGCGTTTCCTCCATGCCTTTCATCATCACGCCAAAAGCAGCCCAAACCTGTTTGGCCTCCGTCGGGGTGGCGTCAAAAAAGTTCTGGTTCACGCCGATACAAAACAACACGCGTAAGGTGGTGGTCTGGCTCATTTATTGCTCCTTAAGTGAATAAAAATTACAGATAGCCTGGCTGCGGTTTGCCGCCGAAGAAGACGGTGCCGGCGTTGAGATAAGAGAGATCGCCCATAAAGGCGTGTTGGGTAATCACCATGGTGTCGCGGACGTAGCGCTGCAGCGGGCTGGTCATGGTGACGCCGCCCATGCCATTTAGCGCCAGCGCCTGACGGGCAACGTCGGCGGCCACGCGGGTAACGTGCGTTGACGAAAGACGCAGAGCGTTAATCTGCTCGCAGCTGGCGTCATCACCGGACAGCAGTCGCTGCCAGACATCGTCGATGGCGTCATAAAACCACGCACGCGCAGAGCGCAGATCCGCCTCGCAGCGGGCAATTTGCATTTGCGCCTGCGGGCGGTCGGCAAGCCTTGGCGCACCGGTCACCGACTGTTGGCGATGGGCGATGGCATAGATTTCATTCAGCGCCGCACGCGCCACGCCAAGCGCCACCACTGATAGCACCTGCGTTGCCAGCGACAGCACCGGATAGCGATACAGCGGGCCTTCAAGATTCAGCGCGCCGCCGCGAATAAAGGTCCATTCCTGCGGCACGAACACATCATCCACCAGCAGGTCGTGGCTGCCGGTCCCGGCAAGACCAACGGTGTTCCATACCGGGTCAATCTGTACGCTGGCGCGCGGCAATACCGCCATTCGCGGCAGCGGCTGTTCGCCGTCCGGCAGGATACCTACGCCCAAAACCGATGCCCCCATGCTGCCGCTGGCGAAGCTCCAGCGCCCGCTGACCCGGTAGCCGCCATCGGCCTGATGCGCCTTTTGCGTTGGGAAAATGCCGCCAGCAAAGACCACATCCGGGCCGTCGCGGTAGAGTTCTTTCAAGGTATCAACCGGCAGCGCGCCGAGATAAAACGGGCTCATACCGAAGCTTGCGACCCAGCCTGCGGAGCCATCTGCGGTGGCTATCTGTTCAATCAGCTCGCAGAACTGCGCCGGGGAACATTCGTCGCCGCCGTAAATTTTTGGCACCAGCGCGCGATAGACGCCCACCTGTTGGAAACGGCTAATAATGTCGTCAGAAATGTGACGTTGATGCTCAAAATCTTGGCTACGATTCGCAACTTCGCTCAACAGCGGCTGTAGCGCTTCACGGACGTGGACGGCAGACATGGCGTTCTCCGGTTGTGGTCGCGGCGTTTCGCAGGGCGAAGGAAGCCGCAATGAGTCGAACTCACTGAGTCATCTAAATAAGAGGTAAAAGCGTGTAGGCGGTTAGCGACGTCGTCGCGCGGTTAACCACTCTGCGACCTGAACCAACAGTCCTTCGGCGCCTTTGCGGGCGACCAGTTGGAGGGCTATTGGCCTGCCGTGCAGTTCACCGGCGGGAAGCGTCAACGCCGGGTGGCCGCTGAGATTGAACGGGCGTACCAGCCGGGTCAGGTTGACCACGCTTAAGGGATCGCCGGCCTCGACCAGCGTCGGCGGCAGTTCGGGAAGGGTTGCCAGCGCCAGCAATGGGGTGGTTTCCAGCAGGGCATCCACTTCAGCGGTAAAGCGCTGACGGACGTTTTCGGCATCATCAAGCGCCTGCGCGCTCACCGTTTCACCGGCGCGGATTCGCGTGGCCACATCGGCGGAGACTTCGCCGCTGGCCAACAGTGGGCTAAAAGCCTGCCAGTTTTCGTGGCTGATAATGGCAATGCCAGCGTGATGGGCATCGCTGAGCAAATTCAGCGCGGTGCTGCGCGGTTGCACGTTGGCGTCGGCGAGAAATTGCCGCAGCTGCGCGTCGATTTCCGGTAGCGCGGCGGCGATAAAGGCTATCTCCGGCAAGTCGACAAGGGTTGGCCCAACCGGGACGTTAAGTCGCTTGAGCGCTTGGCGCAGTACCTGGGCGTCGCGGGCAAACAGGCCCACGCAGTCCAGCGAACTGTTGGCAGGCAGCACGCCATCGCGGCTCAGCACGCCGTAACCCGGTTTTAGGCCGAGAATGCCGCAGCAAGCGGCGGGCATCCGCACCGAGCCACCGGTATCGGTGCCGAGCGCGAAGTCAGCTTCACCGGCGGCAACCACCGCCGCCGAGCCGCTAGAAGAACCGCCGGGGATAAGGGCTGGATAAAGCGGATTAATCGGCGTGCCGCCCCAGGTATTAATCCCGGTGACGCCAAACGCCAGTTCGTGCAGCGTCGTTTTGCCAATAAGCTGGCAGCCGCTGACTAACAGCGTTTTGACAACACTGGCGTGCTGCGTAGCCGCAGGCGTTTGTGCCAGCGCCGGGCAGCCGGCCTGTGTACGGTGTCCCGCGACGTTGAGCGTATCTTTGACCGCAAAGCTCAGGTCCCCCTCACCGAGGTTGAACCGTTCGACAAACCCATTGCTCTCGTAAACTGGCTGCATGATTAACACCTTAACCAGAAAAAATGAATCACATTCAGGCTGGCAGTCAATGCTGCTTTTTTGTCCTGACTCGCGTTAAATCAATACTGGCAAATTTAGATGAATATTCAAGTAATATTTCACGTTAATTTCACTGGCGTGCAACAATTCATTAACCTTATATTCAAAGCGGTTAATCACGCAGTTTGATGAAATATAAAGCAAAATAACGCATATAGGCAGGCACAGCCTGCGAATGACGCTCCGCAGGCTGTGTAATAAAAGATGTTTGTTTACAGGAGGTTAAAAGGAATTTTTATGCAGGTCACAATTTTGTCATTGTGGCGCAGAAGGTTCAAAGTTCGTTGAGATTATCGAGCACTTTCGCCAGCGACAGGTTCATTTTTTCGATCTGGCTTGCGCTCATTCCCTTAAAACCTTTGTCAAAAATCTTACCCACTAACGGCATCGCTTCCGCGACTTTCTGCTGTCCGGCTTCGGTCAGCATCACCACCGTGACCCGCGCGTCGCGTTCACTGATGGCGGTGGTGACGAGGCCATCATCACGCAGGCGGCCAACGATTTTGGTGACGGTGGGCATTTTTGCCAGCGCATATTCTGAGATTTGCGAAATGCTCGCTTCGCCATACTGATGGGTGATCATTAGGACGCGAAAGCGCGAGACATCAAGCGCTATCTTTTTCAGGGCGACTTCGACGGTCTGGGTGTAGCGTGCGTAGACGTTAACAATCCAGTAGAACGGAAACTCTTCCCGGTGAAACACGGTCTCATCAGACTGACCGGCAGGTATTTTTTTTGTCGGACTCATGCGTTTCCTTACCCCAAAATGCTGCAGTTTTGCCGATTATACCCTGTGTCCGTACGCCCGTCCTGACGCCATTATCCCCCCTTTGCCCTGTTCTGACGTATTTCCGCGATACAGATCTCATTATGATTCACAAATGCCACACGCATAACAATTGCGTATCATTTTTCACACATAAAATTGACAGTAGTCATGGCTATTTTCTATACGTTAGCAGCCTGTGCAGCACTCATACTAATAATCGTAATGTGGAGCATTTATGAACGACAGCCCTTCTACGGAACAGACACGCTCCGGGGCGCAAGCCTCGACGCAAATACCTCTAAATCCCCGCCAGCAGGCGGTGATTAATAAACTTTTTCGCCGTTTAGTCGTTTTTTTGTTCGTGCTGTTCGTTTTCTCCTATCTCGACCGTATCAATATTGGCTTTGCCGGTTTGACCATGGGCAAGGATTTAGGCCTAACCAGCACCATGTTTGGCCTGGCGACCACGCTGTTTTACGTGATGTACGTGGTGTGCGGCATTCCGAGCAACGTGATGTTGACCATCGTTGGGGCACGTCGCTGGATTGCTATTTTGATGATTGTTTGGGGGATTGCTTCTACCGCCACGCTGTTCGCTACCGGGCCGAATAGCCTGTATGCCCTGCGAATGCTGGTCGGGATTGCGGAAGCCGGATTCCTGCCCGGACTGCTGTATTACATGACCTACTGGTTCCCGGCGCACTACCGCGCACGTGCCAATGCCCTGTTTATGATTGCGATGCCGGTCACGATGGCGCTGGGTTCGCTGGCCTCCGGTTATATTCTCAATATGGATGGCATCCTGAATTTAAAAGGTTGGCAGTGGCTGTTCCTGTTGGAAGGTTTCCCGTCGGTGCTGCTGGGTCTGGTGGTTTGGTTCTGGCTTGATGACAGCCCATCAACCGCAAAATGGCTGACCGAAGACGATAAAGCCTGCCTCAACGAGATGCTGGAAGCGGATAAAATCAGCGCGTTGCAAACCCAGAGCGCCATTGCCGCCGCGTCGGTTGGGCAAAAGAGTCTGGCCCGTGAGTTATTCACGCCAGTGATTATTCTCTATACCTTAGCTTACTTCTGTTTGACGAACACCCTGAGCGCATTGAGCGTCTGGACACCGCTGATTTTGCGCAGCTTTAACGCCGAAAGCAGCAACGTGACCATTGGCCTGTTGAGCGCGATTCCGCAGGTTTGTACCATTATCGGCATGATTTGGTGGAGTAAGCGTTCTGACCGCCACAATGAGCGCAAACTGCATACCCTGCTGCCGTATCTGTTCGCGGCTGCCGGTTGGGTCCTCACCGCCACTAGTCCGCATCCGCAGTTACAGTTCACTGGCATCGTGATGGCCTCGATGGGCGCATTTGCGGCGATGGTTATCTTCTGGACCACGCCGGACCGCGTCATGTCGCTGCGCGCTCGCGCGCTGGGGATCGCGGTGATTAACGGTACCGGGATGACCGGTGCGGCGCTGGGGCCACTGTTGATGGGCTTGATGAAAGATCTTACCGGCAGCTTTAACGCGGGGATTTTTATGGTTGCTGGGTTCTTGGTGTTGGGCGCCATCATCGTCGCGTTTATTCCGATGAAGACAACGCATCAAACGGTCGCCAACACCGGGGCATCCCCGGAGTCGGCGTAATCACTTAATATACGGTGGGTTGCCCGATGGCGCTATGCTTATCGGGCAACCCAAATTGCAGCTTTAACCTGTAGGCCGGATAAGGCGTTTACGCCGCCATCCGGCAACCTGCACGATATTAGAAGGTATAGCTCGCACCTACCTGTACCGTACGATCGCGGCCAATCCAGCAGTTGGTGCTGTCATAGCAGGTCAGGGTTTCTTTGTTGGTCAGGTTCTGGGCGCTCGCTTTGAGCATCAGCCCGCTCAGGCTAGTATCCAGTGCTGACATGTCGTAAGAGACCGACATATCGTACTGCGTCGTACCGCCCAGTTTTCCTTCGTCGTTATTCGGTGAAATCTCCATCGGCCCGGTATAACGCACGCCAGCGCCGACGGTCAGACCGCGCACCACGCTTTGGTCGAAGGTGTAATCTCCCCACAGGTTAAAGGCATTCTCCGGCACCTGGGTTGGGCGCTTGCCCTGATAGGTTTCATCTTCAGTGTTGATGGCGTGGGTATAGGCGTAGTTGGCAATCAGGTTAATATTGTCGGTCGGACGGCTAATGGCCGACAATTCAGCCCCTTTCGATTCAATCTCGCCGGTCTGGTGGTAGGTAAAACTCGGGTCCGCACTGAGTACGTTTTTCTGGCGAATATTAAATACCGAAGCGGTAAAGGTGGTGGCGTAATCTGCCAGCAGATACTTCACGCCGCCTTCCACCTGTTTGCTGGTGGTCGGTTTGACCTGGTCTGCCGTTAATCCGCGAGCCGGAGAAATCGGTTTAAACCCTTCCGAGTAGCTGATAAACGGCGAAATGCCATTTTCAAAGGCGTACAACACCCCAAGGCGCTTGGTAACGCGATCTTGGGAAATCCACTCTTTCTGGTCGCTGTTCAGGTAGTCGGTAGTGCCAGACTGATACTCATCATAGCGCAAGCTGGCGAGAATATTCAGGCCGCCATAGGCGATTTGATCTTGCAGGTAGTAGCCTTTCTGGTTGTAGGAAAGACGGTTTTTCTGCGCGGTGTACAACCCTAATGCGTCTTCATTCACCAAACCGTAGTCCGGGGCACGCATATCGATTCCCGGCGTAGAGCTCGCGTAGTCATAATGGTAGTGCGAGTTGAGTTTCTGATAGTCAAACCCGGCCAGCAGATGGTGCTGCCAGTCGCCAAGGGTCAGCGTGCGGGTAAGCTGGTTATCAATGTTGAAGCTGTGCAGATCTTCGTTGGTGGTATAGGCAAAACGGCTCAAATCGTACACCGCCGTCGCGCTATTGCCGGTGGAGTAAACGCTATTTTGATGGGTATCGATATCAAAGTAGCGCGCTTTCTGCGCGATGCCCCAGCCGCTGTCGAATTCGTGCTCGAAGCTGTAGCCAATCATCCACTGGCGCTGTTTAAAGCCGCTCCAGTTATCGCCGGCAAATGCGCGTTTGTCCGCGTACTGAGAACGCAAATAGGACAGCGGCAGTGGGTTCGATGGCGTCAGGCTCGGGGTATTTTGCGCCAGCGCATCCAAGGTCAAGCGCGTTTTATCGCTCGGCTGCCAGGTGACGCTCGGTGCCAGCAGATAGTCCTCATAGCGGGTGGTGTGCGGCTGATCGTCACCTTCGGTCGCTTTGCCCAGCAGGCGGTAGCTCCAATCGCTGTCGGCAATCCGCCCGGTGGAATCAAGGTAGCCTTCTTTCAGATTACGGGTCCCGGTATTAAAACCGATTTCGGTGCGCGGCGTCGTCTGCGGCTTTTTGCCTTGGATATTCACCAGCCCGCCCGGCGAGCCGTTGCCGTAGAGCACCGACGATGGCCCCTTAAGGATATCGACGTTCTCAATCAGCAGCGGATCGATACGCGCTTTGGTATTCCCGGTGACGTTATACGGCAGTTGCAGGCCGTTGTAGTATTCGTTGTCCACGGTAAAACCACGAATTTTATATTCGCTCATGTATGTGGTGCTACCGCGTGATTCGGTCGATACGCCCGGCGCATAGCGCAGAATTTCGTTGACTGAGGTGGCGTGACGTTCGTTGATTTCATGCTGGCTGATGGTGTTGATAACCTGCGGCGTTTTGCTTTCCGGCACCGCCGATTTGGTGGCGCTGTTGGTCCAGCTCGGCAGCTCACTGCCCTCGCCGGAGCCGGACGCGGTAACGACCATGGTAGATTCTTGTGCGGCATATCCAGGCGCAGAAAGCGCCAGTGCAATCATCCCTGAAAGCGTACAAACGCGAAAACCTGTCTTATTCATTATGTTAGGCTCGAAGAAATAAAGAACGATAATTATTATCATTATTATTTCCAATTCAACACTTAAATGAACAAGGTTATTAATGATTCACCATGATGCGCGTGGTAAACCGCCAGCGTTCTCCCTTGGCGAGCATCACAAGCCCCGGCTGGCCGGGCATGTGATGGGCATTGACCGGATGTGATTGTGGCTCCAAGCAAACAAACGGCTCGCCCGCCATGCGAAATAACATCAGCCATGGCGTGGGCGCGCTCAGCGTCACCGTCATCGTCGGGTGTCGCAGTCTCGCCACGCCGCTCCAGCCGGAATAGCCGACGTTAAGCCACTCATCTTTGCCAAACTGCGGGAAATGAAAGTCAGCCTCCGGCGGTAGGATATCCGTCCAATCACACGGTAAATGCTGTTCGCCTTCCGGCCAGTAACCGCTGGCGGAAAAATCGATTTGGCTTTGCGGAGTGAGCGCAAAAAACGGATGAATGCCGCCGCCATAGAGCATCGGTTCATCGCCAAGATGAGTGAGATTGAGCGTGATTTCCAGCGTAGAGCCCCGTAGGGCATACCGTAACTCCGCACAGTAATCAAAACCGCACGGGTGGCGCTGGCGCATTTGCAGCAGGCAATAATCTTCTGCACGTTCGAGAATATCCCATCGCGTTAGCCAGCCGTCACCGTGGAGAAAAAAATGGCTATCCGCCGAACTTGGCGGCAACTGTACCTCCCGGTCCTGTAGCCGAAACGCGTTGCCCGCCACACGATTGGCAACGGGCAACATCGGAAACAGGCCGCAGTCTCCCGGCGACCTTCCCTCTCCGCTGCGCAAAACAGGTAGCCCACAGCTCAGCGAATCCAAGCTCAATATCGTTCCCCCCTGTGGGGAAACGCGCATCCTCAGATGCGCATTTTCAAGATTGATGATGTCCACCATCAATGAGCCTCTTTCGCCGCAGGGGTAGCTTTCTCATGCTGCGCCGCCAGTCGCTCTTCCAGCGCTTCCAGCGTGACGCCTTTGGTTTCCGGCACATTGCGCTGAATATAGATCCAGCCCATGGCGCAAATAACGCCGTACAACAGGAAACTGCCCGATGCGCCAAGACCAGCATTGAGCAGCGGGAAGGTGTAGGTCAGCAGGAAACAGGCAATCCACAGCGCCAGCGTACCCAGCGACATCGCCAGCCCACGCACACGGTTGGGGAAAATTTCCGCCAGCAGCACCCAAGTCACCGGCGCCAGCGTCAGGGCGTAGATGGCAATCGCCGCCAGAACAAGTACCAGCACAGGCCAGCCCATGATTCCCGCCGCGTAGGCGCCAGCAATCAGCACATAGATACAGGTTAATCCGCTTGCGCCAAACAGCATCAGCTTGCGGCGGCCAATTTTATCCACCAGCGGCAGCGCGGCTAGGGTAAAGACCAGATTGATAACCCCGGTGGCGACAATCGATTTCAGCGTGCCGTTAATATCAAAACCGGCGGAAGCAAAGATCTCTTGCGCATAGTTAAAGATGACGTTGATCCCACACCATTGCTGGAATATCGCCAGCACCATGCCAATGATCACCACCGGACGCACCTGTGGTTGCAGCAGCGTGGCGTAAGAAACGCGGTGAGTATCCTTCGCCAGCGTTTGCGCTATCTCTTTGAGCGTTTGTGTGGCGTAGGCGGTTGAGCCGATGCGTTCCAGCGTCTTGCGCGCCTGCGCCTCTTTGCCCGCTTTCATCAGCCAGCGCGGTGATTCCGGCACCACAAACATCAACACGAGGAAAGCTAACGCCGGAACCAGTTCGGCGCCAAACATCCAGCGCCAGCCGGTTTGACCGTTCCAGCTATCAACGATGACCTGATGCGTGGCCCCCGCCGTCACCGGCTCAGCAATCAGCAGATTGACTAACTGCGCGGCCAGCACGCCAATCACAATAGTGAGCTGGTTTACCGCCACAAAGCGGCCGCGTTTTTCCGCCGGACTGACCTCAGCGATATACATTGGGCTCAGCGCTGATGCCAGCCCAATGCCGACGCCGCCGACAATGCGGTAGACCACAAACATGTCAAAGCTACTCGCCATCGCCGTGCCCCACGCCGAAGCGCTAAACAAGACAGCGGAAGCAATCAACGGAATACGACGGCCAAGCTTATCGGCACACCAGCCGGAGCACAGCGCGCCAAAGACGCAGCCAACCAGCGCGGAGCTCATCGCCCAGCCCGATAGCGCCGGATCGGTAATCCCAAAATAGGCTTCGTAAAAGGGTTTAGCCCCGCCAATCACCACCCAGTCATAGCCAAACAGCAGGCCGCCGCAGGCCGCAACCAGACATATCGTCCAGACGTAGCCCATTTTCAGTTCAGTGTTATGCATTGTGATTTCCTCTTTCGGGAAAATTCAGGGTCAGAGTGCCCGACGGTGAGAGCCGCCGGGCGAGTTGTTAGCTCACAACATCGGTACTCAGCACGTGACGGAGTAAATGCGCTTTGTCGTGGGCCGGGTTTAACGCCAGCAGCTCATCAAGGGTCTGCTGAGCGTTGGCAATTTCGCCAAAGCCAATCTCAGCCAGCATTTTGATAAACAGGCAGTGCTGTTGATGACGTGATTGCGGATTGCCATCCAGCGCCACGAGGTCGGGCAGCGAAACGGCAAAAAAGTCGGTTTCCGGCAGCGCGTCGCTCTGGGCCGCAACCCACTCTTTAAAGCGGGAGAAATGTGCATTTGCCGCCGCATCATCGCCCAGTGCACGCATCGCCATGCCCTGCCAAAAGAGGTAATCCACCGGCTGATCGTTGTAATAGCGACCGGCATCGAGCGTGGAGTCGCCCTGCAACGCCAAGGTATAGCAGCGCTGTGACTCGGCAAGATCGCCTGCGCGTTGTGCGCAGACGCCCAGCAGATACCAAATGTCATTATCCGTTTGCCCCGGCAAACGCCCCTCGCCCAAGTTGTGAGGGTAGTGAAGCGCTTGGCGCAGCAGCGTTTGCCCATCGGCCCATTCACCTGCGGCCATCAGCGCCAATGCGCGATGCATCTGGTTTTGCAAATATTGCCCGGTTATTTTGCCTTCGCCGCCCTCCCACGGATGGAACACCCGGTCGCGCAACACGTTTGCGGCCTTCTGCCATTGACCCGTGATATTCCACAGGCTCAGCAGTTCTGCGGTGAGATCGTCACGATCGAACACCACCTCTTGGCTCGCGGCGAGGCTAGTTAAGCGTGTGGACGTCGGCTGGGCGGTCAGTTTTGCCAGACAATCCCGTTCGAACAGGAAACGGGCGTTACTCGGTTCCAGCGCCACCGCTTGGGCAAGATAGCGTTCGGCGGTAACGGCATCGTGTTGTTTATTCCAGTAATAGATCCCCAGCAGACGCTGCGCGGGGGCAAAATCAGGACGCTTGGACAGCGTTTGCTGCCAGCAGGCCACCGCATCGTCGTAACGCCGTAAGCTGTACCAGAAGCAGCCAAGCAGGTAGCAGGCAAAGCTGTCGTCCTGGAGCTGTTGCAGCATCTGCACTTCATCGAGGGTGTTCGGGAAGCGCACCCGATGGGTAAAGCAGTTTTCGGCCTGTTGTAGGAACGGTTCGCGCGAATCACCCAGCGCAGCGCGCCAGAGCATCGGCAGGGTTTCCGGGCTATCGAGTACCGCCAGTAATTCCACGGCCTGTGATTTTTGTCCCAGTGACATCAACCAGCCGGCAAGATAGCTGGCATTCATGCCGCGTCGTCCGGTGAGCGTGCGCAGGGCTTCATCATCGCTCTCGCCAAGCGCCCAGCGCGCGTAGTGCAGCGGATAACTTAGCGGGTAAGCGGCAAGCTGCGCGCTAATCCAGCTTTTCGCCTCGTCACCACGTTGCAGTTTTGCCAACACCAGCGCTTTTAGCCCCATCGCCAGATTATTACTGCCGTTAAAACGCAGGCTCTGCTCTACTTTGCTCAGCGCATCACGGTAGTCGCCCTTCTTCATCGCAAGTCTTGCCAACGCCCAGAACGCCGCGTCGCGACAGTTTCCACTCCAGCTTGCTTTGTAGTAGTGATCCCAAGTGCGAACGTCATCGCCCTGACGCTCAAGCGCCGTGGCAAGCAGCATGCTGGCGTCACCATCGCGCGGGTTTTTGTTTAACCGGTGTGCGCGTTCCAGCGCCGCTTCGGCGCAGCGCTGCGCGCCTTGCCAATCGGCAGCGTTAAGCAGTAACGAACCTAAGGCGACGTTATTGCGATAGTCCAGCGGATCGAGCGCCAGCGCGCGACGGTAGTAATCTTCAGCGCGGCGGCTAGCGTGGTTGTACTGTTCGAGGTGCTGGCCGATGAAATAAAGCTCATCAAGGTTGTCGAGCGCTTCCGGCAGTAGCGGCGCCGTGGCGGCATCCGGTAGCGGCGTTTCTTTCGGCTGATGTTCGTCGTATTGCAGCAAAGAACGGCCATCGGCGGCGGTGACGGTCAAGGTCAGACGCTGCGGATAGCTATCGGCGAGCGTCTGCTGCCAGCATTCACCCGGCTGCAACGAAATCACCGTTTCCCACAGCGGTACGCCCTCGGCGCTAAGCACCACGCTGACCGTCGGCAGCGGCGTTACCGCATAGACGCCGACATGAAGTTGGTTATCGGCACGTTCGAGTTTTATTGCTAACTCCGCACTGGCGTTGTGTACGCGCCCTAATCCGCTGTAGGGCAGGAAGTTTTGCACGAACACTTTTTCTTCGTACGGCGCAAGCCAGCTGAAATCCGGTTGGTTATCGGTGAAGACACCGGTCATCAGCTCAATGTAAGGGCCGTTGTCGTCGGTCAGGTTGCGATCCCAGGCTTGGCCGAAATCGCCGTGGCCCCAGCTCCACTGTTTTTTGCCCGGAGAAACGTGATGGTCGGCAACGTGCAACAAACCACCCTGCTCCCCGTGGTGATAGGCACCGACAAAATCGTAGTCTGATTTTTCTGCCATGTAGGACGTTGGCACGGGCACATTTTTGTAGCGTGAGATATCAACGCCCGCCGAGTAATCGACTTTGTAGTAGGTTCCCGTGGCGATAGGAAACGCCGAGACGGCGCGTTTGCCGTGGTCAAATACGGCGGTCACATCCGGTGGGAAAATGCTTTGATGGTCATCGCCCCCCTTCACCGCCGGGTTAGCCCACCAGAGGAAATGACGCGGGGTAGCATTGCCGTTAAAGACTTTGCCGGTAATTTCCACCAGCGCTCGGTCAGGATAGAGCGTGAATCCGGCCATCACCTGCAGGCCACGCATCGGCTCCACTTCCCCCAGCCACACCGTTTGTTCGCCGTTTTCGCCCTTCTGGATTGAGACATCAACCGGCATAAAGGTGGTTGGCCGATGGTGCTGCGGCCAGTTGAATTCGATTCCCCCGGAAATCCACGGCCCCAGCAGCCCGACGAGCGCGGGTTTGACCACTTCGTTGTAGTAGACAAAATCACGCTGATTCACTTTGTCATACGCTCGATGAATACGCCCACCCAGCTCTGGCAGCAGCAGGATGCGGATAAAATCATTTTCTATCCATACCGCCTGGTAGTTGCGCGGCTCTTTGTTGCCGGTCAGCGTGTCAATGACGCCGTAGGGATACACCGCGCCGGACGAGCCCTGATACACGCGGTTTTCTAAAAACATCGGGTTCGGATCTTCCTGACCTGTCGTCCACGTGGGGAGTGTGAGCGTTTCCTGCCAGACCTTGACGGCTCCGTACATAATCCTTCTCCAGTAAACAAATAATAGTGAATGGGCGAATGCCGACAGTTTGTCGCAGCGAGTTCTGTTTTAATCGCTTAATGCTCACGCAATATAGTTAACGAGGTTTAGTGAAATGCAGGGCTCAGGTCTGAATAATCAGCGGGTGCGCCAGCACAACCGGCAGGCGCTACTGCGGCTGGTATGGCGGCATAAGCGGCTGAGCAAATCGCAGTTTGCCCAGCACACCGGGCTGTCGATTCCAGCGGTCAGCAAAATTCTTGATGAGTTGGTGCTGGATGGTCGGTTGAGCCACTCTTGCGAGAACCTCAGCAGTCGGGGGCTTAACAGCGGCAGCTACCAGATCCCCCCGGATGGCGCGTTTATTCTGTGTATGAACGTGACGCCGCACAGCATCGAGAGCCAGCTTTGCGATGCCCAGCTTTCTGCCTGCGGGGAGTTTACGCATCGCGCCATTGTGGCCCCTACGCCGCAGTCGCTGCTGAGCGCGATTGAATCCATTTGGCTGGCGCATGCCCGCCGCATGCCTGGCAAAACGCTGAATCTGGCCCTCGGCATTCACGGCCAGGTCGATCCGGTCACCGGCGTCTCGCAAACCATGCCGCAGGCGCCGTGGCACGAAAATCTGGAAATTAAATATCTGCTGGAAGAGAAGCTCGGCGTGACGGTTAAATTAGACAACGACTGTGTAATGCTGGCGCTGGCGGAGAAGTGGCAAAATCCGGGCAATCGCAATGATTTTTGCGTGATCAACGTCGATTACGGCATCGGGTCGTCGTTCGTTATCAACGGGCAGATTTATCGCGGCAATCTGTACGGCAGCGGACAAATCGGCCACACCATCGTCGCACCCGACGGGGCGCTGTGTGATTGCGGACGTTATGGCTGCCTAGAAACGGTGGCGTCGCTGTCGGCGCTGAAAAAACAGGCGCGTATCTGGCTAAAATCCGCCCCCGAATTACACCAACAAGATCCGGAGAAGTTGCGTTCGCAGCAGTTAATCGATTCTTGGCATGCTGGCGATGAGCGGGTGATACGTTGGGTGGAAGATGCCGCCAACGCCATTGGTCTGAGTCTGTATAACTTTCTCAATATCCTTAATATTAACCAGATTTGGTTTTATGGTCGTAGCTGCGGGTTTGGTGAAAGCTGGCTTGCCACCATTAAACAGCGTATCGGCTTCACGCCGTTTGACCGCAACGAGGGCCTTGTGCGTCACGCCACGCAGATAAACTTCGGGCAATTGAGTCGGGCGCAGCAGGTCATGGGGATTGGTTATCTCTACACTGAGGCCGCACTTGCCCAAGAAGGATCAAAACAAGAGACATAAAAAAAGCCGGTCGGCTTTCACCGACTGGCTTTTTCTGACTCCTTTCGGAGCTTTGTCAGCGCATTATTCGCGACGAATCAGGCGGAAAACGGCCAGCACGACGATGGCGCCCACGACCGCAACCAGGAAGCTGTGCAGGTTAAATCCGCTAACGCTGCCACCGAGACCAAAGGTGGTCGCCAACCAGCCGCCGACTACCGCACCGACGATCCCTAGGATACAGGTGAGAAAGAATCCACCCCCATCGCGCCCCGGCATAATCAGTTTGGCAATAATACCGGCAATCAGACCAAAAATAATCCAGGCAATAATACCCATTTTCCCACCTCTTCAGTTCCATTAAACACCAATAAAAGCGCCGACATTCTGCGCCGCTAATGTTTCAAGTATAGGTAATTGTTCTTAAAATACCTGGTAAGACGACGATATTTTATACGTACGAATACGAAAATTGACGTAGACACTGACTTAAGTGCTTTACACCGCCCTAACCTGCGGAAATGTTAAATATTTTCATGACGGTGCTGAAGTTCTGTTGGCCGACGCCGATACATAATGAAGAGTCTGCCATTCAGGAGCCATTCCCGGTGAGTGAGCACAACACACAGTTTCTTAAGCAAAATCCGCTCGCGGTGCTAAACGTTCTGCGCGATCTTCAGCACTCTAATGCCGCGTTGCGCGTAAGCTGGTCTTCCCGACAGTTTATTAGCCGTATTCTTGACGTCAGCCAGCAGCAGCTGATCATCGATTTTGGTAGCCGCGAAGAGGATAACCACGCCGCGCTAACGGCGAAAAATATCGCGATGGTTGCCGAAACCAATGGCGCAAAAATTGAGTTCACGGTGCCGCAGATGCAGGTTGAGAATTATCAGGGCCTGCCGGCGTTCGTGATGCCCACCCCGCCTGCGGTATGGTTTATCCAGCGCCGTGAATATTTCCGTATTCCCGCCCCGCTGTATCCTGCCTATTACGGCAGCGCCACCCTGCCGAATAAGCAGATACTACGCTTTCGTCTGTTTGATTTGTCGCTCGGTGGCATGGGGGCCTTACTTGACGCGCCGCCGCCAGAGATGCTGGTTCCGGGGATGGAACTTAAAGAGATCGAACTGGATATGGGGCAATGGGGACGTTTTCGTTTTGACGTGCAGTTGCTGGCTATCAGCGAGCGCAAAGTGGTCGATGGCAAGAATGAAACGATTGTGACACCGCGCCTGAGCTTCCGTTTTCTGTATATGAATCCGGGGCTTGAACGCTCGCTCCAGCGAATTATCTTCTCGCTGGAGCGTGAGGCGCGGGAACGCGCGAATAACGTTCGCTAATTACATCGCATCCATCGCTTTTTGCACTTTCCAGATATAGCGAGGAGCCTGAGGCGCTGGATGATTCTTCACAACGTGGTCGAAGAATTCATCCGCGTCCAGGTCGTTGATTTTAGAGATGGCTTTTTTACGATCCGACGAGAAGGTTCGCAGCAGTGCGCCCGCGCCGTTGGCGTAGGAGACCACCAGCGCATATTGCATGACCTGCGGATCGGTAATGCCCGCCAGCGATCCATGTTCCAAAATGCTCAGGTAGGCCGCGCCCATCGAAATATTGCGCTCTGGGTTTTTCAGCTCGCTAGTTGACGGCTGACCGCTCCATCCCATATGACGATAAACATCAAGACCGGAGGTTGACGCTTTAAGCTGCATCAGCCCCACCGCATTGGATTTACTCACAAGCGTTGGGTTGCCACCGGATTCAACGGCAATAATGGCGGTAATAAGACGTGGGCTAACGCCCCATGCCGCACCAGCTTTTTCAGTAATGGGCATCCACTGCATCGCGCGTTTTACCGGAACTTCTGGGTTCCACGGCGGATTGCGGTAATCCGATTTAGAGCTACACCCGGCAAGTAATACAATTAAAAAAGCAAACCATCTTAATTTCACGCATCTATCCTTTTAGCTGAACTTTGCTGTCGTTAATGACAACCACTGGCTCAGGCGGCATGATACCCGTTCATTCTCAGCAAGGAAATGCCATGTCTTCGTTCCATCTTATCGCCCCATCCGGTTACTGCATCAACCAGGCCGCCGCACAGCGTGGCGTTGCGCGATTAGAGTCGCTCGGGCATCAGATAATGAACCAGCAGGTCATTCCAAGACGCAGCCAGCGTTTTGCCGGGACCGAGGCCGAGAGACTGGCAGATATCAACGCGCTTGCCAATCTCCACGGCAAAAATCAGATTGTGATGCCGGTGCGCGGCGGTTACGGTGCCAGCCGTTTGCTGGATAGCATTGACTGGGCGTCGTTGATTGCTCGCCAGCAGCAAAACCCGCTGCTTATTTGCGGCCACAGCGACTTCACTGCCATTCAGTTTGGCCTCTTGGCAAAAGGCAACGTGGTGACCTTTAGCGGCCCGATGCTGGCAGGCAATTTCGGCGCGGAAAGCGCCAACGATTTTACCGAGACGCATTTCTGGCGCGCCCTGCGTCATCCTACATTTTCCGTGGAATGGCAAGGCGATGGGCCGCAGTGCTGCACTGAAGGGACACTGTGGGGCGGAAACCTGGCGATGATCGTGTCGCTTATCGGCACGCCGTGGATGCCGGAGATCCGCGACGGCATTCTGGTGCTTGAAGACATTAACGAGCACCCGTTCCGCGTTGAACGCATGCTGTTGCAGCTACTAAATGCCGGCATTTTACCGCGCCAGCGCGCCATCGTGCTGGGCAGCTTTACCGGCGCCAGTCCGAACGACTATGACGACGGTTACGATCTTGAGACGATGTACGACTATCTGCGTTCAAGGTTGTCAATTCCAGTGATTAGCGGCCTCGATTTCGGTCATGAACCGCGCACCGTGACGCTTCCTTTGGGCGCGCAGGCGCAACTAAGCCACAATATGGGGCGTTCCACGCTGACGCTGACCGGCCATCCGGTGATAGTTGAATAAAAAACAATAATCACCGCTTATTAGTCCAATGCTTACGCACTAATTATGGTAACGTTTTGTCACTAGCTTGCACGTTTACGGGGAGTGCGTGAACATTGGACGCCACGGCAGTCATTAGTCTCTTTATTTTGGGTTCGGTCTTAGTAACCTGCAGTATTCTCTTAAGCTCATTTTCCTCACGCCTAGGTATTCCAATTTTGGTTATCTTTTTAGCCATCGGCATGCTGGCGGGCGTTGACGGTATTGGCGGCATCCCCTTCGATAACTATCCTTTCGCCTATATGGTGAGTAACCTGGCGCTGGCAGTGATCCTGCTGGACGGCGGGATGCGCACCCAGGCCAGCTCCTTTCGCGTAGCGTTAGGCCCGGCGCTGTCGCTGGCGACGATTGGCGTGCTGATCACCTCCGGACTAACCGGCATGATGGCGGCCTGGCTGTTTAAGCTCGACCTGATGGAAGGTTTATTAATTGGCGCGATAGTGGGCTCTACCGACGCCGCAGCAGTGTTCTCGCTGCTTGGCGGCAAGGGGCTTAACGAACGTGTCGGCTCCACGCTTGAAATCGAATCCGGCAGTAACGATCCGATGGCGGTCTTCCTGACCATTACCCTGATTTCAATGATCCAGCAGCACGAAAGCGGCCTGAGCTGGATGTTCCTCGTGCATATCATTCAACAGTTCGGCCTCGGGATTGCGTTCGGCCTAGGCGGCGGCTATCTGTTGCTGCAAATGATTAACCGCATTTCCCTGCCCGCTGGACTGTATCCGCTGCTGGCGTTAAGCGGCGGGATCATGATTTTCGCCGTCACCACCACCTTGAATGGCAGCGGAATTCTGGCGGTTTACCTGTGCGGTTTTCTCCTCGGCAACCGCCCTATTCGCAACCGCTTTGGCATTCTGCAAAACTTTGACGGCCTGGCGTGGCTGGCGCAAATCGCCATGTTCCTTGTGCTGGGTCTGTTAGTCACGCCATCGGATCTGTTGCCGATTGCCATTCCGGCGCTGCTGCTTTCCATCTGGATGATTTTTATCGCCCGACCGCTGTCGGTCTTTGCCGGGTTGCTGCCGTTCCGTGGCTTTAACCTGCGTGAGCGTACTTTTATCAGCTGGGTTGGTTTGCGCGGCGCGGTGCCTATCATCCTCGCCGTATTCCCGATGATGGCTGGGCTTGAGAATGCGCGGTTGTTCTTTAACGTTGCCTTCTTCGTGGTGTTAATTTCGCTGCTGCTGCAAGGCACATCGCTGTCGTGGGCGGCGAAAAAGGCCCGCGTGGTGGTACCACCGGTCGGCTGGCCGATTTCCCGCGTTGGGCTGGATATTCACCCGGACAATCCGTGGGAGCAGTTCGTCTATCAGCTAAGCGCCGATAAATGGTGTGTGGGCGCGGCGCTGCGCGATCTGCATATGCCGCAGGAAACCCGTATTGCCGCACTGTTCCGTGACAATGTACTGCTGCATCCTACCGGCAGCACCCGCCTGCGGGAAAACGATATTCTGTGCGTCATTGGCCGCGAACGTGACCTGCCTTCGTTGGGCAAAATGTTTAGCCAGTCGCCTCCGGTCGCTCTCGATCAAAGCTTCTTCGGTGACTTTATTCTGGAGGCCGGGGTGAGGTTTGCGGACGTTGCCCTAATCTACGGGCTGGACGGCGGCGAAGAGTTTCGTGATAACCAACAGTCGCTTGGCTCACTGATTGAACATCTGCTGGGGGCCGCACCGGTGGTCGGTGACCAAGTTGAGTTTGCCGGCATGATTTGGACGGTGGCGGAAAAACAAGAAAATCAGGTGTTGAAAGTCGGCGTTCGAGTGGCAGAGGAAGAAACGGAGTAGTCTGCGGTGCCGGATGGCGCTGCGCTTATCCGGCCTACAATATCAGTTCCACATCGTAGGCCCGGTAAGCTTGCGCCACCGGGCAATGAGTGAAAGTTACACCGTCACAACTGGCACGCGCGGTGCCACGGCGCACATGAGCTCGTATCCTACCGTGCCCGCGCTGGCGGCGACCTCATCGATTTTAATCTCCTTGCCCCACAGCTCAACCGGCGTACCAATCCCAGCCTGCGGACACGGCGTTAAATCAACCGCTAACATATCCATCGAGATAGCACCTACCGTGCCGGTGCGAATGCCATCGACCAGAACCGGTGTGCCATTGGCGGCAATCCGCGGGTAACCATCGGCATAACCGCAGGCCACGATGCCTATCCGCTGCTCCTGCGTTGCCCGATAGCGGCTGCCGTAACCCACCGCATCACCCGGCTTCAGGTTTTGAATGCCAATAATTTCGCTGCTCAAGGTCATTACCGGCTTCAGGCCACTGTTGGCGATGTCCTGCCACTGGCCGGACGGCGACGCACCGTAGAGCACTATCCCCGGGCGTACCCAGTCAAAATGCGTTTGCGGATGCCATAGCGTAGCCGCCGAGTTTGCCAACGAGCGCGGGCAGTCGAGCCCTTCTGCCGCCTGCTCAATGCGCTGCATCGGCTCAATTACCCCGTCGGTGTTTTCCGCCTGCGCAAAATGCGACATCAGGGTCATCGAGCCGACGTTGCTCATACCGCGCAGCTGCTGCCAGACGGTATGAATTCGCTCCGGGGCAAATCCCAGCCGATTCATGCCGCTATTCACCTTGAGGTAGATATCAATCGGCGAATGCAGCTTCGCGGTTTGCAGCGCCTTAAGCTGCCAGTTGCTGTGCACGCTGGTGGTCAGGCGATATTTATCAAACAGCGCCAGCTCATCAGCATGGAAGAAGCCTTCAAGCAGCAGAATCGGCCCTTTCCAGCCGCGTTCGCGCAGTAAGATGGCCTCTTCCAGATTGAGCATCGCAAAGCCATCGGTCTCCCGTAAGGCGTTCCAAACGCGATCCAGTCCGTGTCCATAGGCATTCGCCTTGACCACCGACCAGATACGAGCACCACCCGCCGCCCGGCGAACAATGGCTAAGTTATTGCGTAACGCCTGCAGGTCGAGGCTGGCGAGCACGGGACGAGACATGCGTTCTCCTTATTGGTGTGCGCCATGCAGATGCTGCGCACGGGCAGGCGTGAATCCCGGTGAGTAGCGAGCAACGCTCAGATCATCATAGGGAATAGCTGGCGTACGGCCAGACATCAAATCACTCAACAGCTGGCCGGAACCGCACGACATGGTCCAGCCCAGCGTACCGTGGCCGGTATTGAGCCACAGGTTTTTGAATGCCGTTTTACCGACTACCGGCGTGCCGTCCGGCGTCATCGGGCGCAGTCCGGTCCAGAAGGTCGCTTCGGCAATTTTGCCGCCGCGTGGGAAGAGATCGCCCACCACCATCTCCAGCGTTTCACGGCGGGGTTGCAGCAGCTCGGTATTGAAGCCAACAATTTCTGCCATGCCGCCGACGCGAATACGATTATCAAAACGGGTGATGGCAATTTTGTAGGTTTCATCAAGGATAGTCGAAACCGGCGCGCCGCTCTCTTCAACAATCGGAATGGTCAGCGAATAACCTTTTAGCGGATAGACGGGAATATCCACCAGCCCTTTGAGCATGGCGGTTGAGTAGGAACCAAAGGCCATCACGTAGGCATCCGCCGTCACCGTTTCGTCGCCGCACTTCACGCCCACGATGCGGCCGCCGTCTTCAATCAAACTGTCGACCGGCGTATTGAAGCGGAACTCTACTCCCGCCTGTTCGGCCATTTTGGCAAGCCTTTGGGTAAAGAGTTGGCAGTCGCCGGTTTCGTCATTAGGTAAACGCAGCCCGCCGGTGAGCTTATGCGCCACATCGGCCAGCGCCGGTTCAACCTCCGCCAGACGCGAGGCCTCCAGTAGCTGATACGGAACGCCCGCATCTTCCAGCACCGCGATATCACGGGTGGCGTTTTCGTATTGTTGAGCGGTACGGAACAGCTGTAAGGTGCCGCCCTGACGTCCTTCGTAGCTGATCCCGGTGGTATCTCGCAGGGTTTTCAGGCAGTCACGGCTGTACTCCGCTAGGCGAACCATGCGCCCTTTGTTTTCCATATAATGTCGGGTGTCGCAGTTGCGCAGCATCTGCCACATCCATTTCAATTGGAAACCGGTGCCATCAAGACGTATCGCCAGCGGCGCATGGCGCTGGAACATCCATTTAATCGCTTTTAACGGCACGCCAGGTGCCGCCCACGGCGCAGCGTAGCCCGGCGAAATCTGTCCGGCGTTGGCGGCACTGGTTTCTAGCGCCGGTCCCGCCTCACGATCGATAACCGTGACCTGATGCCCCGCCTGACTTAAATACCAAGCGCTGGTGACACCCACCACTCCACTTCCCAGTATGACAATGTGCATAACCCACTCCAGAATCAGCAAAAGAACAATCATCTAATTACAAATTGATAACCTAGATGAAAATATTATTCAACATAGGCTTTTTTTATGGTGACTTACTTCACAGAGAGCCCATTACGCCTAAATAGAGCGAAATTGCGATCTCCTACTGCCCGATATTTTTTGTCAGCATAAAATCCTGCCAAGGTGCCAAAAAATCGTCCGTAAGATGAATTAATCATGAAGAAAAAAAATGCCGGTTGTTACAGTTTTTCTGCGGTGTTCTATTCTTTATTTGAGGCTCTCCAGACAGAGAGGGTCGCTAACAATGAGGGCGCGCTAATGGCTACGATTGACTCGATGAATCAGGATGCAACTCGTCTGAGCGATGGACCCGACTGGACGTTTCCGCTGCTCGAAACCTACCTGGCCGAGATTGACCGGGTAGCAAAGCTGTATCGACTGGACACTTACCCACATCAAATCGAAGTCATTACCTCCGAGCAGATGATGGACGCCTATTCCAGCGTGGGGATGCCGATTAACTATCCGCATTGGTCGTTTGGTAAAAAATTCATTGAGACCGAGCGCCAGTACAAACACGGGCAGCAGGGTCTGGCATATGAAATCGTCATCAACTCCAATCCGTGTATTGCCTATCTGATGGAAGAGAACACCATTACCATGCAGGCACTGGTGATGGCGCACGCCTGCTATGGCCACAACTCTTTCTTTAAAAACAACTATCTGTTCCGTAGCTGGACCGATGCCAGCTCCATCGTCGACTATCTACTGTTTGCCCGTAAATACATCACCGATTGTGAGGAACGTTACGGCGTTGATGAGGTGGAGCGACTGCTCGACTCCTGCCACGCGCTGATGAACTACGGTGTGGATCGCTATAAACGTCCGCAGAAAATCTCGTTGCAGGAAGAGAAGGCGCGACAGAAGAGCCGCGAGGAGTATCTGCAAAGTCAGGTGAATATGCTGTGGCGTACCCTGCCTAAGCGCGATGAGGAGAAAGCCTCTGAGGCCGCTCGCCGCTACCCGTCTGAGCCGCAGGAAAATCTGCTGTACTTTATGGAGAAGAACGCCCCGCTGCTGGAGCCTTGGCAGCGTGAGATCCTGCGCATCGTGCGTAAAGTTAGCCAGTATTTTTATCCGCAGAAGCAGACCCAGGTGATGAACGAAGGCTGGGCGACCTTCTGGCACTACACCATCCTCAATCATTTATACGATGAAGGGAAAGTGACCGAGCGCTTTATGCTGGAGTTCTTGCACAGCCATACCAACGTGGTGTTCCAACCGCCCTATAACAGCCCGTGGTATAGCGGCATTAACCCTTACGCGCTGGGCTTTGCTATGTTCCAGGATATTAAGCGAATTTGTCAGAATCCGACCGAGGAAGACAAATATTGGTTCCCGGACATCGCTGGATCCGATTGGCTGACCACCCTGCACTTTGCGATGCGTGATTTTAAAGATGAGAGCTTTATCAGTCAGTTCCTGTCGCCAAAAATCATGCGCGATTTCAGGATGTTTACTGTGCTTGATGACGATCAGCATAACTATCTGGAGATTTCGGCGATTCACAATGAAGAGGGCTATCGGGAGATACGCGCCCAACTTTCTTCTCAGTACAATCTCAGCAATTTGGAGCCAAATATTCAGGTGTGGAACGTGGATTTACGCGGCGACCGTTCGCTGACGCTGCGCTATGTACCGCACAATCGTGCGCCGCTGGATAAAGGCCGTCGCGAGGTTCTCAAACATGTGCAGCGGCTGTGGGGCTTTGATGTGCATCTGGAGCAACAGAATGCCGATGGCAGCATTGAGTTGCTCGAGCGCTGTCCGCCGCGACCAAACTCGTTGTAATAATGCTGGGGAGTGGTAGGCCGGATAAGGCGTTTACGCCGCCATCCGGCAATCGGTGCCGGATGATGCTTCACTTATCCGGCCTACCGCTGTAATGGTTAAAATAAAACACCCCGGCATAACCGGGGTGTTTTATTTTGTGTCGCAGAACGATTAGCGGCCGTGAATCGCCAAATCGCTAGGCAGATTTTTCTGCATCCGATGCCAGATCTCACCGCTATCGTGACCATAACGACGCACTGTCTCGTACACGAGGTCATGCAAGCCCTGCTCACACAGCTCGGTTAAGCGGTGATAGAAGCCCAGCGCTAGGCTGCGCGCTTCTGGACTTGAGAAGTAGTGACGACCCAGACGGGTATACAGACCTTTCATGCCGTTTAAAATCAGACCGTAGATCGGATTGCCGGAGGCAAAAGCCAGACCGCGGAAGATACCGTAGTCAAGCTCAGCAAAGGCGTCGGCGTAATCCTCAACTTCGCGCGCGTTCGCCAGCACTTCCAGCGCTTTGTCCGGATGTTGGCGGAAGGCAGTGCGAATGTAGATAGTCGCGATATTAGTCCGCACGGAGAGCAGATTATCAATCAGTTGAGGGACGCTATCGTGATCGAGGCGTGCCAGTGTTTCAAGGATATTAAGCCCGGAGGTTTCCCAGAAGTTATTCACCTTGGTTGGCTTGCCGTGCTGAATGGTTAACCAACCATCGCGAGCCAGACGTTGCAACACTTCACGTAAGGTGGTGCGAGTCACACCAATTAATTCAGAGAGTTCACGTTCAGCAGGAAGAATTGAACCTGGAGGAAAACGATTATTCCAGATACTTTCAACGATATACTCTTCCGCGAAACCCGCCGGGCTTTGCGCCTTAATGACCATAGTAAAAATTCCATTACACAGCGTTGCAATTGGACTCATCATACCAGAGCCAACATAGTGCAGATAGCATCGCCGATGAATTAAAAAGGGATCGCCGTTTCATTTTTCACATTTCGTTTTGAAGGTGGAAATGGGGCTTCCGGGAGTTTTCTGGCGGTGTGCGCTAATTAGTGGCAAGATTGATCACTTTTTCAGGAGGAAGACAGTTGTCATGGAAATCTCTTACGGTCGCGCCCTGTGGCGCAACTTTCTAGGCCAATCACCTGATTGGTATAAACTGCTGCTGATTATTTTCTTAATCATCAATCCGTTAGTCTTTTTACTGAATCCCTTTATCGCCGGATGGCTGCTGGTTGTTGAATTTATCTTCACCCTGGCGATGGCATTAAAGTGCTACCCACTGATCCCCGGCGGCCTGCTGGCCATCGAAGCGGTGCTAGTAGGGATGACGTCCCCCGAGCACGTGCGCAATGAAATTGCCGCTAACCTAGAAGTGCTGCTGCTGCTGATTTTTATGGTCGCGGGCATCTACTTTATGAAGCAGCTGCTGCTGTTTATCTTCACTCGCCTACTGCTCAACATTCGTAGCAAGCGTCTGCTGTCTATCGCCTTTTGTATCGCCGCGGCATTTTTATCCGCCTTCCTCGATGCCTTGACGGTGGTCGCGGTTATTATCAGCGTCGCCGTGGGTTTCTACAGCATCTATCATCAGGTGGTCACCTCACGCCCGGATGACGACGATCTGCTCGACGATAGCCATATCGACAAACACAACCGCGAGGTTCTCGAACAGTTCCGCGCCTTTTTACGCAGCCTGATGATGCATGCCGGTGTCGGCACTGCGCTTGGCGGCGTAATGACCATGGTCGGCGAGCCGCAAAACCTGATCATTGCTAAAGTTGCCGGCTGGCACTTCGGGGAGTTTTTCCTGCGTATGTCTCCGGTTACGGTGCCGGTCTTCATTTGCGGCATACTCACCTGTTTCCTGCTGGAGAAGTTCAAGGCCTTTGGTTACGGCGCTGAGCTACCCGAATCGGTACGGCAAATTCTGCACAACTATGATGAACGTAGTCGCAAGCAGCGCTCGCGGCAGGAGACCATGCGGCTTATTGTTCAGGGGATTATTGGTGTTTGGCTAGTACTGGCACTGGCGCTGCATCTGGCTGAAGTGGGCTTAATCGGCCTCACGGTGATTATCTTCGCGACCTCGTTTACCGGCATCACCGACGAGCACGCTATTGGTAAAGCCTTTACCGAGGCGCTGCCATTTACCGCCCTATTGACGGTCTTTTTTGCCGTCGTCGCGGTGATAATTGACCAGCATCTGTTTGCGCCAATCATCAACTTCGTCTTGCAGGCTCCGGCCGACGCCCAGCGCTCTCTGTTCTATCTGTTTAATGGCCTGCTGTCGTCTATTTCTGACAACGTCTTCGTCGGCACCGTGTACATCAATGAGGTAAAAGCGGCTTTGGATAACGGTGCGATTAGCCTGCCGCAATTTGAGATGCTGGCGGTGGCAATTAACACGGGGACCAACCTGCCCTCCGTTGCGACGCCAAATGGTCAAGCGGCATTCCTGTTCCTGTTAACCTCGGCGCTGGCACCATTAATCCGCTTGTCCTACGGGCGAATGGTGTGGATGGCATTGCCTTACACCATCGTCCTCACCAGTGTCGGTTTACTGTGCGTGCAGTTTACACTCCAGCCGGTTGTCGACTGGATGATGAGCCAAGGAATATTAATACTGCCATCAATAACCCACTAATCTGGATAGGCTTATCAATACCCGGATTTTTACCCGGGTATTGATTCGCGATTTACGAATAATTGCTTATCCACAGATGGCAGGGACATCGTTTTCGTTTACACTGCTTTTTCAAACGCTCGTTCCAGGAAAAATAATTATGTTGCGATATTTAAACCAGAGCTCACGTGGGCGCAGCGCCTGGTTATTAATGGCTTTAACCGCTTTTGCGCTTGAGTTAGTGGCATTATGGTTCCAGCACGTGATGCTATTGAAACCGTGCGTTCTGTGTATTTATGAACGCTGTGCGCTGTTTGGCATCATGGGTGCGGGGTTGGTTGGCGCCATCGCGCCGAAAAGTCCGCTGCGCTACGTGGCGATTTTCATCTGGATCTACAGTGCGTTTCGCGGCCTGCAGCTGGCGTGGGAACATACGATGATTCAGCTACATCCGTCACCGTTTATGACCTGCGATTTTATGGCGCGCTTTCCAAGCTGGCTGCCGTTAGACAAATGGTTGCCGCAGGTGTTTGTCGCATCAGGCGACTGCGCAGTTCGTCAGTGGGAATTTTTATCGCTGGAGATGCCGCAGTGGCTGGTGGGTATTTTTGCCGCCTATCTCATTATCGCGGTGCTGGTACTGATTGCTCAGCCGTTTAAACCGAAAAGACGCGACCTGTTCGGCCGTTAATTGTATTTATTGCCAGCTGCATAATATTTGCGGCTGGCATTATCTTTACGCTAGCCAATTAAAAACCAGATCCCGTATCCCGCCGCAAACAACAATCCCCAACCGCTTAAATTTATCACCACTGCCATCATTAAGAGTTTTATTGAACTGTTCATCCGGAACCTCGAGCCGATGTGAATAAAATCACTATCGGCACGGCGCGAAGTATACCTAGCGCTTTTGTTACTAAAAGATCAGAAAAGGACAGATATTCCTAAAATTGCGCATTAGTCAGCCCATTCTGGCTTGTTCATGACAAGCGGCAGTATCTCAAAGCCCTGTGTTCTTGTGCTCGATTTACGAGCAAAAGATAATAATTGAGTCGATTGTGCTGACAACATCTTCCTCAAGGCGACATCCTGACGCAAAAAGGAATCCTTACCCGCCGAAGCGGGCTATCGTACAGGGTATGCCTCTTACGGGCTGTTGGCTCACCGGAAATTGGCATTCCTCGTCAATTTTTACCTGAACATAATCCGAATGGAACTCACGTTTGAAGAATTGATGAGCCTGTAACCGAGTCGACATGTTCAACCTTTTTGCCAACCGCTCTACCCTTTGATAGAACATCTTATGATTCACTCCGAGTTCTCTCACCGCATCGCTCATCGTTTCATTACGTATCAAAGCATAAATCGTCTTTTTTTCCTTCTGTGTAAAACATCCCATGCTGGTAAGAGCGAGTAGATAGCTCATCGCCCTATCGTAGGTAACGCCTGGGCAATAGCGTAATGCATCGTAATAATCCACCAATGATGATTGGCTCCCTATCGTGACGAGGGGGAGTAAAACACGAGAATATTTCCCTGCATTTCCGATAAACAGAAATCGGTTAGCATGGCCATTACGCTGGACACAATGCAGGATATCTTTCAACGAATGGCGAGTGGCAAGGTCAATTATGCAGGTATCTGGCGCGTGGTTGTCACATGGCTGAAGTGCCTCGAGAGCCAAGCGTAAGAAATGATTCCGAGTTTCAATGCTAAAGGCCACTTTTGAATCCATTTATAAACAAGGGGGCTTAGCCCCCTTTCCTTTTATTGATGTGATTAGAAGCTGACGCGAATACCCGCCACACCCTGAATTGGCTCTTCGATATGGCTTCCCTGACGGTAGCTCATTTCACCATATACCGTGGTGCCCTTTGTGAGCTGAGCAGACAGGCCTGCGGCATATTTGCCAGAAGTCCCATTGAGGTTGTTATCAAAACTGTTGATGCCATTAATGAGGGTGGTATTCGACTTGGCAAATTCTTGTTCGACGCTCGCACTGAAGTACGGTGCAAACTGTGTGCTGCCCAGCGCAAATTGAGTGCCCAAACGGGTACCCGCTTCCGCAGTCAGCGAGCGAGCTTTGCCTGTTTCGGCCTTCATGCCGTTTGAAAGCGTGACATTGGCGTTGTTGATATGCGTTGCGGTGGAGCGCACGAATGGCTCGATGGTCATATTATCCATCGGTTTAAAGGTATATCCGCCTTCCAGCGCGGTGCTGATAGCGTACTGATGCCACTTGCCCGAAGTGCTATCACCGTTGGTCATACGTGCATTCAGGTTGTTCTCGAGACGGTTAGCCTTCAATGCACCATCAACATAAAAACCGCTGTTGTCGTACCAGGTGGCGTAAGCGCCGAGGCCGTAACTATCAATCTTACTTTTGCCGCCGCGTTCGTGGTTGACTTGGTTATTGGACAACGTGACAAAGCCACCGGTGACCAGATGGCCAGTATCGAAACCGGTGACGATATCGCCGCCCAGCTCAAAACCGTTCTGGTGTAATTTGTAGGCCGCGCCGTTGCTGTTATCGATGGCGCTCTTCTTGCCTAAGTAGTGGCCCCAGACGTTACCGTCACCCTGCTTGCGGTCGGAGTCCTGGCTGTTGCGGTAGACGCGCAGGCTATCAAGCTCAGAGCGCATAACGTTTAGCCCAGCTGTCGCCATAGCGAGGACGGCATCTGTTGCCGGGGTGGTCATCGGCTTCTCGCCATTGCCACCCTCGCCCGGCTCGTCCGTCATCGCGCCCAAGTACCAGACATTCCCGTCGTTCAGGTCATCCTTGCCCTGTTGACTGAACAGCGTGTACATGTAAGTCCCGCCGTCAATGGCCCGGGTACTGCGACCGGACGCGGTGACCATCTCAAATTCAATTTCACCGCCTTGATCATGAATCAGGTTCACGGTGAGGTCAGTATGGCCAGTAATTTCCTTGCCGGAGTCAGTCACACCAATGCCGAAGTTACCCCTGCCCTGCTCAATGGTGACAAAGTTGGCATTACGTTCGGCGAGTGAAGTATTGAACAGGAAGTTGCCGTGACCGTTGAGTTCGGAGATGTTAAGCGTTGCGAAATCTCCCCCGCTGTTACCCAAGAAGGAGACATTGCCGCCGGCCATGGTGAGATTATCAATCTGAGCCGGGGCGTAAGCGGTGGCATCGGAAAGGTCGATGACTGAGAGAGTCCCCCCCGTGATGTTTACGTCCGCTGCGACAGAGCCTGCTTCCATCAGCAGTTCGCCACCGGTGTTAATTTGGGTTTTGCCGTCTGCCAGTGCCCCTGTTAACAGCCACGACTGACCACCATTGATGGTGGTGTCAGTGGCTATGCCACCACTACTGACTAATTGAAGGCCACCGCTGTTAATGGTAGTACCAGCGGCAGAGCCTCCACTGTAAATCCACTGCATGCCCTCGTTGTAAATAGTTGTATCAGAGGCTGAGCCTCCACCATTGATATGCTGCATGCCACCATAATTAAGGATGGAGCTTGTGGCCGTACCACCGAAAACATACTGATTACCACCGATGTTAATGGTAGTGTCAGTGGCTATTCCTCCATTGGAGACGAACTGCTGACCACCGCTGTTGATGGTGGTGTCAGTGGCTATTCCTCCATTGGAGACGAACTGCTGACCACCGCTGTTGATGGTGGTGTCAGTGGCTATTCCTCCATTGGAGACGAACTGCTGACCACCGCTGTTGATGGTGGTGCTTGTGGCAGTTCCTGAGACGTACTGATAACCATTGTTAATGGTTGTATTGGTGGCTGTGCCACCATCACGGAAGACTTGCTGCATACCACCACTGTTGATGGTGGTGTCAGTGGCCGTACCGCTGACGTACTGCCAGCCACCGTTAACAGTGATGGCAGTGGCAGTGCTGTCGCTGGCGACATTCTGACTGCCACCGCTGTTGATGGTGGTAGAGGTGGCAGTGCCGCCACTGTTGACATCCTGCCGGCCGCCACTGTTGACGGTGGTGCTTGTGGCAGTACCATTATTGCTGACCATTTGATAGCCACCACTGTTGATGGTGGTAGAGGTGGCTGTGCCGCCACTGGATACGTACTGTAAGCCACCGTTAATGGTGGTGTTTGTGGCCGTGCCGACACCGGAGACGTGCTGCGAGCCACCGCTGTTGATGGTGGTGTCAGCGACTGTGCCACCATAGACGCCCTGACGGCCACCGCTATTGATGGTGGTGTCTGTGGCAGTGCTGTCACCCCAAACACTCTGAGAACCACTGTTAATGGTCGTGCCAATGGCAGTGCCACCACTGGCGATGTTCTGCAGGCCACCACTGATGGTGGTGTCAATGACCGTACCGCCATTGGAGACGTTCTGTATGCCGCCGCTGTTAATGGTGGTATCAGTGGCTGTGCCGCCACTGGAGATGTTCTGCGTACCACCGCTGTTGATGGTGGTGTCAGTGGCTGTGCCGCCACTGGAGATGTTCTGCGTACCACCGCTGTTGATGGTGGTGTCTGTGGCGGTATCGTCTGAACTAATATTCTGTGTACTACTCGTTAACGTCTCACCCACATAATTCACAGCCATAGCCGGCCCTGATGGCAGTAGCATCGCCCCCAGCAGTAGCGCCAAGGCGCTTTTCTTCGGCGCCAGCTTCGGGCGACCGGAGCTGCGGGCCAGTTCAGAGGTCACCACCCACTGCTGACGCGATTCGCACCAGACGGTGGTATATATCTTGTTCATTTTAATGCTCCTTATTATCAACTTATTCCTGAATGCAGACTGTCCAGCATGCCGATAACCTGTCGTCCGGTTATCAGCCGCGTACACTCATACTGTCGAGGGGTATCCTTGTGATGCGGGCACCACAAAAAATCCTTGTGGTCAAAATCAACTGACGTGTCATCCCAGCAGCCGTTACAGCCATGACTGCTGAACACCCGCCAAGGGGTGTAAAATTCGCTGTTAGGAAGACTAAATCCGCTGATTAACACCACCGGGACACCGGCCGCCCAAGCGAGCCAAGACAGCCCGCTGGTGAGGCCAACAAAGAAACTCGCGTGCCTTAGCAGGTCCACCCGCTCCTGAAGCGGAATGTCACCCGTGAAGTCTTCGGCACCGTGGGGGATATGATTCCAGACAAAGCCTTGGCCGTGATGTGCTTGGCGGTCTATGCACAGCACGCGGTATCCCAGTGATTTAAGGTGGGCAATGACCTCTGCCCAGCCATGACCGTTGTTCCAGTATTTCGCTTGGTTGGTTGACTGTGCCGCGATGCAAACGTAGGGCTCGGCAATTTTTCGCTCTGCATCCAGCTTCAGACGTGGCGGCGCTTCTCGGGGGTCCACGCCGAGGATGTAACCGGCATTGCGATGAAAGCCGACTTTTCTGAAATCAATCGGTTGATGTTGGGTATCGCCATGAAAGAAAAGACCGACATACCAAGACGCGTAGGGATTGACTGTTTTGAGGGATTCTTTGGTCGAGAAGGTAATCTCAGGATATTGTGCGCTGAGCAGCTCAATAATCTCTTGGCCCATAACACATTCAAGCTGGCAGCGATGCAGTTGACGAAATCGCTCGGCATAATGGAACCAGCCAAGCATGTCGCCCAGTGTCCCGGTCGGAAAAGTGATGACGACCGGCTTATCTTTCATTTCCAGCCTTTCATCCAGAACAGGGCTCACTTCTCCCTGATGGAATACCTGGATACGGAAACGGACGTAATATTTTTTATTACTGGTGACCCAACCACCGTCAGAATCACAGCTAAAAAGAATATTGCCGGAATCATCATCCATTAAAATGACATGCCATTTTCCTTCTGGGAGGTAAACGCGTGCGCCGTAATTAAAATCAAACAAAATACCTTCCGGCCCAGCGCAGGACGGGAATGCTGGAGGTGTTGCAAAAGAAGCTGACATAACGCATATATCCTTGATGTTTATTTGCAAGCAGCGGTCATTGAATCAATTGCACGGAGCCCCCTAGCGCAATGTATTTTAGAATCGCCCGGCTTATTCAATTAATTTTTAACCGTAGTTTGCCTACTGATATTCAAGCCATTTGCACGAGCATAGAAGTTAAAGGCAGGTACAAAACTCGCGCATACTTACAGGTTTTGAAAATAGGTAGCCTTGAAAACAATCAACATCCTTATTTTTCAAAAGCGCCAACTGCTCATGTGTTTCGACGCCTTCAGCAACGATCTTCATATTGCATTCAATGGAAATCGTTTTAATCGCATCAATGACAGATGAATAAACAAGTTCTCCATTGCAGGCCATGGTTAGATGCTTATCAATTTTCAAAGTAGTAAAGCCAGCGTGCTCAATATATTTAAGACATGAACTCCCACTACCAAAGTCATCTATTGCAAAACGCACACCTTTCTGGACAAGTTCATCCATAGTATCCAGCGCAAAATCATCAAACTCGACTGTGCCTCGCTCTATGATTTCGAGAACAATGGACGCCTTCCCTTTGAAAGGTACTTTGTTGGACGATGGAAAATACCTTCTTTTTTTACCCTTAAAAGAACTTCACATCCCACAAGCCCATGCTGCCCGTAAATAGGTTGTATAAAAGGTACATACTCACAGTGCAGCAGGTCTGCTTCTAAGATTGCTCTCCTAAGTTTGGCTAGCACACCACTGACCAGTGACTCAGTTTTCCTTAAAATCGTAATGTTAATCATCGAGAATCAACTCCTGTTGCCATCATGCTTTAGGCATGGTTACTTAGGTATTTTCCTAGGAAAACCTTAAACACCTTCGACTGGTAGTAATCTTATGTTCTCGATGATTGATAAACAATTTGTATTGATAAAATATCATTTCCCAACTTTTTATTCTTAAAATAACAATAAATAACAAACATAATTCCATCACACTTGATGGAGTGATTACATGTGGGATACTGGTCAAACACTTATGAGGTGGGCATACCATGGCTTTTGCATGCCGGTAACTTCCCCTGTGATGCATGGAGACGCATGATGGTGTATCTGATTGGCTCATTGATAAAGTATCGAAGCGATGATGGCGCGATGTGGCTCGCTGCGGATGAAAGCTCTGCCATCACGCTGACGGTTACGATGAACAGGATGCTTTGGTTTATCCTTAGTCGACAGGGACAAGTAGTATCACGTGACGAAATTCTGGATAGCGTCTGGGATGCTCATGGACTGATTTCATCAAACAATACTTTGAACAAATACATATCTGAAATCAGAAAGAAATTTGTTCTATTTGGGCTGGAGGATGAATGCATCGCCACCGTTCCCAAAATAGGGTTCATATTTAACAGTGAGGTTGACGTTCAAGTATTACCTGATGATAACGATGTAGATCCTAATGAGAATAAAAAACTCGCCTCGGCGCCTATTACTGAGATAACCAGCCAGCGGGGGAAACGACAGCTTTACGCGCCATTATTGTTGGCTTTATCTCTGATAATTTCCACCCTCTCATTTTTAATGCATAAGAATTATTTTTCAACAAATGAAAATACAATCGAAAAAGAAGTCAATACGTTCTTTTTATTCAACTTTGACACGTGCCCGGTATATACAACGCAAAAAAACTCTCAGTCATTGAGTGAACTGAAAAAAGATATTTTTATTAATATGGCTAACGATGTAAAAGTATCATGTTTGCCCGGAGCAACATTCTTATACCAAGTCTCTGAAACTTATCTTTATGGCGATATAGGACGCGTATACATCAGTCGATGCACGACCGGTAATAAAGGCTTTGTCTCATGCCTGAACTATTATTGGAGTGGTTATGAAAAAAATGAATAATAAAACCAATATCATTACTGGCATCATCGTTGCCGTCTCCTTAATGCTGTCAGCATATTTTATCTTAACCCGTCCGGTTAATAATGGGATTAGTGTTAACTGTTCAACCATTTTGAACTTGTTACATAAGACCCCCGACTTCACCTCAGCCATCGACCTTAGGTTTCAGTTACGAACTAATCACACGGGGCAAGTTGATCTTAGCGGTAATATTAAACAAGCTGATGGCATACGATTCGTTTCCCGAACCGTATTGTTTGATTATGAAATGTCGGCGCCTGGTGATATCGCCATTGAAAATATGCGTTACGTAAAAAACAAGAAAGATTCCGCAAACGATCATGATTTCAAATTGAGTTTCTTCTATGTCCAGGAAGGACAAAAAAGGCATATCAAAGTAAATCCTCTACACAACGCATATCTTATTGAGAACACGCTATCGCCTGTTTTGCTATGCGTCAATAAAGACAACTGATTTACGCCGCAAGAGTTTACTTGGTTAATTAACCGCAGCTTTCGGCACTACGGCGATCTCTTCGAAGAGCGTTTCCGAGTGCGGCTTGTCATGTCCGGTCAATCTTGGATATGCCATCGTAATTTAGCGAGTAAAAAACCTTTCTAATTCAACGACTCAGTCAGCCCATTCGGGCTTGTTCATGATGTGATCCTGCCAGTCGTGCACTTCGGACTCTTTCACCGCAATATGGCGCACCGAAATCCGTTCGCCGTGCATGGCGGCTTTTGAACCGGTAATCAGCGGATGCCAGTGCGGTAACGGCTGCCCTTCCGCCAGCAGGCGATAGGCGCAGGAGTGTGGTAGCCATTCGAAGGTCGGCAAATTTTCACGCGTCAGCTTGATGCAGTCTGGCTCGTACTCGAAGCGACGTTCGTAGTTGCGACACTGGCACGTTTTGATATTGAGCTGTTTACACGCGACGTTGGTGAAATAGATTTCATCGGTGTCTTCATCCATCAGCTTGTGCAGGCAGCACTGCCCGCAGCCGTCACACAGCGACTCCCATTCGGCGTCGGTCATGTCGTCTAGGGTTTTGCTCTGCCAAAAAGGTAATTCGCTCATCAGGATGTCCACATCAAAAATCAGGGTGCTTCTTATAACCAGTCTGGCACAGGGATGCAAGTTTTGCCGCCCGAATGGGGCGGCAAGGAGGGCTTACAGTACGCGGGTCGTCAAAGACAGGCCGTTAAACTGCACTTCAAGCTCATCGCCCGCGTGCAGCGGGCCAACGCCTTCCGGGGTACCGGTCAGCACGACGTCACCCGGCTTCAGGGTAAAGTAGCGGCTCATATAGGCAATCAGCGGCACAATCTTGTGGATCATGTCAGACGTACTGCCCTGCTGGCGCACTTCGCCGTTGATGCTAAGACCCAGCGAGATATTCTGAGGGTCGCCCTCAAAGGCGGAAGCAGGAATAAAGCCAGAGATTGGGCATGAATTATCGAAGCCTTTGGCTTTTTCCCACGGCTGACCGGCCTTCTTCATTTTACCCTGTACGTCGCGCAGAGTCAGATCCAGCGCTACGCCGTAGCCGGCAATCGCTTGCTGGACGTGGTCTTCGGTTGCTTGACGCAGCGTGCCGCCAATTAATACCGCCAGCTCAACTTCATGATGCACGGAGCCAAGGCCCTGCGGCAGAATCAGCGGTTGACGCAGATCGCACAGCGCTGTTTCCGGCTTGATAAAAAGAACCGGTTCTTCCGGCGTCGCGCTGCCCATTTCCTGAATATGTTTTGCATAATTACTGCCAACACAGACAACTTTGCTTACCGGGTAATCCAGCAGAGCACCCTGCCAGTTATGATGCTGATACATGCTTTTCCCTTACTCGTTGTTCAACCATGGACGCATTTTGGCCGGAAGCGAAGCTGTTACTCGCCCTTATTTTGCGACTGAGCCAAATGCTGCTTTAACAGATTTTCAGGCGGTGGTGGGATCTGTAAATAATAACCCTGCTCTTTAAGCGCCTGTTTTACTTTTTCCAGATCGGCATTGACGGTCTTTTTACGCCCATCAAGCGGCAGCAGCATCGCTAACTGCGGCTGACCGAAGCCCTGCATCAGTTCCTGAGGCACACGGGAGAAGTCGTCTTTTTTTTCGACATACAAATAGGTCTGATCGCGTTTAGTACTACGATAAATCACACAAAACATACTTTATACCCGGAATTAGGACTGTGGTTACTTGCTTGAATATATTAGTGACTATAACATGACTGATAGTCTTCGGAATATCACCGCAGGTTATGCGTTGGTAAATAGCAAATTGAGTAAGGCCAGGATGTCAAACACGCCAATCGAACTTAAAGGCAGTAGCTTCACCTTATCTGTGGTTCATTTGCACGATGCAAATGCCGAGGTTATTCGTCAGGCGTTGGAAGACAAAGTCGCCCAAGCTCCGGCTTTTTTCCGTCATGCACCGGTCGTGGTTAATGTCAGCCACCTTGAAGAATTCACCCAATGGCGCGCTATCCAACAGGCTATCATGTCTGTGGGATTACGTATTGTCGGTGTCAGTGGCTGCAAAGACCCACTGTTTAAAGCCGCCATCGACCAATCGGGCCTTCCTTTACTGACTGAAGGAAAAGAAAAAGTCGCCCGACCACAGCCTGTCGAGCCACCAACACCCGCCGAACCAGCACCAATTGTTAGTTCGATCACAAAAACGCGAATGATTGATACACCGGTACGTTCCGGTCAGCGAATTTATGCACCAAACTGTGATCTGATTGTTACAAGCAACGTGAGCGCAGGGGCGGAACTTATCGCCGATGGTAATATTCATGTTTATGGCATGATGCGTGGTCGCGTTCTGGCTGGCGCCGGCGGAGACCGGGAAGCACAGGTATTTTGTACCCACCTTGCGGCGGAGTTGGTCTCCATCGCAGGGGAATATTGGCTGAGCGATAACATCCCAGCCGAATTTTATGGCAAAGCGGCGCGTCTGCGTTTAGACGATAACGCTTTGACTATTCAACCGTTAAATTAATCCCTTTTTAACAAGGAATTTCTATGGCACGCATTATTGTTGTGACTTCAGGTAAAGGGGGCGTGGGTAAAACCACCTCCAGCGCGGCCATCGCGACTGGTTTGGCGCAGAAGGGAAAGAAAACGGTCGTTATCGATTTTGATATCGGTCTGCGTAACCTTGACCTAATCATGGGCTGCGAACGTCGTGTAGTTTATGATTTTGTTAACGTTATTCAGGGCGATGCCTCGCTGAATCAAGCGTTAATCAAAGATAAACGCACCGAAAATCTCTATATTCTCCCGGCCTCTCAGACGCGTGATAAAGATGCGCTGACCCGTGAAGGCGTCGAGAAAGTGCTCGACGAGCTGAAAAAGATGGAATTCGACTTCGTGGTCTGTGATTCCCCGGCGGGTATCGAAACCGGTGCGCTGATGGCGCTTTACTTCGCTGACGAAGCTATCATCACCACTAACCCGGAAGTTTCGTCCGTACGCGACTCCGACCGTATTCTGGGCATTCTGGCGTCGAAATCACGCCGTGCGGAAAACGGTCAAGATCCAATTAAAGAACACCTGCTGTTGACGCGCTATAACCCAGGCCGCGTGAACAAAGGCGATATGCTGAGCATGGAAGATGTGCTGGAAATCCTGCGCATTAAACTGGTCGGTGTGATCCCAGAAGATCAGTCCGTACTGCGCGCCTCCAACCAGGGCGAGCCGGTCATTCTGGATGAGGTATCTGATGCAGGCAAAGCCTATGCTGATACCGTAGATCGTCTGTTGGGAGAAGAACGTCCTTTCCGCTTCGTTGAAGAAGAGAAGAAAGGTTTCCTCAAACGCCTGTTCGGAGGATAAATCATGGCATTACTCGACTTTTTTCTCTCACGGAAAAAGCATACCGCCAACATTGCTAAAGAACGTCTGCAAATCATTGTCGCGGAACGCCGCCGCAGCGATGCAGAACCGCACTATCTGCCGCAGTTAAGGAAGGATATTCTGGAAGTGATTTGCCGTTACGTGCAAATTGACCCGGAAATGGTCACGGTGCAGCTGGAGCAAAAAGACGGGGATATTTCGATTCTGGAACTCAACGTCACCTTGCCGGAAGCTGAAGAGTCAAAATCCTGATTCTGGTGAGATAAAAAAAGGCGCTAGTGATAGCGCCTTTTTTGTGTCTGCTAGACGATGGCGGACTTTGCCGGGTGGCGGCTGCGCCTTACCCGGCCTACATCGGTGGGCGTAGGCCTGATAAGCAAAGCGCCATCAGGCAAACCGTGCGCCTTAGCGCGGATACTGCGCCAGCAGCGCGTCCAGACGCGCCGTCAGCAGTTCGCCGCGCCAGCCGGAGATCATCTCCGGTGCGGTTGCGCGAGGTTTCAGTTGCCAGTGCCAGTTGAGCAACTGGTTAATCTGGCGACGGGATGCCAGCATTTCAGCACTGACGCCGTGCTCCTGCCCCACTTCCTGCACCAGCGCTTTGATCTCCTTAAACGCCTTACGGTAGCCGGGCATATCCATCAGATTCAACAGCGGTTCCGGCAGCGACGCTTCCGGTAGCGCCTGCGCCTTCTCTACAAGGCTCAACAGCGTTTTACCGTGGAAACGAATCTCACTGCCCGACAGCCCAAGGCTATCAAGTTCACCGAGGCTCCCTGGCATATAGCGCGCCACACTCCACAAATGCTCTTCACGCACCACAAAGTTCACCGCCAGGTCGCGCTCACGCGCCTTACGTAAGCGCCAGTCTGCCAGCAGTTGCAGGCAGGCCAATTGGCGGGTGCGCAGTTGCCAAGCGTTGGTAATATCACGCCATGCGTCGCTCGGGTCGGTCACTTCCTGACGACGCTGTTGCATCAGTTGGCATTCGTTCAATGCCCACGCCAGACGCCCTGCTTGCTCGGTCTCCGCCATCAGCTTGTGGGCAATCGGCAACAGATACCAGACATCAGCGGCGGCATATTCACACTGACGCTCGGTCAGCGGACGCGCCAGCCAATCCGTGCGGGATTCGCTCTTATCCAGCTCAACGCCGGAATATTCAGCGACCATTGCCGCAAATCCCCAAGACATTGGGCGACCACAGAAAGCAGCCAGCACTTGGGTGTCGATGAGCGGCTGCGGCATCGAACCAAAGGTGTTCATAAAGACTTCTAAATCTTCGCTACCGGCGTGCAGGTATTTAGTGATATTGCGGTCCTGCAAAATCGCCTGCAGCGGCGACCAGTCGGTAATAGCCAGAGGATCAATCAGCGCCGTCCGTTCGCCATCAAAAAGCTGGATCAGCCCCAGTTGCGGATAGTAGGTGCGGGTACGGACAAACTCGGTATCCAGCGCCACGGCGGTAGTGTGACGAACCGCGTCGCACAGAGTGCTGAGCGCGTCGTTGGTGGTGATCATCTGATAGTTCAAATCGTACTCTCTTATTTTTTGCCAAAAAAAACGCCAGCAGAGCTGGCGTTAGGCATCATGACTCGTGGCTTATCCCTTATTGTCCACTTTGGCACGGGCTTCGTCACGTAATTCTCGTCGTAATATTTTACCCACGTTCGACTTCGGCAGCTCATCGCGGAATTCGACCAGCTTCGGCACTTTGTAGCCGGTAAGCTGACGACGACAGAAAGTGATCAGCGCATCTTCGGTCAGGCTGGCTTCTTTTTTCACCACGAAAATTTTCACCGCTTCACCGCTGTTACCGGACGGTACGCCCACCGCCGCCACTTCCAGCACGCCGGAGTGCTGCATCACTACGTCTTCAATTTCATTCGGGTAGACGTTAAAACCGGACACCAGAATCATATCTTTTTTACGGTCAACGATACGTAGGAAACCTTCTTCGTCCATCACCGCGATATCACCGGTATGCAGCCAGCCGTTTTTCATGATTTCTTCGGTCGCATCCGGACGCTGCCAATAGCCTTCCATCACCTGCGGTCCTCTGACACACAGTTCGCCAGGTTCACCCGCAGCAACTTCATTATCGTCATCATCCACCAGCTTCACGTCGGTAGAAGGCACCGGCAGCCCAATGCTGCCGCTGTGATAGTCGATATCGTGCGGGTTCACGCTGACCAGCGGCGCACATTCGGTCAGGCCGTAGCCTTCAAGCAGATATTGTCCGGTCAACTTCACCCAACGTTCAGCCACCGAGTGGTTAACGGGCATCCCGCCACCTGCAGACAGATTAAGGGTAGAGAAATCAAGCTGCTGGAACTCTTTGTTATTCAGCAACGCATTGAACAGCGTATTCACCCCGGTCATCGCGGTGAATGGGTATTTCGCTAACTCTTTCACCAGCCCCGGAATATCACGCGGGTTGGTTATCAGAATATTTTTTCCGCCAAGCTCGATAAACAGCAGGCAGTTCATGGTGAGGGCGAAGATGTGATACAGCGGTAGCGCGGTGATCACCACTTCTTTGCCTTCATGCAGCAGCGGCCCGTAGGTCGCCTTCACCTGCTCGAGGTTGGCCAGCATGTTGCGGTGAGTCAGCATTGCACCTTTAGCCACGCCAGTGGTGCCACCGGTATATTGTAGGAAGGCAATATCGTCAGCCTTCACCACCGGTTTTACGTACTGCAAACGGTAGCCGGAATGCAGCGCACGGCGGAAAGAGATGGCATCAGGCAAATGGTATTTCGGCACTAGGCGTTTAATGTACTTCACGACGAAGTTCACCAACGTCCCTTTGGCGGTGGAAAGCTGATCGCCCATACGGGTCAAAATAACGTGCTTTACCGAGGTCTGGGCCACGACCTTTTCTAAGGTATGGGCAAAGTTTGAGACGATAACAATTGCTTGAGCGCCGCTATCGTTTAGCTGGTGTTCCAGCTCGCGTGGGGTGTAGAGCGGGTTCACGTTAACCACGATCATCCCGGCACGCAGGATACCGAACAGCGCAACCGGATACTGCAGCAAGTTAGGCATCATCAGCGCGACGCGGTCACCCTGCTTTAGCCCAAGCCCCTGCTGGAGATAGGCTGCGAAGGCGCGGCTGCGCTCCTCTAGCTTACGGAAGGTCATCACTTCGCCCATGTTGACGAAGCCTGGCTGATCCGCAAAGCGGGTTGTAGCCTGTTCAAACAGTTCCACCAAGGATTGATAGCGGTCAGGGTTAATCTCTGCCGGGACATCGGCAGGGTAACGGTTGAGCCAAACCTTATTCAAAGCATCACCTCTAAAATACGTATTTGTCGTCATCACAACCCCAATCGGCAAACTTTCGTTAACATAATATTAACTCAGCGTACCAGTTTAAGAATTACTCGAAATTAAGGTTGCGAAGCACGTCACTCTTTATTTTTTTTATATCCATTACAACGAAGAAACAGCGGACAAGCCGCTGTTTCTTTTTTGTCTGTATGACTTCTGTTGTTACTCAGTTACGACGTTCCGTACTTCTGCAGGACCTGGGTTATACCATCCCCAGCCGCCATAACCGTAGTTCCAAGGACGAGGACCAAAGGCCCAAGGATCGAGTGGCTGAGGTGGCATCACCACCTGCTGGGCCACGTGCCAGCGCTTATAGCCCGTCGCCTGAAGATGCAGGAAGGTATATTTGGTGGTGCCCACCTTCCCTTCCAGCGTCCCGACAATAGGGCCGACCACCGTCACCAGCTGTCCGCGGAAATCTACCGGGTCGAGGAAACCGTTCACATCGGCATAGATGCGCCCACGAGAGGCCTCACCGAGCGTTGGCCGTGCTCCGCTGTCCAGCGGAACAGTGGCTATCTCCAGACGGGTATGTCCCTGCTGGTTTTCAATCCCGACCACCGTGCCGCCAAAGCGCGATTCTTGGCCGACATACAGCTGCGGTGCCGCCATTACGCGGACGAGATCCTGCTGCGGCGTTGGGCTAGTGCCCTGAATGGCATCAGGCACGGTGACGCAACCGCTTAACGCTAGCGCGATAAGTCCGGCGATAGCCCCCCGAATGACACATTTTTTACCTGCCATGATGCTGCTCCTGGTCTCAATATTCATCCAGTTAGAGTCATTCACGGCCCGGAAGTTTCTTCCACGCCACTTCATTTCGTAAATAAACGGGTTCAGCTTTGTCTACGGCGACCGTTTTGCCCTGCGCCAGCAAATAGCAGGCGATCGGCAGCATATCTTCGGCTTCCGGCAACAGCACATCGCCGTCGATGAGCTGAACGTTCGCTCCCTGAGTCATATCCGGCCAAGCGGCCCAGCCGGTGCCCACGGTTGCCCACTCGCCGTCAAGCTCGGCAAGACGCTGCTGCACCGCTTCCGGCTTGAGTACGGCTTCGGTCGCTTCACCGTGCCAGACACCCTGCGCATCACGCTGATATTCAGCCCAATACACTTCACCCATACGCGCATCAATGGCCGCAAGAACGCGGGATGCGCCCTGCTTGCGCCATGCGCCCTGCGCCATGGTCGCCAGCGTGGAAACGCCAATCATCGGCAGCTCGGCGCCAAGCGCCAGCCCCTGCGCGATACCAATGCCGATACGCACGCCGGTGAAGCTGCCCGGCCCACGGCCAAAGGCCAGCGCATCGAGGTCGTGCAGGCCTACGCCGCCCTCAGTGAGGATATCCTGCACAATCGGCAGAATACGTTGGGTATGTTCCCGAGGACAAAGCTCGAAGTGGGCACAGGTGTTCGCATCATTCCACAGCGCAGCCGAACAGGCTTCTGTGGCGGTATCGATAGCCAGAATTCGCATGGTTAGTCGCGCTCTCGCAGTTACGGATCAATAAAATGGCGCGCATCTTATCACACTTTGTCACGCATTACCGCGTTGATGGCACCGCAAGAAAGCGTACCGCCCGACGAATATCGCGGGTGCGCGGTGCGGGTGGCAGGCTGGCAAGGAACGTCGCGCCGTAGGGACGCATCACCAGGCGGTTGTCGCAGATAACCAGCACGCCGCGATCGGTGACGTCACGAATCAAACGCCCCACCCCCTGCTTTAAGGTGATGACGGCATCAGGTAGCTGCACGTCGTCGAAAGGATCGCCACCGCGCAGGCGGCAGTCTTCCATTCGCGCTTTCAGCAGCGGATCGTCCGGCGAGGTGAACGGCAGTTTGTCGATGATGACCAACGACAGCGCATCACCACGTACATCAACCCCTTCCCAAAAACTGCTGGTTGCCACCAGCAGCGCGTTACCGGCACTCACAAACTGCTGCAAAAGCTGTCCTTTACTGGTTTCGCCTTGCAGCAACACCGGCAGGGTCATGGTCGCGCGGAACTGTTCAGCAAGATCGCGCATCATGGCGTGCGAGGTGCATAACATAAAGCAGCGGCCGTTGTTGGCTTCAATCAGCGGCCGAAGCATCGCCGCCAGATGACGTGCGGCGCCGGGTTGATTTGGCAGCGGCAGATTGCGCGGCACACAGAGCAATGCCTGGGTTGCATAGTCAAACGGGCTTGGCAGCAGCATCGACTCGGCGTTTTCAATCCCCAGCCGCTCGGTAAAGTGGTGCAAATCATCGTTTACCGACAGCGTTGCGGAGGTGAAGATCCAACTGCCCGGTTTTGCTGCCATCACTTCTTTAAATTTATCCGCCACCGTCAGCGGCGTAAGCGCCAGCGTAAAGTGACGGGAATTACATTCATACCAGTAGCTAAAGCCTGGCGTGTTGATCTCTTTTAAGCGCTTCAACCGCGCCCGGTACACCGTCGCGCGTTCAAATGCCACGTCGAGCAGCGCCGAGCGGCCGAGCGAAAGCTTTGCCACGTCGTAGCAAAGCTCCAGCGCATCGTCGAGCAGCAGCAGCGCGCGCTGGACGTTGTTATCGGCCAACAGTTCGCGCAAATTGCCACGATAGCCAGGATCGCCCACCTGCAAGCGGAAATCCTGCGTCGCCTGGGCCAGTCGGTCGGCGCATTTTTGCAGTTGCTGGGTATCTTTGAGTTCGGTGCGGTAGGCAATGGTGACATCTTTTGCCAGATCCAATAGTTGGCGGCTGGAGAGCGACTGGCCAAAATATTGGCTGGCAATATCCGGCAACTGATGGGCTTCATCGAAGATCATCACCTCGGCCTCCGGGATAAGCTCACCGAAACCACTCTCTTTCACCACCATGTCAGCAAGGAACAAGTGATGGTTAACCACCACCACGTCGGCATCCATCGCTTTTTTACGCGCTTTAACGACGAAGCATTCCTGATACTGCGGGCAGTCGCTGCCAAGGCAGTTGTCGTTGGTACTGGTCACCAGCGGCCACACCACCGCATCTTCCGCGACGCTGGCGCAGGTACTGATATCGCCATCGAGCGTATGGTTTGCCCAACTACGCAGCATAATGACATCGCTTAGCGTCTGCACCGGCAAATCACCGCCCGCCAGCGCCTGTTGTTCTAGGCGTTCGATGCATAGATAGTTCGAGCGTCCTTTGAGCAGCGCCAGTTTGCCGGCATAGCTCAAGGCTTTGGCAACGGTCGGCAGGTCGCGGCTATAAAGCTGGTCTTGCAGCGCTTTTGAGCCGGTTGAGATAATAACTTTTTTGTTCGCCCGCAGCGCAGGCGCCAGATAAGCGTAAGTTTTACCGGTTCCCGTCCCGGCTTCAACCACCAGCGGCTGACCTTCGACAATCGCCTTCATGACGGCGTGCGCCATCTGGCGCTGCGGTTCACGCGGTTTAAAGCCGGTTATCGCCTGCGCTAGCTGGCCGTCTGCTGCAAAATCGTCCGTCACGTTACCCCCTGGAAATATTGCCAGTGATTATGTCAGGCCAACCCCGCTTATGCCAGCCGAAGTCGTGACGCGGCGTCGACAATGTGGCAGTCTTAGCGCGATTACGTGATGTTAAAAAGGAAATTGAAATGACGATTGTACGTATTGATGCCGAAGCGCGCTGGTCCGATGTAGTGATTCACAACAACACCTTGTACTACACCGGGGTGCCGGAAAATCTCGATGCGGATGCCTTTGAGCAAACGGCTAATACCTTGGCGCAGATTGATGCGGTGCTGGAAAAACAAGGCAGCAGTAAGTCGCGTATTCTCGACGCCACTATCTTTTTGCCAAACGGCGAAGATTTCGCTGCGATGAACAAAGCGTGGGATGCGTGGGTAGTCGCGGGCCATGCGCCGGTGCGCTGCACGGTGCAGGCAAAGCTGATGAACCCGCGTTATAAAGTTGAGATTAAAATTATTGCCGCGGTGTAATCGGTATCTGTAGGCCGGATAAGGCGGCACGCCGCCATCCGGCAACGTGCGCCTAATGCCTGATGGCGCTGTGCTTATCAGGCCTACAATCCGGGGCACCACATCAATTGCCTGATGGCGCTGCGCTTATCAGGCCTACGATCCGGGGCACCACATTAGCTGTTCTTTTAGTTGCAACGTCTCCTGCGGCAGACATTTCAACACATCACGATAGCTTCCCCCCTGCTTCGCATAACCGCGTGCCGACTGCAGCAGCACGCGCAGCGCGCTATCCCAGACAATCCCCTGCAAATCACTGTACGGCCACAGATCCGGTTCGCGAACAAACGGCACAAGATAATCAATCCCCTGCTTCACGCCCCGCCCGTCGCGGATGGTATTCCAGCGATCAAATTCGACGTGCTCGGCGTAGCGGTTCAAGAGCAGGTGCGCCTCAAGGTTAAACAACGAGTAGTGGAACGGTATGGTGCGTTCCAACTCCATCGTCTGCTTGCCGTCCTGATCGATTTGCGCCGCCATTCGCTGGGTGATCCCCTGCTCGATAATCCGCGCCGCCAGCCCTTTATCGCCATAGAACAGCGCGTTAACCGTGCGCTGGGCATCGTACCAAGTACCGTGGTTATTGTGCCAAACGTATTCGGAATGACCAATTTCGCTGTAGTACATCCAGTGGTTAAAGTCGCGGAACCACTGGTGCAGGCCAATGATGTCGTCGGTATCCAGCACGCTGGCGGCGTTAATCAACCCGATGGTATCCACCACCATCCACAGTAGGCGGGTGTCGATTAACCCGGTGCCGCGCCCGGAAACAATCCCCGGGATCGCCTGACCATAGTTCAGATGCGGGTTCATTCGCGTGTCCGCATCAAGGAACCAGCAGCGAATTTGCTGCGCGGCGGCCTGTGCATACTGTCGCTGACCGGTGAAATACCATGCCAGCCCCAGCGTCAGGCAGCGCTCGCACATGCGGATAATGCGCGAAGTGTCGGTGTCGTTGTTTTCGCACTGCGGGTTGATATGCCCATCGCGGCGAATATAGGGCAGCCCGTTGGGCCGCCGCGGGTTCGGCCACCAATAGGTGCCGAGACTGTAATAATCGTGCGCGTCGCCGCTCGCCGGACGCAGTTTCTTATGTACCACGCTTTCCGGCGGTTCGCGTCTTAGTACGTCGGCCTCTCCCACCAGCTTGCTTAACGCAAGCTGTAACGGAGAAAACGGCTGCTTTAAGCCCGCGCGGGCATTTTCCAGACAGGTTTCATCAAGGGTGTACAGCTTCATCGCCACCTTATTATTCCTCCCCGCACACAATGCGCTGACCGCTTTGCGCATCAAAGACGTGCACGCCGGAAAGCTTTGGCTGTAGCCAGATGTTGTCGCCCTCTTTCACCGCCAGTCGCTGTTTGAACACCGAGGTGAACGCGCCGCCGCCGGTATCGCAGAACAACTGCATATCCGAGCCGGTATTCTCCACCGCTGTTACCTTCGCCGCCAGTGCGTCATCACGTGCTTCGTGCACCACGTTGACCTGTTCCGGGCGAATGGCGTAAACCACCTGTTGCCCATCTTTGACCTGCAGTCCTGGCGGCAGCGCTAACAGCGAGCCGTCTTTCAAACGCAGGCTGGTCGCAGTGGCGCTGAGCACCACTTCTCCCGGCAACTGGTTGATTTCCGGTGAGCCGATAAACCCGGCGACAAACAGGTTGGCGGGCCGGTCGTACAGATCCAGCGGAGTGCCCGCCTGCTCAATACGCCCATCGCGCAGCACCACAATCATCTGCCCCATGGTCATCGCTTCAATCTGATCGTGGGTCACGTACACCGACGTCGTTTTCAACCGGCGATGCAGTTCACGAATTTCTCCACGCACCTGGGTACGCAGCTTGGCGTCAAGGTTCGACAGCGGTTCATCAAACAAGAACACCTGCGGCTTACGCACAATGGCGCGCCCCATCGCAACACGCTGGCGCTGACCGCCGGAGAGATCTTTTGGCAGACGCTCCAGCAGCGGTTCCAGTCCCAGCAAGGCCGCCGCTTCATTGACCTTGTGGTTGATATCCGCTTTCGGTAGACGCGCCATCTTCAAGGCAAAGCCCATGTTTTCGCGCACCGTCATCTGCGGATACAGCGCGTAGCTCTGGAACACCATCGCGATATCACGCAGCTTCGGTTCAACCTCGGTAACATTGCGTTCGTTAATATGCACTTCGCCAGCGGAAATCTCCTCCAGCCCGGCAATCATGCGCAGCAGCGTCGATTTACCGCAGCCACTCGGGCCAACAAGGACGCAGAATTCACCGTCCGGGATAGTCAGCGACACATCTTTAATGACATGCGCATCACCGTATGATTTACGCACGCTATTTAATACAACAGATCCCATCGGTAACTCCTTATCCTTTGACCGCGCCGGACATGATCCCGCGGTTGAAATGTTTTTGCAGACCCAGATAGACGATGATGCTTGGCAGCATCGCCAGTAGCGTAATGGCGATAAAGATATTCGGCGTGATGCTCTCATCGGTACGCAGCGTGCCGAGGATCACCGGGATGGTGTTCAGGCTATCTTGGTTGACCACAATCAGCGGCAACAGATACTGGTCCCAAATCATGATGAAGCCGAAAGTCACCACCGTGCCCAGCGCTGGTTTCACCAGCGGGAGAATGACGTGGAAGAAAATTTGCCACTCGTTAGCGCCGTCAATGCGCGCCGCCTCTTCCAGCTCTTTCGGAATCGCCGACATAAATTCGGTCAACACGAAGATGGAGAACGCCCAGCCCACCACCGGTAAAATCATCCCGAGGTAGCTGTTGTATAGCGAGGCGTCGATAAACGGCAGCCGCCAGTTAATAATCATGTACAGCGGGATGGCGATGACCTCTTCAGGCAGCATCATGGTGGATAAAATCACCAGACTCACCAACGCCACGCCGCGGAACTTTTTACGTGCCAGCGCGTAGGCCGCCAGCGCACTGACCGACACCTGCAGCACGGTGCCAAAGAACACCACCAGAATCGAGTTCAGCAGGTACTGCCAGACGCCGATATCCATCCAAGCGAAAATAAAGTTCTCAAACGAGAATTGGTTCGGCCAGGCCAGAAGTTCGCCCGGTTTTACCGGTGCGCCGCTAAAGGCGGTGGCGACAATGCCCCAGAAAGGCCCCACGAAAACAATCAGCAGCAGCGCGTAGATGCACCAGCGCCCTGCAGTATCCCAACGTTTACTTAACATCACGGCTCCTTAGTAACGTGCGATACGTTTTTTCAGCGTCAAATGACAGATGGTTAAGAGCACGGTAAAGGTGAACAGCAGGAACGACACCGCCGAGGCGTAGCCATAGTCAAACTGCTCGAAACCCAGTTTATAGATGTGGGTCATTACCATTTCGGTAGAGTTAGACGGCCCACCGCCGGTCGTTGCATACACCTCAGCAAACACGCGGAATCCGCGGATAAAGGAGAGCATCAGCACCACCGACAGCGCCGGGATCATTCCAGGCAACGTGACGTAGCGCAGGCGGTTCCACCAGTTGGCCCCGTCGACGTTTGACGCGTCGTACAGATCCCGGCTAATGCCCGCCAGACCGGCGATGAAAATCACCATGTTGTAAGGCACCGCTTTCCAGATATGCAGTAGCATAATCACCCACAGCGCCTGATCGGAGCTGGCAAGAAAGCCCTGATCGGCCACGCCAAACCAGCTGAGGATATGGTTCATCACCCCGTTTGGTGTTGGGTTGAACAGGATGCGCCACATTTCCGCGACAATGGCCGCACTGGTGACCGCCGGTAAAAAGATGGCGGTACGGATAAAGCGCAGATGGCGCGCCGGGCCTTCCAGCAGCATGGCGAGGAAAAAGGCCAAGATTGCCGCGGCAAACATGGTCACCAGCACGTACAGCAGGGTGTTAACCACCGCCGCATGCAACTCTACGTCGGCGAATGCGCGGGTGAAGTTGGCAAAGCCAACCCATTCATCGGGCTGATTAAAATTAACTTTGTAGAAGCTCATCACCAGACCCTGAATCATCGGGATGAACTTAAACCAGCTAAAAATAATTAACGCCGGGGCCAAAAATAGCCACGGAATGAGCGCCCGTTTACGTTTTGACGTTAGCCATCCGGTAGCGTCAGGCGAAGCGGCTTGCTTTAGCGGCGAGGACTTCGTCTCATGCAGCGTCATAACTCAGTTCCTCACTTATCCAGCACATTTTGTTTTTCCAGCTCGGCGTTCACCTTGCCATCGATGGTCTTCAGCTCGGCGCGAATATCGCTGTTGCAGTCGGCAAAAATACGGTTAAAGCCATCGGCGGCAACCTGACGCACCGGCGTCCAGTTAGGAATTTGCGGCACGTAGCGTCCCTGTTCGTTGTACAACTGAGCAAAGGTTTCCCAGCGCGTATCCTGATAAACTGCTTTCACATCGACGCTTTTGTTCACCGGCAGACGGACCACCGGCATGTGCTTGCTGCCTTTGCCCATACCAATTTCTTGGCCTTCCTGAGAAATCATGAATTCGATGAATTTTTGCGCGGCTTCTTTCTGCTTGCTGCTTTTCATCATAAAGACCGTGGTGCCTTCGGCGAGAGTAGCTTCCCCTTTTGGCCCCACGACCGGCACCACGTCATACTTGTCTTTGCCTGGATCTTTATCAAACAGCGCAATGTGGTATGGGCCACTGAAGAACATGCCGCTTTGGCCGGAACGGAAGGAAGGAATAACGTCAGCGGTGGTGGCGTTAATTGCGCCAGGCTGGGTCACTTTTTCGCACATCATGGTGCGCATGAAGGTCATCGCTTGGGCGACTTCCGGCGTATCGAGCGTGGCGCTGAATTTGCCGTTGTTGTCCTTCACAAAATCGCCGCCCGCCTGCCAGATAAAGCTGCTCATAAACCAACTGGCATAGCCGCGAGTGGTTGAGGCCGGCACGATAAAGCCGTAGGTATCATTTTTACCGTTGCCGTCCGGATCTTGGGTAGTGAAGGCTTTCGCCAGCGTCTGGATATCGTCCCAGCTTTTTGGCAGCGGCAGGCCGAGCTTCTCACGCCAATCTTTGCGCACGAACAGCGCGAAGGTCTGCGCGGAGGTTGGCACGCCATAGTATTTGCCGTCGATGTAACGGGTGCTGTTCCACGCGGTTGGATAAATATTGTCACCGCCGCTTATGGCTTTCGGGTCAATCTCTTGCGCAATGCCTAGCTGAATAAATTGTCCCAGCGAGGCGGCATCGTTAAAGATCAAATCCGGTAAGGCGTTACCGGCCGTCGCCCGCGCCAGGCGCTGCTCAAAATCGGTGGTGGCGTTGAAATACTCGATTTTGATCCCGGTTTTCTCCTCGAACTTCTCCGCCTCTTCCTTGTAAATATTCTTGGAATCGTTGCTTGCGCGGATCCAAACGTTAAGGGTCGTGGCGGCGAAGCTTTGCCCAACGCCAAGTCCCAGAGCGGAAACCAGTAATATTGAACGCAATTTATTCGTAGACATGATCGCATATCCTTTATTGTAGGGCACAAAGGTAATTAAATTCGCAACAAATGCATTTCCACGGTCTAAATAAAGCATTTGGTTATTAATACAACATGCGTAGAAATTTATTTTCCAACATTAAATAGAAATATATTTTTCAATACAACCACACAAAAAAGAAATCCTATTTCAAAAACAAAAAAGTTGAATTAGATCACACCGCAAAGTGACAAAAAAAGTGACTGTAAGTTAAAACTTATAATTATCAACAAGTTAAATTTTTATTATTTTTGTTTAATTAATCAACAAAAACAGAAAAACACTGAAATCTGTGATTCGCATTGCATTAAAAGCGTCATTTTTTAACCATCTCAATAAATATGATGACCATCACAAAAAAAATCACTTTGTCTTTTACACTGCACGGCATCGCTTTCATAAATACTTTATTTTTAATTAAACCGCCTGTCTCTTATGCCTCTTAAATACGCGGCAGGTATAATTCTGTTGTTATCTTTTCTCATATTTGTAGAAGGGTTATCACTATGAACTCAATACCTCGCCGAGGATTATTAGGCCTTGCTTTACTGTGTTCTGGCTTAAGCACATCTCTGTATGCCGCCGAGCCATATACGCTCGATGGCAAAGATTTAGCGTTTAGCCGCCAGCAGATCGCTGCCAAAGACCCCCTTTTTGTGCAGGCACAAAGCGCGCTGCTGAAAAAAGCGGATCTGGCCTTAAAGCACCCGCTGTTTTCCGTCATGGATAAAACGCTGGTCGCTGCCAGCGGTAATAAGCATGACTATTACAGCTTCCCGCCTTACTGGTGGCCAAACCCGGAAACCAAAGACGGACTGCCGTATGTTCGTAAGGATGGACAAACCAACCCGGACGCCAATAGCGATGCCACCGATAAAAATCGACTGGTGAAAATGAGCAATGATGTCTCTACGCTGGCGCTGGCTTGGTACTTCTCAGACGATAGCCGCTACGCGCAAAAGGCCGCCGAGCAGCTTAAAAGCTGGTTCCTTAATCCAGAAACCCGCATGACGCCAAATCTCCAATACGCCCAAGCCATCCCGGGGATTAACACCGGTCGCGGTATTGGCATCATCGACAGCCGAGCACTGGTTGATGTGGTGGACGCCATTGCCCTGCTGCAATCTTCCGGCGCGTTGAGTGATAAAGAGCAAGGCGAACTCAAGCAGTGGTTCGGTGAGTTTTATCACTGGATGACCACCAGCCAGAACGGATTTGAAGAGGAAAATTGGCACAATAACCACGGCACTTATTTCGATATGCAGGCCGCGACCTTTGCCCTGTTCAGCGGTAAAAACGACGAGGCGAAAAAACGTTTACAGATAACCCAACTGCGACGCATCGCCGGGCAATTTGACCTCGAAGGCCGTCAGATGGCGGAGCTTGAGCGTACTCGCCCATGGCACTACAGCAACTTCAATCTTGAAGCCTACAACCGGCTCGGACGTTTAGGCGAGAAAGCAGGCGTCGATATCTGGAACTTCACCCTCGACGACCATAGCCTGCGCAAGGGCTATCAGTACATCGCTGGATTTATCAATAGCGATACGCCATGGCCGTGGAAAGACCTCGACAAAATGGATGATAAAAAAGCCCTGCGCAACGTGGCCTCCGCCGCCCACGCTTGGCCAAACGATCCATTATTCCAAGAAAAAGCCAAATGGCTGCGTGCAAAATATCCCGATGATATCACCACGCTTATTGCCCCGCTTTCCACATCAGCAGAGGTCAAGGATAACCACTGATGAAACAATTTTCTGGGCTATGGCCCGACATTGCCAGACGTGCAGCCGGCAATAACGGTCTGATTGAACAGCTCGTGAAGAATGCACAACCCTTGCTGGATGCCGAAGTACGCATCCCGCAAACCGGGATTGCCAGCTGGAATCTCTACTATTTTTGTCCGCACCATGGCGTGCGATTGACGTGGGAGGCGGATTCCCCGCACCAGCACGCTTGTCCTATCGACGGCGAGATTTTTAGCGGCGAGCCGTGGGATGGCGCTTGGTGGCGCGAGATGAACGGGCGCAACGCCAGCGCCTGCCAGCAGTTAGGGCTGCTATGGCAGTTGACCGGCGAATCGGTCTATCGCGATAAAGTCCGCACGTTATTGTTGGGATATGCCGACGTCTATCCGGATTATGAAGTCCACGGCGACATCCCACACAACGGGCCGGGCAAAATGAATGCCCAAACCCTGTGTGAAGCCAACTGCATTTTGGATATGGCATTGGGTTATGACTTTATTCGTGGTGCGTTGACTCCGGCTGAACAGCAGCACATCAGCGATAATCTGCTGCGCTGTGCGGCGCGTTTTTTGCGCGAGCACCGCAGCCCGCAAATTCATAATCATGAAGTGAAAATCAGCGCCGCGCTGGGCGTGCTGGGTTTTGTACTCGACGATGAGGAGCTGCTGGAATTTGCCGTTTATCAGCCGTACGGTCTGCGCTGGCAGTTGGAGAATGGGCTACTGGCGGAAGGATTGTGGTTTGAAGGCTCAGTGCATTATCACTATTACGCGCTTCAGGGTTTCTTTGCCTTTGAGAAGTTGGCGCACGGCACGCGCTGGAGCCTGATTGATGGGCCATGGTACCAGCCGATGCTGAGCTTCCCGCTCTCTTTGCTGCTGCCGGACGGCACCTTCCCACGCCTGAACGACTGTCTTGCTGGGCAGGAAAAACTCCACCATCGGGATCTGTATGAGTTTGCCTGGTTTATCTGGCGTGATCCGTTATACGCCGCCGTTCTGCAGTTCACCGAAGCGCACCCCGATGAACGTGAAACGCTACTTTGGCGCGACCAGCCGTTGCCGGAAACCCCAATTGAGCTGATCCCCCGTCAGTCGCTGTTTGCACCAGGTGCGGGGATTACCCTTTGGCGAAAACCGCAGCAACAGCAGGCACTGCTGATTAAGCACAGCCCCTGGGGCGGCGAGCACGATCACTACGACCGGCTAGGTTTGATGCTGTGGCAGCGCGACGGCTGGCTGCTACCGGACTTGGGCACGACCGGTTATGGCGCCAAAATGCACTATGACTACTACAAGAACAGCGCTACCCACAATACGCTGGCGGTCAATCAGAGCAACCAGCCTCCAGCAAATCCCCAAGTGCTGGGCTGGCATATGGGCGACGACTATCTCTGGCTGGATACCCAAGTCGATTGGAGTCAACCTGCGCCACAGCTCAATAGCCATACGCGAGTGGAGTGGGACACCCAGTCATGGCAGGACATTCGTTTTCGCCGTCGGCTGCTGTGGCTGGAGGATGTGCTAATCGATCTGTCGACGGTGGTAAACCCACATCGTCAGCAGCTTGACTGGACGCTGCATCTGGCGGCACAGGCGCTGGACCAGAGCGGAACAGCTCAACCCTTCTCGCTTAGCGGGCCACTTCAGCACATGACAGGCTCCACCATGACGCCGCTTCATGGTTGTCAGCCACGTCACTTTACTCGCGGTGAGGAGACCGTGGCGCTGTGGCTAGCGGGTGATGGTGAATTGTGGCAAGGGTTGGCGCCGGATAACCCAGCAATAAGTGACCTTAACTATCTGGTGTTGCGCAACCATTTACCGCAGGCGCGCTTTGTTTGTCTGTGGGATCTGGCGAAGTCAGCGCCGTTGACTGAAGTCAGCGTCCACCACACGCCGATTGGCACCCAGCTTTCATTCTGGCGCGGTGAAAATGTGACCCATGTGACGCTGTACGATGACCCGGAACAGCAACCGGACGTGATTAACTAAGACCACGCCTTCCGGCAGCGGGAGGCGTCTTTAGCGTTTTTCAACGGTGATCATCGAGACAAACGGATGGTACTGCCAGGGAATGCTGCCTCCCTGCTGGTACATCTTAGAGATGGTGCCATCGAGATAAAGCATCTGACGCACGTTCAACCGTGTTTTGGCATAGCAGGCGAAATCATAAAAATTGGTTTCACGATTGCTGAGCATAAACACCACCTTTCCCTGTTGGGTGATGCCTACCCCGTTGCGCAGCTTCCGCGAGCTGGCAGAAGGTTTAAGCCGCCAGTTAATGACGCCGTTTTCAATCAGCATCGGGCCGGACTGCACCGCATAGTCCATCCCCTTGGTCGACTTCAGCTTATCCAGACTGACGATCCCCGCCTGTTGCCCGCGAAGATAGAACACGCCGCCGGGCTTAATAAAGAAATTACCACCGCCGGATGCGCGATTGACCGCCACCTTTTGTTGGCCTTTCTCGATGTACAGACCTAGCGGCGCGTAGGCTTTATCGTAAATGCCGCCATTCATCGCCATTCTCACGCGCCCGTCGCCGTTAATAGCGGCAAGCAGCGCGCGCAGGGAGCCATAGTCCTGGCCGTTGGGCTGGCGCCAGTACATGGCAATATGTTCACGTTGGGGATCGGCCTGATAACTTTGCAGCGTGAGGGTCGAGTCGGTCAGTTGGCAGGAGGAAGCGGCTGCCGCCAGTAGTGGCGTTGTCGCCAGTACCAGCAGCAGCGGTTTGAACAAGAACGCCATCGGCTTACTCGTCCTCGTCTTCATCCTCAAAACGGGCAACGATTCGCTCACCGGTATGGTTCGCGCGCAGCTCTTCAGCCACCAGCGCAATGGCCTGACCGCTCGCCATGCCCTGAGACATCAGCTCCTGAATACGTTCAACGGCTTTCTGCTGCTGTTCATGGCTTAATGAAGGTAATCCTGCAAACATCATTGACTCCTGCTACATTGTGGGCGCTTATTATCCCATGCTGCCCGGATAATCACCATAGGCAGCGCAGACCAAGCTGGACAGAATAACGATGTTACACCCTTCAACCATGACGCTTCCCTGGCGACAGGACGCAGCAGAATACTATTTTGCCCCGTTAAGCGCCTCGCCATGGGCCATGATGTTGCATTCAGGTTACGCCGATCATCCACACAGCCGTTACGATATCGTGGTTGCAGAGCCTTGCACGACGCTGGTCACCCGCGGTGACACCACCGAAATCAGCGCGGCTGATGGCACGGTCAGCGCTTCGACGGCCTGCCCGATGGCATTGCTGAATGAGGCGCTCGCAAACAGCTCCCTTAGCACCAGTCCAATTGCCGAACTGCCGTTTATTGGCGGCGCCGTTGGGCTGTTCGGTTACGATCTCGGACGACGCTTTGAGACGCTGCCGCAACAGGCGCAAAACGATATTGCCGTACCGGATATGGCGGTGGGGATATACGATTGGGCGCTTATCGTTGACCATCAACGTCAAGTCGTTACGCTGGTCAGCCACGGCAGTATTGACGCACGGCGCGACTGGCTTTTGCAGCAGCGGGTTTCGGCAACCGTGCCGTTTGCCCTCACCTCGCGCTGGCAATCCAATATGAGCCGTCAGCAGTACGGCGAGAAATTCCGCCAGGTGCAGGCTTATCTGCAAAGTGGGGATTGCTATCAGGTCAATCTTGCCCAGCGTTTTCAGGCCAGCTACGAGGGCGATGCGTGGCAAGCTTTTGTCCATCTTAACCACGCCAATCGAGCTCCGTTCAGCGCATTTTTACGCTTTGCGGACGCAGCCATTCTGAGCCTGTCTCCTGAGCGCTTTATTCAGCTTGAGCAGGGGCAGATCCAAACGCGACCGATTAAAGGCACGTTGCCACGGCTGGACGATCCCAAGGCCGATGCCGAACAGGCCCGTCGGCTGGCCAATTCTGCGAAAGATCGTGCAGAAAATCTGATGATTGTTGACCTGATGCGCAACGACATCGGCCGCGTGGCAGTTCCCGGAAGCGTACGGGTGCCTGAGCTGTTCGTGGTTGAACCGTTCCCGGCCGTTCATCATCTGGTGAGCACCATCACCGCCACCTTGCCGTCCGACTTGCATGCCACCGATCTGCTCCGCGCAGCGTTTCCCGGCGGTTCTATTACCGGTGCGCCAAAGGTGCGGGCAATGGAAATCATCGACGAGCTGGAGCCACATCGGCGCAACGCCTGGTGCGGTAGCATTGGCTATCTCAGCGCCTGCGGCAATATGGACACCAGCATTACCATCCGAACCGTCACTGCGACCAAAGGCACGCTGTACTGTTCGGCAGGCGGTGGACTGGTTGCTGACAGCGAGGAAGAAGCGGAATATCAGGAAACATTTGATAAAGTTAATCGTATCTTATCGCAACTGGAGTCATAACCATGGATGTCAACGCGCTGGATCTGGATGATTTTCTCTCCCGCTTTCAGCTGCTGCGCCCGCAAACCACTCGCGCGGCGTTAAATGCTCGTCAGGCGGCGGTACTGGTGCCCATCGTGCGCCGTCCGCAGCCCGGTCTGCTGCTAACGCAGCGTTCTGCCCGTTTGCGCAAACATCCCGGTCAAGTTGCCTTCCCCGGCGGCGCGGTAGACAGCAGCGACGCGTCGCTGATTGCCGCGGCTCTGCGCGAAGCCCAAGAAGAGGTGGCGATCCCTCCGGAGTGTGTCGATATCATCGGCGTTCTCCCGCCAGTCGATAGTGTGACCGGTTTTCAAGTTACTCCGGTTCTTGGCGTCATCCCGCCCGATTTGCACTATCACGCCAGCGAAGATGAAGTGGCGTCGGTGTTTGAAATGCCGCTCGCTGAAGCGTTGCGCTTAGGCCGCTATCATCCGCTCGATATTCATCGGCGTGGTAATTCTCATCGCGTCTGGTTGTCGTGGTATCAGCACTATTTTGTCTGGGGAATGACCGCCGGTATTATTCGTGAACTGGCGCTACAAGTGGGCCTGAAACCCTGACTATACTTAACCTGACAATTGATTCTCAGCATTAGTAAAATCGAGGCTATTCATTAGTTAAATTCATGTGAATAGTTAAGCTGATTTCTAGGTTCCCTCATACACTATGCGCAGTTATTACATCGTTGCCGCAACGACGCGGCAACCCTGTCAGGAGTGTTAAAGTGATTAGTATATTCGACATGTTTAAGGTGGGGATTGGCCCCTCATCTTCCCATACTGTAGGGCCGATGAAGGCTGGCAAACAGTTCGTCGATGACCTGGTCGAAAAGGGACTAATTGATGACGTGACGCGCGTTGCCGTTGACGTCTATGGTTCACTGTCCCTCACCGGTAAAGGCCACCATACCGATATCGCGATCATTATGGGTCTGGCGGGCAACCAGCCGGATACCGTTGATATTGATGCCATTCCGGCGTTTATTCGCGACGTTGAAGCGCGCGGTCGTCTGCTGCTGGCACAAGGCCGTGTTGAAGTTGATTTCCCGGCAAACGATGGGATGCGTTTTCGTAGCGAAAACCTGTCGCTGCACGAAAATGCCATGCAGATCCACGCTTGGTCTGGCGAAACGCTGGTCTATAGCAAAACCTACTATTCCATCGGCGGCGGTTTCATCGTCGACGAAGAGCATTTTGGCCAAGCTGCCAGCAATGCCGTAGAGGTGCCTTATCCCTTTGCCCATGCCACCGATATTCTTCGCTACTGCCAAGAGTCGGGTTTATCGGTATCTGGGATGGTGATGCAAAACGAGCTGGCCATGCACAGCAAGCAAGAAATCGAAGATTACTTTGCTAACGTCTGGCAAACCATGCGCGCCTGTATCGATCGCGGGATAAATACCGAAGGCATCTTGCCTGGGCCGTTGCGCGTACCGCGCCGCGCTTCCGCGCTGCGTCGCCTGCTGGTTGCCAGCGATAAGTTGTCTCACGATCCGATGAACGTCGTTGACTGGGTCAACATGTTCGCCTTGGCGGTTAACGAAGAAAACGCCGCTGGCGGACGTGTGGTGACGGCGCCAACCAACGGCGCGTGCGGGATCGTTCCGGCCGTGTTGGCCTACTACGATCACTTTATCGAACCGGTTAGCCCAGAAATCTATATTCGCTACTTCCTTTCGGCGGGTGCCATTGGCGTGCTGTATAAAATGAACGCCTCGATTTCCGGTGCAGAAGTCGGCTGTCAGGGCGAAGTGGGCGTAGCCTGCTCGATGGCGGCAGCCGGTCTGGCGGAGCTTTTGGGCGCTAGCCCTGAGCAGGTTTGCGTCGCGGCGGAAATCGGCATGGAGCATAACCTGGGGCTGACTTGCGATCCGGTTGCCGGCCAGGTTCAAGTTCCGTGCATCGAACGTAACGCCATTGCCTCGGTAAAAGCCATTAACGCCTCTCGTATGGCTATGCGTCGTACCAGCGAGCCGCGCGTGTCACTGGATAAAGTTATCGAGACGATGTACGAAACCGGTAAAGACATGAACGCCAAATATCGTGAAACATCACGGGGCGGTCTGGCTATTAAAGTTCAGTGCGACTAATACAACTTTTCACCCACTCCTAATACGAGTGGGTGATTTATTTGCCTCTTTTCTCTCACATTTTTCGCTTCCCACTACACTTGCTGTATCGTCACTGGTATTTTCATTATCAATATATTTGCACTGAGCATTGGACATGCAAACCGCACAATGGATTATCAGGAAATATCTACGTAAGCGAATCGCCGTTTGTGTGACCGTCGCGGTCTGCGCTTTTGCCCTCACGCTCGGAACCCGATTTATTTCACAGCGCAGCGTAAATCAACGACAGATAGATACCCTCACCCGCCATTCGGTAGAACGGCTCAATAAAATCCTGCTGCCGCTGCAAACTCAGCGCGAAGAAATGCTGGCGCTGGTAGGCCAACCTTGTGAAGCCATTCATCTCCCGCTGCGCAAACTAGCGGTTAAGCTGCAAACCGTACGCTCGATTGCGCTGATTAAATCGGGTCATCTTTACTGTTCAAGCGCGCTTGGGACTCGGAATGTGCCGATTCACTCGATTCAGGTGAAGTTGCCTAACGCGCAGTCGCTACTGGAATTAACCATCGACCATTCGTTGATTATGGGCACGCCGATCCTCGTTCAGTGGTTTCCGGCATCGGCGGATGGTCAGGACGGCGTGCTGGCGTCAATCAACATTGATTTGGTCAGCAGCATCATTCTTGAATCCTCCCCGCCGCTCATTAGCCGTATGAGCCTCAACGTTGGCGGCCAGTATTTTCAGCATGAAACCGGGATAACGCAGCGTCTGATAAATTCGGACAGCAGTACTTATACCCGTCGTTCATCTCTGTTTCCCTTTAGCATTAGCGCATTAACACCAGGTTCAGAACGCTTGGCGCTGTACAACCTGTACTCTGAACTGCCGCTGGCGATTATCATGAGCATCCTGTTTACCTGGATTGCTTGGCTGGCGACCGCCGGGCGGCTTAGCTTTTCGCGGGAAATCAACATGGGCATTGCCGGCAAAGAATTCAGTCTTTACTGCCAGCCGCTGATGGATGCGCGTATACAGCAGTGTACCGGCGTTGAAATATTGCTCAGATGGAATAATCCGCGCGTGGGCTGGGTTGACCCGGATGTTTTCATCCCGATTGCCGAAACGCAAAACTTGATCATTCCCCTCACCCGCTATGTGATTAGCGAAACGGCGAAAAAACTGCACTTATTCCCGCCGAATCCCGATTTTCAGATAGGTATTAACGTCACGGCGCCACACTTTGCGCAGGGGCTGCTATTAAGAGATTTACAGCAAAGCTGGTTTAGCATGAATCCGATTCAGCAGTTGACGATAGAGTTGACCGAGCGTGATGCACTGCTTGATGTGAACTACCCGATGCGTAGCGAATTAGGTAATCATCAAGTGAAACTGGCCATAGACGATTTCGGCACCGGCAACAGCTCGCTTTCATGGTTGGAGAAGCTACACCCGGATGTTTTGAAGATCGATAAATCATTTACCGGTGCAATAGGAACGGATGCGGTCAACTCGACGGTGACCGATATGATCATCGCGCTGGGTCAGCGTCTCGATATTGAGTTGATTGCGGAAGGGGTAGAAACGGCTGAGCAGGCAAGTTATCTCCAGCAGCACGGTGTTCATCTGCTGCAGGGGTTTATGTTTTCGCAACCGATGCCATTGGAGGATTTCCCTCGCTGGATGGCCGAGCGCCAAGCTGGTGCAGTTTAGGTGATGAATGCGCCATCCGGCAAACCGCCGGATGGCGCATTTAAGTTACTCTTCGTCGTCGTGCGATGAGGTCAACTTAACCACGCGTACCTGTTCGACGCGATAGCTGTTGGCCTCGGTGACGGTGATTTGCACAGAAGGCAGTTCAACCGTATCTCCCGCACTTGGGATTTGCCCATTCACCGCGATGACCAGACCGGCAACCGTCGCATAATCGTTATCTTCATCGACCAAGTTATCCAGACCCAGCGTCTGCTGTAGCGCATGCAGGTCGGTGGAGCCTTTTACCAACCAACCATCACCGTCGACCACAATTTCTGGGGTTTCATCGGCATCAGGGAATTCACCGGCAATCGCTTCCAGCACGTCCAGCGGCGTGACCAAGCCCTGCACCATACCGAACTCATTGGTGACCACAACGAAGCTGCCGCGAGCACGGCGCAGAACCCCCAGCAGTTTGATAGGATCCAGCGTATCCGGCACGATAATCGCCGGCGAGGCGGATGCCATCGCCAACACGTCTTCACCCGCTTCAAGGGCCATCAGCAGCTCTTTTGCACGCACAATGCCGACGATTTCATCCAGTTCGCCTCGGCATACCGGGAACAGGCTGTGCGGCGATGACAGCAACTGCTCACGAATTTCATCTGCGCTCAGGTCAGCATCGACCCAGCTAATTTCACCGCGTGGCGTCATAATGCTGCGCAGCGAACGCGAAGCCAGCGTCAGTACACCGTTAATCATGTAGCGTTCTTCTTCCGCAAACGCCCCTTCCGGTACCGGCACCGTCTGCTGTTGACCTTCATCGTTGACCACGGTGGCAGGCTTACGGTTGCCCATCAGGCGCAAGATGGCATCTGCAGTACGCGCACGCAGCGGTTGGGTTGATTGATGACGAATAAAGTTCCGACGCGCAATCTGGTTAAACAGTTCGATAAGGATTGAGAAGCCAATCGCGGCGTACAGGTAGCCTTTCGGAATATGGAAACCAAAACCTTCGGCGACCAAGCTCAGACCAATCATCAGCAAGAAGCTCAGACACAGCACCACCACCGTTGGATGCTGGTTGACGAAGTTGGTTAGCGGCTTGGAAGCCAGCAGCATCACACCCATCGCAATCACCACTGCGGCCATCATCACCGGCAGATGGTCAACCATGCCGACGGCGGTAATGACCGCATCCAGCGAGAATACGGCATCAAGCACCACAATCTGCATCACCACGACCCAGAAGCTGGAATAGCCTTTGCCGTGACCCGAGTCGTGCTGGCGGTTTTCCAGTCGCTCGTGCAGTTCGGTCGTTGCTTTAAACAACAGGAATAGACCACCAATAAGCATGATCAGATCACGCCCTGAGAAGCTTTGTCCCCAGACGCTAAACAGCGGCGCGGTCAACGTCACGAGCCATGAGATAACCGAAAGCAGCCCTAAACGCATCACCAGCGCGAGCGATAGACCGATAAGACGGGCCTTATCTCGCTGTTTTGGCGGCAGTTTGTCAGCCAGAATGGCGATAAACACCAAGTTATCAATCCCGAGAACGATTTCCAGCACAACAAGCGTCAATAATCCGGCCCAGATCGACGGGTCCATTAACAGTTCCATAAACCACTCCAGCGAGAGACAAGACGGGTCATCGCTATGTCATGTTTAAGCGAGACGATACTTGGCGATAGAAAAAGTTGGCGCGCATGGCCGGAAGATGAGCCGCAAAAGCGGGTAAAAGCGAAAAGGCGTCGGTGACGATCCATACTTCGGGCTGATGCCCTATACTCCTGTGTGATTAAACGAAGCGTTAACATAGCAAAATAAAAAGACATATTGGAATAGATTTACCAGTCTTTGCAAAATGTAAGACTATTTTTTACGCCGCAAAATAATTGCGGCCCTTTAACTAAATTACGGATCTTCATCACATTAATTATTCTTTCACTGTCTAAAATAATTCTCGGTAATGATTGGTTTATCTCTCTGACCCTTGTCTGAATCGATTCGGTTACGACATCGGCTCAAATGGTATCAGCCCCTACTGATACTCACGATAATAAAAGGAGGTAGCAAGTGACGATTGCTATTGTAATAGGCACACATGGTTGGGCAGCAGAGCAACTGCTGAAAACGGCAGAAATGCTGTTGGGCGAGCAGGAGAATGTTGGCTGGATCGATTTCGTGCCTGGCGAGAATGCAGAAACGTTAATCGAAAAATACACCGCACAGCTGGCGAAGCTTGATACCAGCAAAGGCGTATTGTTCCTTGTCGACACCTGGGGCGGTAGCCCATTCAACGCGGCGAGCCGCATTGTTGTTGATAAAGAAAACTACGAAGTGATCGCTGGCGTCAACGTTCCGATGCTGGTCGAAACCTTTATGGCTCGCGATGATAACCCAAGCTTTGACGAGCTGGTCGCACTGGCCGTTGAAACCGGTAGCGAAGGCGTAAAAGCGCTGAAAGCACAACCGGTGGTCAAAGCCGCTCCGGCAGTCGCGCAAGCGCCGGCCGCCGCAAAAGCCGCAGTTCCTGCAAAACCAATGGGTCCAAACGATTACATGGTAATCGGCTTGGCGCGCATCGATGACCGTCTCATTCACGGTCAGGTAGCCACCCGCTGGACCAAAGAAACCAACGTTAAACGCATTATTGTGGTCAGCGATGAAGTTGCCGCTGATACCGTGCGTAAAACATTGCTGACTCAGGTTGCACCTCCGGGCGTCACGGCACACGTTGTCGATGTCGCTAAAATGATCCGCGTTTACAACAACCCGAAATACGCGGGTGAACGTGTGATGCTGCTGTTCACTAACCCGACCGACGTTGAACGTATCGTGGAAGGCGGCGTAAAAGTGACCTCAGTAAACGTTGGTGGTATGGCGTTCCGCCAGGGTAAAACCCAGGTAAACAACGCTGTTTCCGTTGACGAGAAGGATATTGAGGCCTTTACCAAACTGAACGCACGTGGGATCGAACTGGAAGTCCGTAAGGTTTCCACCGATCAGAAACTGAAAATGATGGATTTGATTGCCAAAATCGCGAAGTAACCGCGAGGCAACATTTTTAGCCTTCACACTTAAGTCTGAATATGCAATAGGAGAAGTACAATGGAGATTACCACTCTTCAGATTGTGCTGGTGTTCATCGTCGCATGTATTGCGGGTATGGAATCCATACTCGATGAATTTCAGTTCCACCGTCCGCTGGTCGCCTGTACCCTGGTCGGTATCGTTCTTGGGGACATGAAAACCGGTATTATCATCGGTGGTACCCTGGAAATGATCGCGCTGGGTTGGATGAACATCGGTGCTGCTGTTGCACCTGATGCCGCACTCGCATCAATTATTTCCACCATTCTGGTTATTGCCGGTCATCAGGGCATTGGTGCAGGTATCGCCCTGGCTATCCCTCTGGCGGCAGCAGGCCAGGTTCTGACCATCATCGTTCGTACTATCACCGTGGCATTCCAGCACGCAGCGGATAAAGCGGCAGATAACGGTAACCTGACAGCGCTGTCTTGGATCCACGTCTCTTCCCTGTTCCTGCAGGCGATGCGTATTGCAATCCCAGCCGTTATTGTTGCTGTTTCCGTCGGTACCAGCGAAGTTCAGAACATGCTGAATGCCATTCCGGAAGTCGTCACCAGCGGTCTGAACATCGCCGGTGGTATGATCGTGGTGGTTGGTTATGCGATGGTCATCAACATGATGCGCGCAGGCTACCTGATGCCATTCTTCTACCTTGGCTTCGTTACCGCAGCGTTCACTGACTTCAACCTGGTTGCTCTGGGCGTGATTGGCGCAGTAATGGCTATCCTCTACATCCAGCTGAGCCCGAAATATAACCGCGTTGCAGGTGCTCCTGCTCAGGCAGCGGGTGCTAACGATCTTGATAACGAATTGGACTAACAGGTGAGCGAAATGGTTGATGTGACTAAAACTACCACCGAGAAAAAACTCACTCCGAGTGATATTCGTGGCGTGTTCCTTCGTTCAAACCTGTTCCAAGGTTCATGGAACTTCGAACGTATGCAGGCGCTGGGCTTTTGTTTCTCCATGGTTCCGGCGATCAAACGCCTGTACCCAGAGAACAACGATGCACGTAAGCAGGCTATCAAGCGTCACTTGGAATTCTTTAACACCCATCCATACGTAGCAGCGCCAGTACTGGGCGTTACGCTGGCGATGGAAGAACAGCGTGCAAACGGTGCTGAGATTGACGATGCGGCAATCAACGGTATCAAAGTTGGCCTGATGGGTCCGCTGGCAGGCGTTGGTGACCCAATCTTCTGGGGTACCGTGCGTCCGGTCTTCGCGGCACTGGGTGCCGGGATCGCGATGAGCGGTAGCCTGCTTGGGCCACTGCTGTTCTTCATCCTGTTCAACGTTGTTCGTCTGGCAACCCGTTACTACGGCGTGGCTTACGGTTACCGTAAAGGTATCGACATCGTTTCCGATATGGGCGGCGGCTTCCTGCAGAAACTGACTGAGGGGGCGTCAATCCTCGGCCTGTTTGTCATGGGGGCCTTGGTGAACAAGTGGACACACGTAAACATCCCGCTGGTGGTATCAACCATCACCGGTCAGGATGGCCAGACTCGTGTGACCACCGTGCAGACCATCCTTGACCAGCTGATGCCGGGTCTGGTGCCGCTGCTGTTGACCTTCGCCTGTATGTGGCTGCTGCGTAAGAAAGTTAACGCCCTGTGGATCATCGTTGGCTTCTTCGTCATCGGTATCGTGGGTTACGCAATCGGCCTGCTGGGTCTGTAATATCTGAAGTACGCCGGGGGCTATGCCCCCGGTTTTTTTATTTGGAGGCTTAATGTCCATAACGGATCTGGTACTGGTCTTTTTCATCATCGCACTGCTGGCTTTCGCCATTTACGATCAGTTCATCATGCCCCGCCGTCATGGCGCCACCCTTCTCGCCGTCCCTCTTCTGCGCCCTGGTCGCGTTGACAGCGTGATCTTCGTCATCCTGATTGTCATTCTGGTTTACAACAATGTGACCCACCACGGTGCATTAATTACCACATGGTTATTATGTGCACTGGCACTGATGGGCTTTTATCTATTCTGGGTCCGCAGTCCAAAAATCATCTTTAAAACGGAAGGTTTTTTCTTTGCCAATGTGTGGATAAAATATAGCCGCATTCAAAAGATGAATTTATCTGAAGATGGCGTCCTGGTGATGCAATTAGAGCAACGCCGTCTGCTGGTTCGCGTAAAGAATATTGACGACCTGGAACGCATCTACAAGCTTCTCCTTAAATCTCAATGATTTAAAATATAGCCATCGCTATATCTGTTCTATTTAACAGCAGAACGAATATAGCGTTGGCTATGTTTATTCCACAAAATCCCCCGATATTTATTAACGCCTTGATTACGCAATAAATCTAAATGAAAATCGTTATCATTAAACGATAAAATATACAATGCCTATTGTTGTTTTATATTATAAAAATATGTTAAGGTTGCGCCCGTCGTTGGGGAGTAGCTAATTTCCATCCCATGGAAATGTACGTGTCAACATACTCGTTGAAAAACGTGGTGCGTACGGATTACACACTGTAGTCAAGCGAGACCATAGACGCATTCACTGCTGATTACTGGGGGCGGTAATGTGTCATATGGAAACTTCCCGGTCCGGACATCTTCATGAATTTAACCGCTACGATTCTTCTTGCCTTCGGTATGTCGATGGATGCATTTGCCGCATCAATCGGGAAAGGCGCAACGCTGCATAAACCCAAGTTTTCTGAAGCCTTACGCACCGGCCTGATTTTTGGCGCAATAGAAACGATCACGCCTCTGGTCGGTTGGGGTCTGGGCATGCTAGCCAGCCAGTTCGTCATGGAATGGAGTCATTGGGTCGCCTTCGTGCTGCTGGTGTTCCTCGGTGGGCGAATGGTCATTGAAGGTTTTCGCGGCAGTGATGAGGAAGAGGATCAACAAGCGCCGCGTCGTCACGGCTTCTGGCTACTGGTAACCACCGCGATTGCCACCAGCCTCGACGCTATGGCGGTCGGCGTTGGTTTAGCTTTCCTGCAGGTGAATATTCTTGCCACCGCGTTCGCAATTGGCTGCGCAACCTTCATTATGTCGACGCTGGGTATGATGGTTGGTCGCTTTATTGGCCCACTGCTCGGCAAGCGGGCGGAAATTCTCGGTGGGATCGTGCTGATTGCCATTGGCGCGCAGATCCTCTACGCGCACTACATGGGTTAATCGATATCTCTTTGCCAGGCGTGAATCGCGAAATCCGTCTGGCAGTCAAACCATTCCTGTTGCTTCAACAATTCCCATACTTCCGGCTTAGCCCGCCATGCAAACGGCGTCATCTGCAGTAGCGTAACGGCCTCTTCGGCGCGTAAACGCATCGGATAGGCTAACGCCTCATGTTCTTGCAGCGTAAACCCATCAAGCACTTCAGAATGCGGCGCGTGCAGCTGTACTTCGCTATAGATAAGCCCTTTCATTTCGAGCAAATGACGTGGTCCAGGCGTGACCGTGATGACCCAACCGCCTGGTTTCACCACCCGCTTAAGCTCCGTCGGATTGCAGGGCGCGTAAATACGTATCACCGTATCCATGCTGGCATCGTCAAACGGTAAACGCTGGCTGGAGGCTACGCAGAAATTGACCTGTGGATAGCGCTTTGCGCCGTAACGTACCGCCGTTTTTGAAACATCTAGCCCCCAAGTTTCCTTGGCGAGCGCGGCAAAAGCATGGGTGTAGTACCCTTCCCCACAACCAATGTCCAGCAGTTGTTCCGGTTTAATGGCACTTAACTTCGCGCTCACGGCATCGCGCAATGGTTGATAATGCTCGGCATCAAGAAATGCCCGACGTGCCTGCATCATTTCTGCGCTGTCACCCGGCGTACGGGAACGTTTATGCTGTACCGGCAGGAGATTGACGTAGCCCTCTTTCGCCTGGTCAAACTGATGACGCTGTGGGCAAAGGTAACTATTGCCGCTGCGCGTAAGGGGCGCGTGGCAGAGCGGACAACTGTAGGACATAACGACTCCGGCATAATCTCAAAGGGCGAAAGTGTACCGCTATTCGAGCAAGGGAGAAAGGTGAAGCGGCGGTAAATAGGCGGGGTAAAAATGATAAAGCCCCGCGGTTGCGAGGCTTTATGTCTGATAATGATGCGCTGATGCGCCGCAAGATCAGTGATGTCGAATCAGATAGCGGTTACGTTAACAGCCGCTGGGCCTTTCTGGCCGTCCTGAATTTCGAACTCAACGTTCTGGCCTTCAGCCAGAGTTTTGAAGCCGTTACCCTGGATTGCAGAGAAGTGTACGAACACATCTTTGCTGCCGTCAGCAGGAGTAATGAAGCCAAAACCTTTAGACTCGTTGAACCACTTAACTTGACCTTTAATCTTTGCCATTTGCAAAATTCCTTAGAGTGTTTTCTGCGCCCGCAGGCGTTTTCATATAGATAAAACTGAGACATGACTGCATGCGGCACTAATATAAGGTTCGGCAGAGAAGTGGTATTCAACGTCAACGTCTTTACTCATAACTTCTTTACTGATAATGCCATACATAAACAGAACTGTACCTCGTTTAACCCAAAACGTGTTATCACATACTACGTAATTAATGGCAAGCCATTTTTAAACGTGTCTCGATCGGCCGCACAAATCACAACAAATCATTTGTCCACTTACGCATTTCCACGCGCTGTGGCACGCGAAGGATGGAATGTTAGCAGGACTGAAATGTGACCTAGCTTACGGTAACGTAAGACTTTTTTCACAAAACCTCATGATTTATCCGTATTCAGATTCATGTTAGCCGCATCCACTTTCTTTATATCGTAAGATATATTTTTGCTATAACTTTTCCATCAGTCATTCCAGCGGTTGTTATAAGGTCCGAACATTTGCGCGGAGTACTTACACGACCCGTCTGGTTAATAACGCATCGAGTTTGCACTAAAATAATGAAAATTTTGTGACATTGCCTCATTACGACGCAATAAAAACGTTTCGCTAATTTAATGCAGATTGCCCGGCTATTAATTAAGCAGGGATACTATACAAAACCGAGCCATAATATATTCGAGGCATAGGGAATAACTTAAATGAGGCTCCAATAACAATAACATATCGTTATAGATTGCTGAACTTGGTGCTGACGTTGAATTGTGCGCAAAAAAACACCATCGGTTGCGCAAAAAGACGCTAGGGCAACGCAAGGGGAATAATCAGAGGGTTAATATCATAAGATGCACCAGAAAAGGGCATCGGGTTACGTCCGGCAGCCTATTGCAGGCTGACCGGAGTCGTCATACTACGAAATTATCGTTCTGCAACTAAGCGGATAAAATCGTCTTCTTTATCTTCTTCTACAGCTTCAGCCTTAGGCGCATCTTCCTCTTTTTTCTCGGGCTCATTTGCTTCGCACAAACGACGCAGCAACGCATTTTGGCGTTTTTGCTGGTCGAGCAACGATTCAAGGAGTTCGATTTGTTCGTTAGCACGAGAACTGGCGCGATTCACAAAAAACCACAAAACCAGACCGACTAACAACAAGAGAAAGGATAATGCCAGTGAAACCAGATTTAAGGCCCCAGAACTTACTAGATCACTCATTTTACCACCTCAAAAGGAACGATCTATTCTACCACTCAGGCTACGGAAGGAAATCGCTGTCAGTAAAAATGTTTTACCAGGGTATGAACCTGTTGATGCTGCATATGCCGCTAAAAAACTGAACGTCCTGATCGCACATTACGTTGATCATTTGCGTCCACAATAGCATACAGGCAGCAATTACGAGTATCAGTAATACCCACCGAAACTTTTTCACTCCATTCTCCGCATGACTTCTTAATCAGATGCAACCAAGTTAGCATGCTAACCTTAAACCGCGGCTAACTGTAATAGCATCTAGCGATTTTAGGAATCATAGACTTGTTTCAATCGGTTATCGAAGTAACGTAGTATCCATGGATCAAATAGTAGAAGAGGAATTCCTATGCGCCTGTTTATTAGAACCATCGTCTTTTTGGTTATCGTTGCCATTGGCGTCCTCCTGAGCGGGTATGGCGTACTCGCGGGAAGCCAGAAGACGGCTGGAGGTTTGGGGTTGCAATGTAAGTACCTGACAGCGCAGGGATTCAGTACTGCATTTTACCTGCACGGGGATAACGGCATTGTCGGCAGATCAAGCTGCCCGCTGCTGCGCAAAAGCGCAAGCGTAGTCGATGAAGGCTAATAAAAGATAAAAAAAAGCCCGGTCATCGCCGGGCTTTTTACTATCAGACTTAGAATGGATAATTGTTGTAACCCATCTGCTCTGAAATTTTACGCGCTGCGGTATGCAACATCTCTACATACTCATGCAGACGCTCTTCTGAGAAACGCAGCGTTGGGAAAGAGATACTTAACCCAGCGATAACCACGCCAAAACGGTCGAATACCGGTACGCCGATACAGCGCAAACCTTCTTCCTGCTCTTCGTTGTCCTCGCCATAACCCTGTTTACGCACCTGCTCGAGTACGGTGATCAGTTCATCGGTACTCGCAATGGTGCGCTCGGTGCTGCACTTGTATTCCACGCCTTCAAGAATCTGACGTACTTCGTCAGTTTCACGCCAGGCCAGCAGCACTTTACCAATTGCTGTACTGTACAGCGGGTTACGACGACCGACGCGGGAGTACATGCGCAGGTTGTACATGGAGTCGATTTTGTGGATGTAGACAATGCTGTCTTCATCCAGCGCCCCAAGGTGGACCGTTTCTTTCGTTAGACGAGAGAGTTCACGCATTTGGATATCCGCACTGCGGATCAAATCGACGTTCTGTAATGCGCGAGCACCCAACTCAAACAGCTTCAGCGTGAGCGAATACTTCTCGGATTCCCCTTCCTGGGCAACGTACCCCAATGATTTCATGGTCTGCAAAAAGCGATAAACGGTGCTTTTTGACATCATGACGCGCTGCGAAAGTTCAGTAATACCGATTTCGCGTTCTTCGCCAAGTGCCTGCAGGATACCAAAAACCTTTAGTACCGAAGAGACAGAATCTGGCTGCTTGTCCAAATCCGCTGCTGACATTTATCACCTCATCGCAACTGTTTTATAAAAATTAGAACCGGTTTTTATTATAATTTCGCATTCTGTTTGTAGCAATGAAACTTCTGTGACCTGGTTACAAATCTGCGACATTCAAATGATTAATCAATGCTAGAATCATTCTCTGGTTAATAATTTCCCCAAAAACAAGTTTTCCACATGACTAAACCTCTGACAGATGGCTTACCGCTACCCCAGCGCTACGGAGCCATTCTCACGATTGTGATTGGTATTACGATGGCGGTACTCGATGGCGCGATTGCCAACGTTGCTCTGCCGACCATCGCCAGCGACCTTAATGCATCGCCTGCGGCCTCTATTTGGATAGTCAACGCCTATCAGATAGCGATTGTTATCTCTCTACTGTCTCTCGCTTTCTTAGGCGACATGATAGGCTACCACCGAATCTATAAAGCAGGGCTAATCGTTTTTACCCTCGCTTCGCTGTTTTGCGCACTGTCCCATTCGCTTGAGATGCTTACTCTTGCCCGTATCTTGCAGGGCTTTGGCGGCGCAGCGTTGATGAGCGTAAACACGGCGCTTATTCGCCTGATTTATCCACAGCGCCAGCTTGGACGCGGTATGGGGATTAACTCCTTCGTTGTCGCCGTTTCTTCCGCTGCGGGGCCGACGATTGCCGCCGCCATTTTGTCGCTGGCTTCCTGGCAATGGTTATTTCTTGTCAACGTTCCGCTGGGGATCATTTCATGGCTGCTGGCAGTTCGCTTTTTGCCATCAAACGGGACCCGCAGCCAAACGCAGCGGTTCGATCTGCCAAGCGCGGTGATGAATGCCCTCACCTTCGGTTTGTTGATTACCGCACTGAGCAGCTTCGCTCAGGGCCAATCACTGGTGTGGGTTGGCGTCGAATTGGTGGCTTTGCTGATCGTTGGTTACTTCTTCGTTCGTCGCCAGTTGCACCTGCCGGTGCCGCTACTGCCGGTTGATTTGCTGCGCATTCCGCTTTTCTCGCTGTCGATCTGTACCTCCATCTGTTCCTTTTGCGCGCAAATGCTGGCGATGGTGTCGCTTCCGTTCTTCCTACAAAGCATCGTTGGCCGTAGCGAAGTGGAAACCGGTCTGTTGCTAACACCGTGGCCGCTGGCGACCATGGTCATGGCGCCACTGGCGGGTTATCTGATTGAGCGCGTACACGCTGGTTTGTTGGGCGCACTGGGAATGGGCATTATGGCCTGCGGCTTATTTGCAATGGCAATGCTGCCGTCAGCGCCGAGTGATATCGATATTATCTGGCGCATGCTGCTGTGCGGTGCAGGTTTTGGCCTGTTCCAGTCGCCGAATAACCACACCATTATTTCCTCCGCGCCACGCAATCGCAGCGGCGGTGCAAGCGGAATGCTAGGAACAGCACGATTGCTGGGGCAAAGCACCGGCGCCGCGTTGGTTGCGCTGATGTTCAACGTCTTTGGCACCGGCGGCACGCACATTTCGCTGCTGCTGGCCGGTACGCTCGCCGTGGTCGCCACGCTGTTTAGCGGGCTGCGGGTCACTCAACCACGAGCACAAAGCTAACAACCGACAGAGCCAAATTTCGCTGGGCCCAAAAGAAAAGCGCCTCATTCGAGGCGCTTTTTTTATTTCATATATTCGCCGCTGCGCAGCGCTTCAATACGTTTATCTAACGGTGGGTGAGTCATGAACATTTCGCTCAGCGACTTCGATTTACCGTTGATACAAAACGCCATCATGCTGCTGGCTTCCTGCGGTTCGTAGCTGGTTTTCAGACGCTGCAAGGCAGCAATCATCTTCTCACGACCAACCAGTTTCGCCGAGCCGGCATCCGCATGGAACTCACGGTAGCGAGAGAACCACATGGTAATAATGCTCGCCAGAATACCGAACACCAGTTCCAACACCATGGAAACGGCGAAATAGATAAGCGGGTTACCGTTGCCGCCCTCTTCACCTTCATCACGGTTGCCGCCGAGGAAACCGGCCGCTATCTGCGCGATAACGCGGGAGATAAAGATAACAAAGGTGTTCACAATGCCCTGAATCAGAGTCATCGTCACCATGTCACCGTTGGCAATATGGCTGATCTCATGGGCAATAACGGCTTCCGCTTCGTCACGGCTCATGTTCTGTAGCAGACCGGTGCTCACCGCCACCAGCGAGGCGTCACGGCGCGCACCGGTTGCGAAGGCGTTGATATCCGGCGCGTGGTATAGCGCAACCTGTGGCATCGCAATACCTACCTGCTCTGACTGACGAGCAACGGTTTGCAACAACCAACGTTCCTGTTCGTTGCGTGGTTGCTCAATAACTTCACCACCGACCGATTTCAGGGCCATCCATTTCGACATCATCAATGAAACAATGGAACCGCCAAAACCAAAAAGCAGCGCCATAATCAGCAGACCCGTCATGCTGCTCGACTGAATTCCCGTCAGGCTTAGCACCAGCCCAAACACAACCATAACTGCCAGGTTGGTCATCAGGAAAAGCGCGATTCGCATCATAATTTACTTTTAACCTCTTCTTAACAAAACGCACTATGCGATTACCCATATCGTAGGGGCAATACGGCGATTTTCAACGATTACGTGAGGCTAAGTCACCAGAAAGACACAACTTTACATTTTGTAGCATAGTTGTTGACGTGAAGATGAGGGAGATAAAAAAAACAGGCACAATTGCTTGTGCCTGTTGGAGGTTATTTACTCGCAGTCGGTTGTTCTGCGGGAGTGGCCTTCTCAATCCTTGCCAAGTCGACGGCAATATTCACCGTTTCGTCGAGGTATGGATCTGGCTCTTTATAGTCTTTCGGCAGATCTTCGAGTTTCTTCAGCGGCGGCTTGCCTTCGCGTTTATAGCGATCGTTAATCCGCGCCAAACGTGTCGCGTCATCTTCATTATTCTCTTTCTCACGCTGTGCGTAGTTCAGAGAAGCGATATTGCGTTTATCCCTCAATGCATTGAAGTGAGCAATATCTTTAGCGATGTACTGGAACTCAGGATCTTTCGCGATACGTTCGTCGTGTAGCTTCAGCAACTGAGGTTCGAACGGCGCCATATCGCCCGACGTCACGTAGGTAGCAGCATTGACGCTATCCCATGGCAACGCGTTGTCTTCGAACTTCTCACCGGTTTCGGTCACTTCTTTGCCGGTCGGCATCAGAATATCCGGCGTCACGCCTTTACGCTGAGTACTGCCACCGTTGATGCGGTAGAATTTCTGAATGGTGTACTGGACGGAACCCAGCGCTGGCCATTCAGGGCGCAGCATCTGATCGTAAATGCGGTTCAGCGAACGGTACTGCTGCACCGTGCCTTTACCAAAGGTCGGTTCACCGACGATCAGCGCACGACCATAATCCTGCATCGCGGCGGCAAAGATTTCCGAAGCCGAGGCGCTAAAGCGGTCAACCAGCACCACCAGCGGACCTTTGTAATAAACCACGCCGTCGGTATCGCTATCTTCGCGAACCTTACCGTTGTTATCACGCACCTGAACTACCGGGCCGGACGGAATAAACAGACCGGAAAGCGATACCGCTTCGGTCAGCGCCCCGCCGCCGTTGCTGCGCAGATCGATAATCACGCTGCTGACGTTCTGTTTTTCCAGCTTCTGCAGCTGAACCTTAACATCCTCGGTCAGACCCACGTAGAAGCCTGGAATGTCGAGCACGCCAACTTTTTCGCTGCCAACGCTTTTCACCGACATTTTCACCGCGCGGTCTTCAAGACGAATACGCTCACGGGTCAAGGTCACGATGCGGGTTTTCGATCCTTTACCTGCAGGAAGCACTTCCAGACGTACTTTGCTGCCTTTTGGCCCTTTAATCAGTGCCACGACATCGTCCAGACGCCAGCCAATCACATCAACCATGCCTTTGCCGGTCTGCCCCACGCCGACAATGCGATCGCCAACGCTAATCGCTTTGCTTTTCGCCGCTGGGCCGCCTGCTACCATGGAATTAATGACGGTGTAGTCATCATCCATTTGCAGCACCGCGCCAATACCTTCCAGAGACAGGCTCATTTCGGTATTAAACTGTTCGGTGTTGCGTGGTGAAAGGTAGTTGGTATGAGGATCAATTTCCCGGGCAAAAGAGGTCATTGCCAGCGAGAAGACATCTTCACTGTTGGTCTGCGCCAGACGACGGATCGCAAATTTATAGCGACGCGCCAGCGTGTCATGAATTTCTTTATCGTCTTTACCGGCCAGCTTCAGACTCAGCTGATCGTACTTAACCTTGCCGTCCCACAGCGCATTCAGCTCGGCCTGATCTTTTGGCCACGGCGCTTTAGAGCGGTCGAGGTTGAAAGTATCGTTACCGGTGAAGTTCATCGGGCGCTCAAGCACCTTTAGCGCATACTCATAGCGCTCAAAGCGGCGTTTCTGTGCCAGGTTGTAGAAATCGTAAAAGACGTCCAGTTTGCCCGAACGAAGCTCATCGCCAATCTGTCCTTTTTTCGAGGAAAACTGCTCAACGTCGCTGGCGAGCAGCACATTGTGGCTGTAATCCAGCAGGTTCAGATAGCGATCGAAAATTTTAGCCGAGAAAGCTTGGTCGAGATCAAACTGGCGATAATGAGAACGGGTAAAGCGCGAGGTTACGCGCTCGCTCACCGTGGCATGTTGCGTCTCTTCCTTAAGGATTGGAAGTTGGTCAACACGGGTAATATCTTCAACCGCTACGGCCTGGCCTGTTAGTAATAACAGGCCAGTAAGCGCGGAGAGCCTAAAGAATTTGTTCATGCCTGGCCCGGCCTCCGTTTCAGAACACCAGGTGTTCTGCGCGTACAATCATTGACAGACCCGAAGTAAGCTGCACGCGAACGCCATCTTTGGTGATTTCTAGAATCGTGGCGTCCATCGCGCTGTTGCCCGCTTTAACTTTCAGCGCTTGCCCAACGTTTAGCGTCGACAAGTCAGATACCGGAGTCAGCTTCTCTTCACGCACTTCACGAACGGCTTTAGCAGCAGGTTTCGCAGTGACGGCGTGCGGCTTACGCTCGGCCCCTTCTTTGCGACGCACTGGTGGGCGTGGTTTACGCTCACGACGTGGCGCATCGCCTTGCTCACCTGCAGCAGCTGCCGCTTCGCGTTTTTTCGCCTGCTGTTCAGCACGCTGTGCCTGAACGCGAGCTTTGGCTTCTTCAAGCTGCTGACGGGCGTGTGCCACATGCTGCTCGTCGAGTTCACCACATGGGTTACCGTCGAGATCAACGCGGACTGCACCCGCTTTGATACCGTAAAGGTAGCGCCAGCTTGAAGTATAAAGACGTAATGCGGAGCGCAGTTGCGTTTTGCTGAGGTTCAATTCCCCTTCAACACGCGCAACGAGATCCTGAAAAATCCCCACTTTCAGGGGACGAGCCTCACCTTCCGCACTAAAACACTGTGGGAAACGTTCGGCCAAAAATGCGATAACTTCTTTACTGCTATTCAACTTAGGTTGATTTTCCATGAAATTTCCTGATTACAACGGACGTAGCCAACAAGCCGCAGGCATGAACAGGCGACATTATAATGACGTCATCCGTAAATGCTACGTTATCCGTTGATTATCCTGCGACGGGTGCAAAGAATTTTTGATAATCGGTAGCTTCAAGCACTTTTTGAAGGTGGCCGACCAGTTCAACCAGACCCTGTTCGTCTTCTTGCGTGAAGCGCGAGAAGACGGTGCTGTCGATATCCAGCACGCCAATAACCTGGCCGTTAACCTGCAGCGGCAGCACAATTTCAGCGTTGCTCGACGCGTCGCAGGCGATATGGCCATCAAAAGCATGAACATCTTCTATGCGTTGCACGCTGTTTGTCGCAACCGCCGTCCCACAAACGCCGCGCCCCACCGGAATACGCACACAGGCAATTTTCCCTTGGAATGGCCCAAGTACCAGCGTTTCGCCTTCCAGCAGATAAAATCCCGCCCAGTTTACCTCAGACAAACGCTCGTACAGCAGCGCGCTGGTGTTGGAGATTACCGCTAAGAAATTTGTTTCACCTGCCATTAACGCCTGAAAATCACGGTTCAAATCCGCGTAAAATTCTGTTTTGCTCATTATTCAATCACTATTGTTTACGATGTTACTGATTCGTTAACCAGTCTACGGTCTTATAAAATACGCATTAAGTGCGCTTGGACTCAAGATGAATCCATACTTAGGTTAAGATAGAGTTATACATTCATTTATCAATGTAATAAATGGCACTGACAACTTCACGTATAACGCCGACGAAAAAAATACGCATTCACGCGATCAGCGAACCATTACCGTGGGCACATTACCAACGTTGCCCTCAGTGCGATACGCTTTTTCGGTTACCGGTAGTAAAATCATCGCAAAGCGCATACTGCCCGCTCTGTAACGCGAAAGTCCGCGAGGGGCGCGATTGGTCGCTAACCCGTCTTGGTGCAATGGCGATTACCATGCTGCTGTTAATGCCTTTCGCGTGGAGCGAGCCGCTGCTCCGACTGCACCTGCTTGGCGTGCGAATTGATGCCAGCCTGCTGGCCGGTATCTGGCAAATGACGGACCAGGGTGACCCGGTGACGGCAGCGATGGTTTTTTTCTGTACCGTTGCCGCCCCCGCCGTGCTGGTGCTAGCTATCGCCTATTTGTGGCTGGGTAATATTCTAGGTATGAATCTTCGCCCGGTCCTGTTGATGCTCGATAAACTCAAAGAGTGGGTGATGCTCGACATCTACCTCGTGGGTATCGCCGTGGCATCGATAAAGGTGCAGGACTACGCATTTTTGCAGCCAGGCATTGGCCTGTTGGCATTTATCTCGTTAGTGGTGCTCAGCATTTTGACCCTTATCCATCTCAATATTGAGCAACTGTGGGAGCGTTTTTATCCGCAACGTCCTGCAACGCGCCCTGACGCTAATCTACGCGTTTGCCTTGAGTGTCATTACACCGGTTTTGCCGACGCCCGCGGGCGCTGCCGCCGCTGCCACACGCCGCTACGCTTTCGTCGCCGCCATAGCCTGCAAAAAAGCTGGGCGGCACTCGTCGCCTCCATCGTGTTCATTTTACCGGCCAACCTGCTGCCAATATCCATTATCTATATGAACGGCAATCGTCAGGAAGACACCATCATGACCGGGATTATGTCTCTCGCTAACAGCAATGTTGCCGTCGCGGCGGTGGTTTTTATCGCCAGTATTCTGGTGCCGTTTACCAAAATAATCGTCATGCTGACGCTGCTTATCAGCATTGGTTTTAAATGCGAACAAGGCCTTCGTACGCGGATCCTGTTGCTGCGTTTCGTGACCTGGATTGGCCGTTGGTCAATGCTCGATCTGTTTGTGATTTCATTAACCATGTCGCTCATCAATCGCGATCAGCTTCTCGCTTTCACGATGGGTCCCGCTGCGTTTTATTTTGGCGCTGCGGTAATATTAACTATTCTTGCTGTTGAATGGCTGGACAGCCGCTTACTTTGGGACGCACATGAGTCAGGAAACGCCCGCTTCACAGACTGAAGCGCGAATTAAAACAAAACGTCGCATCTCTCCGTTTTGGCTACTGCCGGTCATCGCACTGTTGATTGCCGGCTGGCTTATCTGGAACAGCTACGAAGACCGGGGCACCACCATTACCATCGACTTTATGTCGGCGGATGGTATTGTCCCCGGGCGTACGCCCGTGCGCTTCCAAGGGGTTGAGGTCGGCACCGTGCAGGACATTCGCTTAGCTCGCGATCGCAGCAAAATTGAGGTCCGCGCCAGCATTAAAAGCGATATGGAAGATGCACTGCGCGACGATACCCAGTTCTGGCTGGTTACGCCTAAAGCATCGCTTGCGGGGGTTTCCGGTCTCGATGCGTTAGTGGGCGGCAACTATATCGGCATGATGCCCGGCAAAGGCGAGCCGCGCGATCGCTTTACCGCGCTGGATACCCAACCTAAGTACCGACTCAACAACGGCGAACTGATGATCCATCTGCATGCGCCTGATTTAGGTTCACTAAGCAGTGGGTCGCTGGTCTATTTCCGTAAGATTCCGGTAGGCCGCGTCTATGATTACGCGATTAACCCGAATAGCCAAGGCGTCACTATCGACGTGCTGGTTGATCGTCGATTTACCAATCTGGTGAAAAAAGGCAGTCGTTTCTGGAACGTTTCTGGCGTCAAGGCCGATGTCGGCCTGAGCGGCGCCAAAGTCCAGTTGGAAAGCCTTTCGGCACTGGTCAATGGCGCGATTGCCTTTGATTCACCCGCTGATTCAAAAACGGCAGAGCAGAACGACGAATACGGGCTATATGAAGATCTGGCGCACAGTCAGCGCGGCGTGATTATCCAACTCCGGCTGCCAAGCGGCGATGGTCTGAAAGCCGGTTCGACCCCGATGCTCTATCAGGGGCTGGAAGTGGGTCAACTCACCAAGCTGAATCTCAACCCTGACGGTTCGGTTACCGGTGAGATGACCGTCGATCCCAGCGTGGTTTCCCTGCTGCGCGAAAAAACGCGTATCGAACTGCACCAGCCTAAACTGACGCTGGATAATCCTAACCTCAGCATGCTGCTAACCGGCAGTACCTTTGAGTTAGTCCCCGGCGAGGGTGATCCTAAAGACCACTTTGCCGTGTTAGCCGCCGATAAAACGCTGCTACAACAGCCCGGCGTGATGACGCTGACGCTGACCGCGCCAGAAAGCTATGGCATCGATGGCGGTCAGCCAATCATGCTGCATGGTGTGAAAATTGGTCAGGTTCTCCAACGCACGCTAGGTGCGAAAGGGATAGAGTTTGCTATCGCCATCGATCCGCAATACCGCGAACTGGTGCACGGCGACAGCAAGTTTGTCGTGAATAGCAAGATGGATGTGAAGGTCGGCATTGACGGCGTGGAGTTCCTCGGCGCCAGCGCCAACGAATGGCTGAGCGGCGGCATCCGTATTCTGCCGGGTGAAAAAGGTCCGATGAAGTCCAGCTATCCGCTGTATTCGAATCTGGAAAAAGCGCAGGAAAATAACCTGAGTGATTATCCCACCACCACATTGATGCTGACGGCAGAAACTCTACCGGATATTCAGACCGGTTCCGTGGTGCTGTACCGCAAATTTGAAGTGGGTGAAATCACCTCCGTCCAGCCACGCGCCAACGCCTTTGATATCGCGGTGCATATTAAGCCGGAATACCGTTCGCTCTTGACGCCAAACAGCGTCTTTTGGGCCGAAGGCGGCGCAAAAGTGCAGCTTAACGGCAGCGGCTTAACGGTGCAGGCGTCTCCGCTCTCGCGGGCGTTAAAAGGTGCAGTCAGCTTTGATAACATCAATCAGGCCAGCAACGGCAGCCGTAAAGGCGATAAGCGAGTCTTATTCCCGAATGAAACGGCAGCACGCGCAATCGGTGGACAAATCACCCTGCACGCCTTCGATGCCGATAAGCTTTCTGCGGGGATGCCAATTCGCTATTTAGGTATTGATATTGGGCAGGTGCAAAATCTAGAGCTGAACGCCTCGCGTAACGAAGTCCAAGCCAGCGCCGTGCTCTATCCGGAATACGTGAGTACCTTCGCACGTCGCGGCACTCGTTTCTCGGTCATCACACCGCAAATTTCAGCAGCTGGCGTTGAGCATCTCAATACGCTGCTTCAGCCTTACGTAAACGTCGAGCCAGGGCATGGTGAAATTCGCCGCGACTTTGAGCTTCAGGAAGCGACCATTTCGGATTCCCGTTACCTTAACGGCCTGAATATCGTGGTCGAAGCACCGGAAGCTGGCTCGATGAATATTGGCACCCCGGTGCTGTTCCGTGGTCTAGAGGTGGGCACCGTCACCGGCCTGCGTCTGGGAAGTCTCTCCGATCGCGTGATGATTGAAATGCGCATTGGTCAGCGCTACCAGCATTTGGTGCGTAATAACTCGGTCTTCTGGCTGGCATCGGGATACAGTCTCGACTTTGGTCTGATTGGTGGCGTCGTGAAGACCGGCACCTTTAATCAGTTCATTCGCGGCGGCATTGCCTTCGCGACACCGCCGGGAACACCGTTGGCGCCGAAAGCGCAAGAAGGTAAGCACTTCTTGTTGTTGGAGTCAGAACCTAAAGAATGGCGTGAATGGGGCACCGCCCTCCCACGTTAAATCCTTACGCGCCGGTGCCCGTCACCGGCGCGTTTTATGATAGACTGTGCGCTCTTTATCTCCTTGTGGTACTCGCCAGTGGCTCAAAACTCTGTCTATTTTCCCGATGAATTCCTTGCGCAGATGCGTGAGGCCATGCCCGCTAATCTCGACTTCGATGAGTTTCTCGATGCCTGTCAGCGCCCGTTGCGCCGCAGCATTCGTATCAACACACTCAAAATATCGGTCGATGATTTCCTCGCGCTGGTCGCGCCGTACCGCTGGGCGCTGACGCCGGTGCCATGGTGTGCGGAAGGTTTCTGGATTGAACGGGATGACGAGGACAGCCTACCGCTGGGCAGTACCGCAGAGCATTTAAGCGGCCTGTTCTATATTCAGGAGGCCAGCTCAATGCTACCGGTGGCGGCCTTGTTTGCCGATGGCCTCGAGCCACTGCGGGTGATGGACGTTGCGGCAGCCCCTGGTTCTAAAACCACCCAGATTGCTGCCCGCATGAACAATCGCGGTATGCTGTTGGCCAATGAATTTTCTGCCAGCCGTGTAAAAGTCCTGCATGCCAACATCAGCCGCTGTGGCATCGCTAACACCGCCCTGACTCACTTCGATGGTCGCGTGTTCGGTGCAGCGCTGCCGGAATGTTTTGACGCTATTTTGCTGGATGCCCCCTGCTCCGGCGAGGGCGTAGTGCGTAAAGATCCCGATGCGTTAAAAAACTGGTCCCACGCCAGCAATCTGGAGATCGCGGCGACACAGCGCGAGCTTATCGACAGCGCCTTCCATGCGTTACGCCCCGGTGGCACGCTGGTTTATTCTACCTGCACACTCAACCGCGATGAGAACGAGTCGGTTATTGCATGGCTGCTGGCCCGCTATCCAGATGCGGTTGAAGTTATGCCGCTAGAAGATCTTTTCCAAACCGCCCGTCAGGCGCTAACGCCCGAGGGTTTTCTCCACGTATTCCCGCAAATTTACGACTGCGAAGGTTTCTTTGTCGCGCGACTGTGCAAAACAGCCGCCGTGGAGCCACTGCCAGCCCCTAGCTACAAGGTTGGCAAATTCCCCTTCTTACCGATGAAAACCCGTGAGTCGGCCGAGGTCGTCAACGCGGCAAAAAGCGTGAGTATTGAATGGGATGAGTCACTCAGACTGTGGCAGCGTGATAAAGAGATTTGGCTGTTCCCTGCGGAGATAGAACCGCTGCTGGGTAAAGTGCGTTTTTCACGCATTGGCTTGAAGCTGGCAGAGACCCATAACAAAGGTTTCCGCTGGCAACATGAAGCAGTCATCGCGCTGGCTAATACCGATAAACTGGGTCTAGAACTGACGGCAGAAGAAGCGCAGGAATGGTATCGCGGCCGTGATGTCTACCCGCAGCAGGCCCCTTCACATGATGACGTCATTGTCACCTTCCAAGGTTTTCCTCTGGGGTTGGCAAAGCGCATTAATTCACGGCTTAAGAACAGCTATCCGCGCGAGTTGGTTCGCGACGGTAAGCTCTTCGGCAACAGGTCGGACTAGAGAATAAAAAAAGCACGATTCTACTGGCGTAAATCTCTGCGTTGACTACGCTGAAATAGGTACGGCTAACTGGTCGTACCACGGCGGTCAGCAGATTAACGGAGAGATTATGAGTAAAACCAGCGTACGCATCGGCGCATTTGAAATTGATGATGCCGTACTGCACGTCGAGCAGCACGGCGAACGAACGTTAAGTATCCCTTGTAAGTCCGATCCTGATTTATGTATGCAGCTAGACGCTTGGGACGCTGACACCAGTATCCCAGCCCTTCTTGATGGTGAGCGTTCCGTTCTCTATCGTCAGCACTATGACCAACCTTCCGACGCCTGGGTTATGCGGCTTGTTTAACCCAAAAAGAACCCGCCTCTCGGCGGGTTATTTATTTGGCGTTCGGGACGACCTTATATAAGGAGGATTCTCCCCGTGGTCGCGTTTTAAAGCGGCGGTGTACCCAAAGATACTGTTCCGGTGCACGCAAAATCTCACGTTCAATCACTTTGTTCATATAGCTCGCGGCGGAAACTTCATCACCGCTAGGGTAATCAGTCATCGCTTCGCTAATATGCAGGGTATACCCTTTCTTATTCGGTTTACGGACCATAGTTACGGTCAACATGGCTGCGCCAGATAAACGGGACAACACATTGGTTCCGTTGGTCGTTGCGGCTTCACTCACGGAGAAGAATGGCGCAAACACGCTGCCTTTAGGACCATAGTCCTGATCTGGTGCAAACCAGACGGCTTCCCCAGCTTTCAGTGCCTGGACCAAGCCACGCAGGTTACGACGGTCGATCATCGCCTTGTTAGAACGCAGGCGGCCTTTGGTTTGAACCCACTCCATCAAAGGATCGTTGTGCGGGCGGTAGGTTGCCATCATCGGACGGCACAGCCCCATAGCACGGCCCCCTAACTCCAGCGACATGAAGTGGACACCGACAACCATCACCCCACGTTTTTCATTCAGGGCCTTCATCAGGTTGCCGTAACCTTCAACATCGAACCACTTTTTGACTCGCGCATCGCTCCAAAACCAGGCCATGCCTGTTTCGATAAGCCCCATACCGAGCGACATGAAATTTTGCTCGATGAGCTTTTCCCGCTCAGCCGCACTCATGTTGGGGAAACACAGTTCAATATTGCGCGTAGCAATTTGCTCACGGCGTTTTAAAAAACGACGTGAAGCTTTACCGACGGAGGTGCCAAGAGTATGCAACAGCGGATAAGGGAGTTGTACCACTAACCACAACAGCGCCAGAGCAAACCACTTCATTGCATTGCGCGGGTGAAGTAGGCGGGTATCAAAATTTTTGAACATCATTAATTCCAGTAACGTGGAGCACAGGTAACGCGTAAGGAAAAAACGAATCCGTTCATCTGTCTTTATGCGATACGTATAAGTGTTCGACAGTACTACGTTCGACAAATTCCCCGATCGGACGTTTATTTACATAACGTCACACTAACAGAGAAAGACGTGGCGTGGCAGGCTGTGGCTAAACTCGCCGCAAGCATGCACCTTTTCCAAACAAAAAAATAGGGTTTTTTATTAACGTTATAAAATAATTCAACAAATAGTTTGTGTTTTTATAATTAGCCGCATATGCGTTTATTGAAGCCGTATGATTTCTCATTGTTTTAGCTGAGATAGTCGATAGGCATATGGGAAAACCTGCGCGCAGTTCCTTCAAGTGCGCATGCCTTTTCGTACATCGCATCGACTAGGATCGTTCAAGGGACCGTGTCATGGTGGCAGGCCGAGCATGCAATGGTGGCATCAGACATAGTGGCGTAATTCCGATGACGCATAGACCAATGCGAAGAGACGTCGGTGGAATGCCGGGTTACGGACCCGCTTGAACTCAGCAACAACAACATCACCGAGCTTTATTTTGATTGCAGAATATCTCTGACCTCGGGCGTAGCCGGGATCAGGATTCCTGAATAGTGCTTAATTAGCTGTAACTGTGCCATGGGGTTTTCCGTGGCGCATAAGCTGTCAGTTGTTCAGGCTGATACTGACATTGCGTCCAGGTGATAATGGGGATCTCTTTATAGTCACCCATCAATACATAACAGAGTCATTATAAGAATTTTTTAGCTGCATCCAAAATTTCTTGAGTGGTTAAATGTCTGTCTGAAGCAACATACGCAACCCCATGATCTCCTGTCAGAGAAGGAAAATTTGCTGACATTATTTGAAGATAAATCTCTTCTCCATTTGGGTACTCTTGTCGTATAGATGTAATCCCATCAATAACAGGGATAGTTTTGCATGGTTGAGAATTAAAAAACACAATCACTTTTTTCATTTATCACCATGTTTCAATTAATTAATTTTTCGCCTCAGTCATTTTATTGCAGACGTAGAAAATCTTGCCAAAAAAATGACATATCTACGCTGAGGCGTTCAGAGTTTCACTCTTGATGCTCACAGACTCATTAAAAACCATGCTTGTTTTGCAAAAAATACATTTTGCACCAAATGGATTGTTTTCTGAAATATCAAAAGTTGATATTCGATATTGGGAACCATGGCAGCATGGACATCTGAAATGAATACTTAAGTTGATAAAATATACCTTTTAAGGACAGTCGCCTCGTTCTATTTTCCAGAATACTATTCTCTTTCACATTATAATTTTATGTGAATCATTCAAAAAAACGCAAGCAACTGTATGAATAAACGTGTATGGTGGCATTCCCATAAATCAGGAGATGCCTATGTCCGGACGTAAAAACACACAATCAAACCGTAATTATTTAGTTAAGTGCCTATGCCCAAACTGTTCAAAAAACTCCGAACACAGCTTCACTAGAGTCCAGAAGGGTTCTCAACTAGTCTGCCCATACTGCAGCACCTTGTTCAAATCCCAGCAACGCTTCTAAATACGTTGATATTGCCATGTCGTCCTAGTCAGAAAATCGAACCGGCTTACGACTCACCTGGCAACGCAATTAGGTAATCAGAGTTTGCATTTAAAATAGAGTGTGATGTTCTTGGAGGCAGCCTAACCTCTTACGCACTTTATTACTTTACAAGCAGTACACGCCTACTTTCAAAGTCTTCCTGCAGTAAAACTGCACTTAATCACATCATTCAGCACACTCATGCAAAAACACACCGAGCTGATATTTAGAAAACTCGCGTACTAGAATAAATATCAGGCCTGGCCACTCAGGAATAATCCATCATCCTTATTGCAGACCTGAAAGTATTTATTTATCGCAAAGAATCACACTGGCGGCAGCCGGGCCTTTGTCTCCACGTTGAATCGCGAATTCAACTTTTTGACCTTCAAATAAAGTTTTCAAATTATCACCATGAAAAGCAGAAAAATGGACAAACACATCTTTGCTGCCATCTAGCGGAGAGATAAAACCGAAACCTTTATCTTCGTTATACCACTTCACAAGACCTTGTATTCTTGAAGACATGTGGACTCCTTTTGAGTACTTTAATTTTAAGATTATAATAAACGCATAGTATTGTACGTTAGACTCAAAGAAGGAGATATCAGTGATAGAACCTGGCGATGAGGACCGGTCAGTAGAATTTTTTACGTTTGTTTAGGTTTGCTTTTCAAACTCACAATTTCATTAATGCATTTCCCGCGCTGATTAGCAAACTTTTATTTTAGCCGTCCAGGAGTCTCAAGTGGAATTTTTAGGTAAAATTCGCTTTTTGATTTTTTTAAGCGTATAGTCTTACCGTGTTTTTTAATAAGGAATTTATTTGTCTCGTAAAATGACAGGAATCGTCAAAAGCTTCGATACCATCAGCGGAAAAGGCTTCATTACCCCATCAGACGGACGTAAAGACGTTTTACTTCACATTTCATCAGTCTCCCCTAACGATCCCGAATTTTTAATACCTGGAGTTCGTGTTGAGTTTTGCCGGATCAATGGTCTTACAGGGCCTACGGCTGCAAACATATATCTATCTTGACCTCAATTTGATCGCCTGCATCTCCCCATAGTGATGGTTAAATGATATGTTATAGCCAGTAACAACACGGAGTTAATATGTTTTCTTTCCTCTATACCCTCAAGAGATTAATCTCAAAGCAGCAAGTTGCTTCAGAAGGGCCAAAAGAGTATTCCACGGAACAACTCCTCCAGTGGGCTACCGATTGTATATTGGAGGGCCTCCCTGATAAATTGTATCAAGCCAGACTTCTATGCGTTCGATTCTCTAACCCAGAAAACCCCGATGGCTGGATAGTCAGTGTTAATCATGATGTGATGCTGAATGCCGATTCTGATTATGAACGCTTCCAGCATCATCGTTTAATTGGAGTTAGCTTTATCGCAAGCACTCAGTGAATGCCTGCATTACCGTAAAAGGCGAACATTGGATTCAGGGACAATATCTTTTTAAAAAGGGGCCGTTATGAAAAAAATAATTATTTCAGTGCTTTTGTTAACAAGCTTCTCTGCGACTGCTCGTTATCTTGAGTGCTCTATTTTTAATGGGAAAATTTCAAGTTGCGGAACTTGGGCGCAGTCAGAATCAACCCCTATCAAACAATCTGATGGCCGTTACCATGACTGCTCAATTGTCAATGGATCAGTTTTTTCATGTTCATCTTGGACACAAGCAAAGAATGCACCTGTCCTACAGTCTGATGGATTTTATCGTAGTTGCTCCATTTTTAACGGCAGCGTCTCATCTTGTGGCTCATGGTATCAGGGCAATGCTGTAATTAACCGAGATTAGCTAATGAAAACTTTTTATTGCAAGGCTCTCGCTTTTCTCAATTTCCCTTACATCGCGGTGTTCATTAATAAAGCGATACTACACTCGGGCTCCTGAAAAAGTACCGCTCGGTATTTTTAGAATATCCCACTCTTCTCCAGTGCGCTTCCGCGGCGCCCTAGACATCCGGACCTCACTATTAGCCTCCAGATAAATTAGAGCAAGCGTAATTGGTGATAGAGTTAATATACCCTATTTTTAATCACCACATTATTCATAGAAAGAAAATTTTAATAGGCATGCTCTTATTTAAATAAAGCAGTCTTTTTCACTCGTTCCTTTGTTCAACATAAGGAAAAGAGTTTCATATTCCAGCCGCGTCTCAAATTTAAGTTTCCTGCATAGCTGATAACGATGGTCTAGGTAACTTTTCCTTCCATGCTTTTTGATATAATCCTCTCTTCCAGACTGGGCATTCAGTTCATAACTAAGAAAATCCTGATGCGAGCGATGTGAAGTTACTTTTTCAACTAAAGCTTCATTTAAGGACTTAGCCTTGCGTGACTTATTGTTATTTAACAGTTCAGAAAAATCATTTAATTTAGAGATAACCTTTTCATTTACCCCCAAAATGCCACCAATAATTTGAGGCTTAATTATATAATAAATCTTATCAACTCCTACACGCGATAGCATCTTATTGTGGAGCCACTTAATATCTTGAATCGGCGAACATACAGTATCTAAAATCAATATTGCTTCATTTATCAACGTAGAAGCCGTAAGAAATCTTAAACGATCGGAAAAAACATAAACACCCCCGTACGCTTTCTCTTTTGAGTAGCATAAAAACGCATTCCTTATTATATGACTTTTAGAATAGACAAAAATCATGCCCCTCCCCTTTAAAAACCAGTCAGCCTCATGCTTTAACAAGAAGTAATTTATACCGTTTATTATCTACATAATAACCATGCCTATTATGGCGTTTTATAAAATCAACGTCACCACCTATATGATTAAAACTGAGTCTAAGTGCATTCATTATCCTCCATAACGCAGAGGAAGAATATCTAAGTCCATTTTTTTCAAAAATATTTATAGCGATATCATCATCACTTATCCAACCATGACTACTCGTTTCCGAAAGGAGATATTCTAGCAATCGTCTACTTGTATTATTTAACGCATGAGACCGCCCATTTCTTATATTAGTAATGCTTCCTGTTGTTACTCTATATTCTATACTATCGTTAATATTGTAACCATAAAATGAGTAAAATTTATCCAACGTATTCAGTCTCCATGCTCAAAGCATTTGGAACACCCACGTCACAGCATTATATATATCCATTAAATTTTATGATTCAATAAATCAGCACCCCGGAAAAATTAGATTGATATATTAAAGTTAAAATATATAGCATTCAAAACAATAAGACCATCAAGCACAATAGTCACATTTACAGCCCCTATGCATTTAGCCATCTCGTTAGTTTAAGATCAAAGAATAAAATATGGGCATCAATAAGAAAATTACAATTCGCTTTGATTTGATGTCATAAGCACCCGCATAAAAATGAAATAAAAACATACTGTTACGTCCATAATCTTATGTTCCTTACATTACATCATTTATCTCATTTACAAAACATGCTTTCTTTCTTTTTTTATTACATTACAAAAGAAGGCCAATAAAAACCTTATATTACAATAATATATAAAGCTAATACTTTTCATAACACATATTGATTTGTAATTACCAAATCATCGCGCACTGTGAAAATAAACCACACCTAAAGCCGAGTGCAATAAATATATTAGAAAAATAGATCTTATTTATTAGACTAAAATAATAAGTAAAACTGATTATCTTTTAATAAATAAGTGCTAACATTAATATTTTAATGTGATGAGGTGTAGAAACCAACCTGCTCATTTGAAAAATAGGTAAATATCGATGGTGTTGCGTCTGAGCATTTCTGAGGATAAGCCGCAGGCGCAAGTCACTGATGATAAAAAAGGTGACCATCGGCGGTCACCTTCAATATTACAGCCTCGGAACTAATGAGCTACGTCAATGCGCTATCCGTTGGCACGATCTTACATGCCCACGTTTGACTTCGCTTCAGCTAGCTCATCCTGAGCTTCTTTAAGCTTTTTTGCCTTCTTAGCAATCTTTTCCTGACTCCCCGTTTCGCGCGCCAGATTAAGATCGGACTCGCGTTCTTTGACCTTTTGCTCTTTTTCTCGGACTTTTTCATTGCGTTCGCTGCGGAGTTTCCCATCGGTACAGTTGCGCGATACTTCATCACGCGCCTTTTCCAGCCCTGCAACACGATGATGATTGCCATGCGCGTTGGCATAATCAATCTGCTTGTCAATATTTTGTTTTTTTGCAGCACAGCCTGTTAGCGCGCCTTCCGCGTGAACCTGAGTCACGGTCAATACCAGTGGCGCACATAATAAAAGGCTGACCGCCATTTTTTTGCTTAATCCCATTTAATCTCTCCCTAACGACTTTTATTAATAACAAACAACAAAATAATTAGCTGAAAAAACACACCATCATTCTTCAGATAGACTTCTCAGCATGACATCACGCTCCCGCTCATCCATCATTTCAAGAATAAACTGCATTCGGCGAGCGTTCAGATTATCAATATCTTCATTAACATCTGAGAGACGCTTCTCTCCAGCGGACTCATCTAAGGTCACTGGTGATTTAGAAACACGGGTACTTAACATGCAACATCCCCCTTGAAATACGTCCGTATCATTTATAAGCCAGCGTGAAAGTGATGGTCGTATTGACGTCACCCGACGTCACCTGCTGATCCGTCTGGATATAGCGGGCGGTAAAAGGGAAATCCGTTGCTCCTGCCGTTGAAACTGTCCCCAGAGATACGGCTTCATTTTGTTTCACGACGCTACCGCTATAGAGCAATTGCACCCCTAGACCGGTCGCTGTATTACCACCAGAGTTAATACCAAAGACGGTATCGCCCGCCGTACTGGTTGCCCCAGAAAAGGTCATCGTTGGCATCACGCCCGAATCGCAGTTAGTGCCAATTCTGAACGACGCCTCCTCGGATGTGTTGCCGATGCCGGTAAAGTCCCGGCTGTATACAGTCGGCAAGTTAACCGCTACGACCGGGGTCGTAAGGGTGCACGCGAGAACGTTGACCGTCAGCGCGGAAGTCGACATGGTCATCACCTGCAGACCGTCAGATAACTTCAGCTCGGCAACCGGGCCTGCTGCAATCGTCCCTCCCTGACGCACCGGTCCTGTTTGGTACAGTACCAAGGCCACATTCCCCATGATTGACCAAGGCGGAACTGAACCATGAATCGTATTTAACGCACGCGACCATGCTGCACCCGATGTGGTCGGCGTGCTAAAGGGGCTAAAATTCCCGGTCGTCGCCGCCCCTGCATATAAATAAAAATAGAGATTGTCGATCCCCGTTGAAATATAGCCAGTGCTGTTTGGCGATGTGCCGGCAACGGTCGTCCGCAATGGGTTCCAGATAAGGTTTCCGGTACAACCACCCCATACGGCAACGGTGGAACCGATACCCATTGCGGAAGCCAGTTCCGCAGAGGTCATCGTCACCGTAGCCAATTTTTGCGGCGTGCTGTCGGAGGGGTTGAAAGGCTGCGCCAGTGTTGGCAAGGCAAACGTCACGCTGCCGGTTTTCGCTCCGTTGGCAAATGCACATACAGCATGGGCTTTTGCTAGATATAGCGGGCCTATCAATACCAGTACCAGTGACCAGAGGGCCTTTCTCTTCATTATATTCATTGTGTTATCCTTCACTTTCACTCTCAACGGCACTGTTCGTTACCGGTATAGAAGTCTTTCTTACGCGTTAATCGGTCCAGGTTAATGCTTACCACGCAGGTCGTTCCATCGAATCTCGCCGTCAGTGTCTCGTTGTCGTTCAGGCCCGTAAGCCAAGCTGCGCCTTTATCATCCACAATGCCGCTTCCCGCCTTGTCGCCATGAAGCTCCGTTCCAAGTGGCAATGGCGTATTGCGATAACGGATATTCAGATAGGCTTTACGTCCAATAGCAGTATCAAAGCGGGCATTAATCGCCGTACCAAAACCTGGCACCACCTGCATCTGGGTCGTTTTCAGCGTCGTATCATCTCCGGCCGTTTTCGCATCGAGGCCAATACTGTTTTGGCGATATACCGACAGAGATGGCACGATGGCGTAGCCACGCCAGTCCGTCGTTACGCCGGAGCGGGAAGTGACGGATACGTCACTGGCACCCGGCGCGCTGATAACAGCAAAAGCATCGTTGGCCGAGATATTCTGGCCGAAAGTAACCCCGCCGGGATGCACAACTACCGCGCCGCTTGCACCAACGCTGTACTGGCGGTTGCTATTGCCAGTCTGACTCCAAGAGGCATTTACCGACCCGTAGCCACCGTCATACTGTACGCGCGCTCCCTGCCCGTTCTGCTGTTTGCTCCAAGTCTGGGATAGCGAATAGCTCAGGTTATTATCCTGAAGCAGCGTGCCGTTAACCGAGGTCTGATTTTGCGTGTATCCGCTGCGCCCCTGGCTGTAGTTATGGTTAATCTGCATTCTCCCTGGCGCGTCCCACAGCGTGGAGAACGGAATGCTGATATTCATTGCCAACACGCTGTCGAGATAGCGGGTGCCGGTGCGGATATCAGATCGGGAATAGCTAATATTGGTGCTGATCCCTTTCCAATAGGTGTTGTAGCTGGCATTCATCGTCTTAGTTTGATAACGCTCATCCCACGATTTTTGCGCGTAGTAGTTCAGCGATAACGAACCGAAACTCCCCAAACTTTGACTCACGCTCAGTTGCCAGCGGCGGCGCAGGTTATCCAGATGCCCGGAAGATACGGGATCTAATGCGTAGCGGCTTTGATAATCCGAATAAGTGGCATAGCGTCTGTCCTGATTTTCCGTCAATGACGTATTCAGCGTCGTTTGTGTTGCCGTGAAGTATTTTTCGTAGCTCACCTTTGATGCATAGCCGCCCTGCGGTTGCTGCAAATGATGGCTCGCCTGCTGACGCGAAGCGTCAAGCTCAAGCGAAATACCGCCAAGATCACCGAGGTTGATCCCAAAACCGGATGCCGCCGCCTGATAGTTTTGGCTGCCCATCACACCACCAAAAAGAGTCACAATATTGCCGAGCCCGTAAAGGGCTTCAAGCTGGGCAAACAGCGCGTCATCACTGTTGGCATCGCTGTTTTCGTACTGCCCTGCGCTGAGGGAATAACGAAATTGCCCCTTTCTGACCATTTTGGGCTGCGATGCATATGGCTGAATATAGGTTCTGACTTCCCCACTACTTTCACGCACGGTGACCACAAGATCGCCGCTGCTGTTGTTCGGTACCACATCGGCAAAGGTAAAAGGCCCTGGCGGGACGCTTTTTTGATAAATGAGATTGCCCGCCTGACGCACTTCAACCATTGCCTGCGTCAACGCAATACCGCTTATCATGGGCGCATAGTTGCGTTGGCTATCAGGCAGCATTTCATCGATGGATGTCAGCATGACGCCACGGAAATTAAAGCCATCAAAAACTCGACCGGCGGTGGACACCTGGCCCATCATCAAGCGCGACATTAATGACGTCACATCGCGACCAAGGTAGGTTTGGTCCGAGCGCCAGTGCGATCCGCCGTCGTTGCTGTGCTGCAAATAGGCATTCTGACGCAGGCGCCACGGACCAAGATTCAGGCCATTATTCAGGTTGAGAAAATGCTGTTCGCTATCGTCACCCTGCTGTGTGGTATTACGCTGACCGTTGTAGTAATACGACATAAACAGCGCAGGCATGCCGTCCTGGCTAACGCCCGAAAGACGCGTTCGGTTATCCATGCCCTGAAGATACTTCTGCGGTATATTCACGATAAAAGCCGACGTTCCGGGTTTGGCGTAGGCCTCAGAGCCAGGAAGAATCACCGACAACGGTTTTCGCAATACGCCCTGCTCATTGCTGTTGTCAGCAAGCGCCAGTGCCGCCTCATCCGCGCCCCAATTTTTCAGCTGAGTCACGCTAAGCTCCGGGCACAGTCGTTCGTCACAGTTAACCAATTTAATGGGTTCGCTATGCAGAGCGCTACCATTCAAAATGACGTCCATGACATAGGTACCAGGCAGTTGGCTATCAACCTGCGCTAGCTGCTGGCGTGATAAATCAGTTAATCCGCTACCGGTATTCTCAAGCGCAGAAATATCAAATGACAGTTCTGCATAAGCATTAAGCGGAGATAACAGCAGTAATGTTTTAACCAAAAAATCTTTTTTCACGGCAATTTATATATTCACTATCAGGAAATCAGAAGCGCCACCATAATCATTGATGGCATTGAATTTGATAACATCCTTCTTCCCAGAACTGCCTTTTTGAATCGTCTGCTCCGAGAAAGGCAATAGGTAGCCAATATCTTCATTTTTGCCATTGACATAAAAATAACCAATATTAACAATATAGGGCGTCGGATTGGTGACAACAATGTTTCCATCTTTCTTCTGGATCTTAAGTTTATATCTAGCGTTTATAGCGTCAGTCGCATTCAGTGAACTTGGACGATAAATAAGTTTGATGATACTTTTAGTCGCAAAACTAATTTTATTTTTAATCGTACTGTCGGTTGCAGGAATAGCCTTCACATTAACGAAGTACAAGCTTTCGCGATCGCTAGGTGAGTTATCCGAAATCGCTTTAATCAGTAATGTATTTTGAGTCTTTGGATAAAACTTAAATACCGGCGGCGTAATCATAAAGTCCTGACTTTTTTTATTATCACGACTTTCTATCCAAGCCTGTACCAGATAATGTTCATCCTGGCCACTATTAATTAACTGTAGCGTCGCTTGCTTATCTTTCTCGTCGTAGATTACCCGTGTTTGCCCGAGGGAAAAGCCGGCGAATGCCGGCAGGGTAAGCGATACTGTGAGTAAAAGCGCTGAAAAGCTTTTCATCATATCTTCAGTCTCACCGTTAATTATAAATTGCAGTCCAGGTTAGCGCTGTACTCAGGTCACCGCTGGTGACCGTATCGCTGACGGCGACAAGTTGGGCCTTGAAGTTAATGCCGACCAGGTTCGTACCGGTACTGCTTGGCGTAAAGACTTCCGAGGTCACCGTATTAGGGACCAACGGGATGTTTGAAACGGTCCCCCCGGTTCCTGATGACGCGGTGATTCTGATAGCCACACCGGTCGCCTTCCCGGTACCCGGCGTTACCTGATACAACGATGGTTCGGTTGTGTCCGCGACGCCATCCACCCGAATATTCACCCCGGTATTATTAGGACAGGTAAAAGTTGCTTGCGCAGAAGTGCTAAGCGGGGATGCATCGCCTTTCGCGTATGCGTTGGCGTAGGTATTGGCTATTTTTAACGTCAGGGCAGCCCCCGAACTAATGGTACAGGCGGCGCTATAAATATTGCCTTTCATCGTAATGTTACCTGCCATTGTGGCGGCAGGGATATCGGCGGCAAAAGCATGCTGGCTCGAAATAAATAAAAGAGCAAAAAAGGTCACTTTCAATTTCATGATAACAACTCAGTTATAAGCTAGGGTATAAGTCACGACAGTATCTACGGCGCCTGCAGTCACACTCGCCGCGTTTGAACGGAGCATCGCGCTGAAGGTGCTGGCATAATTACCACTGCTATCTAACGTTAATGTATGACTAAAATTAGGTCTGACTATGCTCGTACCGTTATAGAGAATGATATCGACGCCCGTCGCTTTACTGGTCCCGGCATCAATCTTAAATGTATTGGCATTACTCCCCACGGTCCCTGTTACAATGAAGCTCATCGTTCTGCCAGTAGGACAATCAGTCAGGGTAAAAGGCACTGCCGTACTTTTTTCCCCCATATCGCCAGCGGCGGTAAATGCTGTGTTAACCATAGGCGGTAATTGGATGACATAGTCTTTAGCGTTGATCGTACAGCCTTTATCCAGCACAGTGCCGGTCACATTCAATGTCCCGCTTGGATAAGCCGCAGCCACGGTGGCCGCGCTTGCATAACCCGATGACAGCATAAGTGCTACGCAGATGATTGAGCATTTGTATTGCCCCATAACAACCTCTTATTTGTTTTATGATCGCTTTCAGTACTAATTGTGTTTTTTTCTGACCAAACATCTGAAATTAAAAACAGCAATTGTTTAAATTCCAGGGAGTTCTCCATTGAGAGTTTTTTTCTAATACAATATCGCCGAGTTGATTCCAACTTGCTACGGCAAACTATATCGAAATGGCCATTTCTATAAAAAACAGATAAGAAATTGAAATAATCATCATTCAATTTTTCTTTAACTCTCCTATAGAGATGTTCATTTAACGTTAAGCCTTTGCCCGTTTCGTCATTCTTTGTTTGGAAGCTACATACCTTATTTAATTCGTTAACTCCATTAACAAAATGAAATCCATAAATAGTACCATTAATCTTTCCAGCACTAGGAATGATGTAATATGCTTTATTTCCCATTCCCCTCTCATCTAACTTATTCAAAATCCACTTGGTGTCATCGCTGCTCTTATCGAGGGTATCTATTAATATTAAAGGTGATTTAAACACCGACGCACAAACAATGAGGCTCAATCTATCTGTAAAAAAAAAGACACTATCTTTGTATTTTGACAGTGCTGAAACAGCCTCTTTCACTGCAAAATTTTTTGTGAAAACCAAGAATTCCAACCAGAACAATCCTTTTATTAAAAGTACTCACCATATAATAATTACACTTCTACATAGCAACGTTTTACTTCATCCAAATCGATGAAGTATGTATGCTTGGTATACCAAGTGACGAGTTTTTTATTGAAGCCAACATTCAAAAAATCCATATTTAAACTTTTTATTGTGTTTGAAAGTTGTGATCGTGAACCACTCATTTCATATTTTTCCCATACGTGAAAAATAATATCTTCATCATGAAGGTAGCCTCCATTCGAATTAGAAAGAATGAACTCTAGAAACCTTGCCTTCGTGTCTGATATTTTCTTTACTTTTCCATTCTTAACATTAATTAGCTGGCGAGTATTTATTCTGTACTCAAGATTACCGAATAATGTGTATCCATACAGCTTCATTACCGGCACTCAAATTCTCCTTTCTAATGCGGACTCGCAGTAAACAGCAGCAACCTCTAAGTAACTCACCATACCTATGTGCTTTTTAAAATTCTAAACCCACAAAAAAAACACGACAATCGGACAGGTCACTCAGTTTTTTCAACCAATAAAATTAAATAACAAAGAATATAATCCCACATATTAACAGCATTATAATTCATTAATCCAAATAAGAGCCAATTGAAACACAATGACCCATTTGAATTAACAAAAAAGAAACAAGCTCTTTTTTATTTTTTTTGCTCAACACCCCCTAATTTTATGCGGATTTGTAACAAAAACCCTTTGATATCAATCAATTAATTTTAACTGTGTAGTAACATGAAAAAACATCATTTTCAGATTTTTCATAAATGTTGAGTTCCCACATATATTTAAATGATGTTATGTAACGACATTAAAATAACCACATGGAATAAGAAGGTGTGTAATTCAAATATTTATATATATTAAACAGTATGATGGGACATATTTGAGCGCATTTGCTTCAAGTCAAAAAATGCCTTTGCCACATGCTCTCGCAAACTGGCGCTGCATCAATTTAACTAGAATTGCTTGTGCCAGTCTCTGGGTAGCAGAGTGCGCGTTCATTACCGTATTCAGCACCCGCCTTCGTGTGCTTCCTCCAGAAAAAAAACTCAGTTGAAAGCTTGCCCACCGATGGTTAGGCCTTACATCGGGGAACACGACGAAGATGTGCTAGGACGAGAGAGACGAAAAGCTTACGCGATACCTTAATTTTCCCTGTAAAAGAAATGTTAAATCGAAATTGGTTGTGATATAAACAAAAAGACCGAAGCGGAGGGATTCGTAAATTTCGGACTGACCCTTGTAACCAATTGGATTATAAAGGGGAATAAAAAGAGACCGAATACGATTCCTGTATTCGGTCCAGGGAAATGGCTCTTGGGAGAGAGCCGTGCGCTAAAAGTTGGCATTAATGCAGGCTCAATCGCCTTGCTTTATAAGAATAGATGACCGTGACAGGTTTTCCAGTCCGCAGACTCTGTGAGCCGAAAAATTTCGTCAAATAAACGGCATACGATAAAAAAAACCGCAGCCATTCCCGGTGAATGATTGCGGTTTTTTATTGTCTATTAGACAGTTAGTCTATGAATTAGCACAATTTCTCGGCGCGTTCGATAAACGGAGCTAGGCTCATTTTCACACCGGGCTTCTGCGGGTCGTCAATCTGAATGATGCTCAGCGGTTGGGCCTTCGTTTTGCCCGCTTTTACCTGCTCCTGAGCGATATCGTTTAACGGATACTGCACCAACGTGCTTGGGTTGATGACATATAGCGCATTACCTGCGCGACAGGTCAGCATGACCTCTTCGCGATTAAATGCCCACTTATCTTTACCCACCTCGAAACGGCTTACGGTAATCACCTGTGCTGCTAGCGCAGAGCCAGAGACCGTGAGTAACAACAAAGAAATAATCGTTTTTTTCATAGTTTCGCCATTTGATCAAAAGGGTTCCCAGGTGGCGAATACGCTCACGCACACCAGCACCAGAGCCCCCAAAACAATTTCAGCCTGCGTAGTTCTTAGAAAAATCTGTTGAACCCGCGAATCGGTTGCCGACATTCGCGGCACCAACAGATAGCGATTCACCAACGCTATCGCCACCATCAGCCCGACAAGTCCGCATTTCACCCACAGTGCAATGCCATAGGCAGTTGCGGTCGTCAATCCTCCCTGAATCAGCCACGCGTTGACAAGCCCCGTAGCGATTGCCCCGGCAACAGCAAGATGACCGTAGCGGGAGTAACGCATCATTGTGCTGATGGCAAGCTTTCGCCAGCGGCCTTTCGCGAGGCGCAGGCAGTAAAGGAACGGAACGAGCCCACCAACCCACGCGCTCGCAAAGAGCAGGTGAACGGCGTGATTAATTCGCTGCAATGCGCCCAACGCACCATCCGCCATCGCGGCATGCCCAACGCCGGCCAGCAGGATAAACTGTGCGACGCACAGAAGCAAAAGCCGCCGCATCATCCGTCGTGGCCGCACCCACAGCACGCCGACCGTAACCCAGGACAGAACAATTTGCCATAACCACACGCTACCAAACTGCGTTTGCAGCACCGCTTGCCAAATAGCTGGCTGCCAAGTATCTGACCAGCCGTTGCCCATCAGACCGCCCTGCACCATCAGCATCAACATTGCGGAAATCAGCGCCAATAACAGCGAGGCATGCAGAATGAACGAAAAACGCTGGATAAGGAGACGACGTAGCGCAGATGGAGCCCACCAGCCGGCGTAAAGCGTACAACCAAACGCCATCATCAGCGAAGCGAAGTGGATGAACCGTAACCCAATATAGAGTGCGCTCAGCATAGTTACTTCACGCTAAATTGATACTGGCCTTTGGTTTTATGCCCATCAACCGAAACCACATGCCACTCAACGGTATACAGTCCGGATGCCAGCGCCTCCGGCAATGGAACGACAAGCTGCGTCTTATCACTCTCGCTGCGCGCCGCTTTCCCAATCGGAATCGTCTTTCCGTCCGCATCTTTTACCGTCACGCCGCTAAAGTTCGCCTCGATGCCTTCCGAGAAATTTAACGTTAGCGCCTGAGGCGAAGGACTCGTTTGTGAATTTTCCGGCGGTGATTGTTTCTCTAAATGGGCATGGGCCCACACCGGCGATGAACTCAAAACAGTTAACGCGAACAGCGTGGTACAAAATGCGCGAGGCGTGGTGAATTTCATTTCCATCATTCCTTTTTGTTATCAATCTAATTCAAAGAATAACGCTGTATAATGCATGAGTCGAGATGAGCACCCTATGGACTTGCCATTTTGCGATACTCTTAGTAACTTTTGCGCCGGTACTCAAAGGAGAAACTCATGCAAACCAACCTGGCTCAACTACCACAAGACGAAATGGACAAAGTGAACGTTGATTTGGCCGCCGCTGGCGTCGCCTTCAAAGAACGCTACAACATGCCCGTGGTGGCGGAAGTTGTGGAACGCGAACAGCCAGAGCACTTGCGTAACTGGTTTCGCGAAAGACTCATCGCTCATCGTTTGGCCTCCATTAATCTTTCTCGTCTGCCGTACGAGCCAAAGTCGAAATAATTTTTCACCCGCTAGTGACACTATTTTACAAACAACCCGCTACTATTAAGCAGAATAAAAGCCCAATTCATCGTGTTGAAGGATGCAACTATGCTGATATGGACTATTGCTGCAGCGCAATACGCGCCTCGTAAAGGGGATGTCGCAGAGAACATCACCCACCATCTCCGTTTTATCGACGCCGCAGCCGAACAGGCCTGCAAGGTCTTAATATTCCCGGAGTTGTCGCTCACCGGCCCTGATGATGATCAAGCGCTGCCTGCGCCACCGTGCGACGTTGCGCTGCAACCGCTGCGCGAGGCGGCAAAGCGTTACCAGATGACGATTATCGCCGGACTGCCAGTAGACAAAAGTGGGACACGGGTAAAGGGAATCGTGATTTTTAATCCGGACAATGCGCAGCCCACCAAGCACCATCAGGGACACGGCACCTGCCTTGCGCCAGAGTCCGACACAATTAGCGTGTTCGAACTTAATCAAGAAGACTGCGGCCTCTCATCGCAGGCCTCACTGCTCGCGACCGTCAGTTCAATGGCTGAACCTCAACAGCAGCGCACTACCGACCGTTTACAGCGCTTTGCTCACAAATACGCTATTGCCGTATTGAAATCGAATTACGCCAACGGATCCTTTTCCGGCGGCAGCGCATTATGGGATGAACGAGGTCAACTTATCGTGCGCGCCGATGGCGGCGAATTGCTGTTAACGGGCAGAAAAAACGCTCAGGGTTGGCAAGGCGAGATCATTCCTTTACGCTAGTTGTTTTTGGCCCGGAGTTAGCCATGCTGCGCGTAATTGATACCGAAACCTGCGACTTACAAGGAGGCGTCGTTGAGATAGCCTCCGTCGACGTTGTTGACGGTAAAATAGTTAATCCTATGAGCCATCTGGTTCGCCCCGATCGCCCTATCAGCGCGCAGGCGATGGCTATCCACCACATCACCGAAGAAATGGTCGCTGATAAGCCGTGGATTGAAGAGGTGGTGCCTTTCTATCAGGGGAGCCCTTGGTACGTGGCGCATAACGCCAGCTTCGACAGACGCGTCCTGCCGGAAATGGACGGTGAATGGATTTGCACCATGAAGATGGCGCGTCGTCTGTGGCCGGGAATTAAATACAGTAATATGGCGCTGTATAAGTCGCGTAAGCTCAGCATCGCTACGCCACCGGGCTTGCACCACCACCGCGCGCTGTACGACTGTTACATCACCGCCGCGCTGTTGGTGGATATTATGCAGGTCTCTGGTTGGACCGCAGAGCAGATGGTTGATGTTACCGGGCGTCCGGCGTTGCTGCGCACCTTTACCTTCGGTAAATACCGTGGGCAAGAGGTGGCGGATATCGCTAAGGACGATCCGGGCTACCTGCGTTGGTTATTCAACAACCTTGACCGCATGAGCCCGGAACTGCGCCTGACCTTAAAGCACTATCTTGATAAGTAGCTAGCGATCCGTACGTCCTGGCAGCGTACCTTGCGCCAGGGCGATCAGGAACGCATATTCCAGCGCGACGCCTTCATAGCTTTTATAGCGCCCTGACTTCCCACCATGTCCGGAATCCATATCGGTACACAGCAGCAGAAGGTTGTCATCGACCTTCTGTTCACGCAACTTCGCCACCCACTTCGCCGGTTCCCAATACTGCACCTGCGAATCATGTAGACCCGTGGTGACCAGTAAATGGGGATACGCCTGCGGGCGGACATTGTCATACGGACTGTAGGACTTCATGTAGTGATAGTAGGTTTCGTCTTGCGGATTGCCCCACTCCTCGAACTCACCGGTGGTGAGGGGAATAGACTCATCGAGCATCGTCGTCACCACGTCAACAAACGGCACCTGCGCCACCACGCCGTGCAGCAGTTCTGGGCGTTCGTTAATCACCGTCCCCATCAACATACCGCCCGCGCTGCCGCCCATGCCGTAGCACAGCGATGGATGACCATACTTCTGTTCCAGCAGCGCATCACACACGTCAATGTAGTCGTTGAAGGTATTTTTCTTTTTCAGGAATTTGCCGTCTTCATACCACTGCTGCCCCAGCTCCCCGCCACCGCGAATATGGGCAATCGCAAAGACGAAACCGCGATCGAGCAGGCTCAGACGGCTACTGCTGAAATCTGCATCCATACTGGCGCCGTAAGAACCATAGCCATACACCAGCAGCGGATTTTTACCGCGGCGGAAATGTTCATGTCGGTAAACCAAGGAGACCGGCACTTTTACGCCATCACGTGCGGTGATCCACAGTCGTTCACTGCGATAGCGGCTGGCATCAAAACCTTTCACTTCCTGCTGTTTAAGAACCTGTCGCTCGCCGCTGTCCATATCAAGCTCAAACAGGGTATCCGGCGTGGTCATCGACGAGTAGCCGTAGCGCAGACAGGCGGTTTCCGGCTCAGGGTTGTAGGCTATCCACGTAACGTAAGTCGGGTCATCAAACGCTATTTCCGTTTCTCGCAGATCTTGGCGGTGAATTTGCCGCAGACGGATAAGTCCCTGTTCACGTTCTTCAACCACTAACCAGTCGCGGAAAAGCGTAAAGTCTTCCAGCATGACCGTATCGCGCGGCGCAATAATCGGTTGCCACGCAGACTCCTCCCAGCTTTCGCTGCGGTACAGGCCAAAGTTCTTACCGTCGCGGTTGGAGCGCAGGTAGAACTGGTGCTGGTAGTGATCGAGGCTATATTCGTGATCTTTACGGCGCGGTAAAAACACCTGCGGCTGCGCGTCTGATTTATCTGCATCAAGCAGCAGCATTTCACTGGTCGTCGCGCTGGATAGCGCAATGACCACATATTTTCGTGATGAGGTTTTATGCAGGCTGACGTAAAACGCATCGTCCTCTTCTTCGTAGAGCAGCTCATCATGTGCCGTTGGCTCGCCAATTTGGTGACGCCACACCTGCCAAGGCAACAGCGTAACGGGATGCTGACGCACATAGTAGAGCGTACGGGAATCATTGGCCCAGACGACACCCGGCGAGACGTTTTCAATCACTTCCGATAGCCAGGTTTCATTTTCCAGATGGCGTATACGCAAACCGTACTGACGACGCGAGAGAAAATCTTCGGTCACCGCCAGCAGATTATTGTCCGGCGCGACATTCAGCCCGCCCAGCGTATAAAATTCGCTGCGCGCGGCGCGTTTGTTTTCGTCGATAAGCAAAGACCACTCGTCCTCGCCGAGCGCCTGCCGCTGGTAAATCGCATACTCACGGCCAGGCTCATAGACCTGCCGATAGCGATAACCATTTTTGATATACGGCGCCGAGACCTCTTTTGGCGGTATACGGTCGATAATCTCTTTTAGAACACTGTCCTGAAGGCTGCGCTGAGAGGACATCGCCTCACGTCCGTAGACGTTTTCCTGCTTTAAATAGTCAAGCACCGCTGGCTGGGATCGCGAGTCATCACGCAGCCAGTAGTAGTTATCAACGCGCGTATCACCATGCAATGTCATGGTGTGGGGGATCCGTTTTGCTTTAGGTGGCATCTCATTATTCTTCTGTTTTAGTCACACCCTATAAGGGTGGACAAATTAGACGACGATGCAAGCAAAACCTGTAATTAGTCGTGTTAAAGTTGCTGTTTTTGCTGCTGTAAATCTGCTTCGATACCTTCTCGTACCTCCACCGGCAGCTTCAGGGCATCACCGAGCGCATTCAGATAGCTGCGTTCCATAAAGTGGTCGATCTCAATCGAGGCGCAGCTGATAAAGTAAAGCTCCAGCGCTTCCTCTTCGTTATGAACGTCTCGTGCTAAGCGTTCAGGGTCGAGTGGCTGTTCAATAGCCTGCGCAATCAGGGCTCGCCCCTGCTCCTCCACACCCGCTTCTCGCAATTGCTGTTCAATGGCGGCCTGCTCTTTGGCATCAATATGTCCATCGCTTTTAGCCGCGAAAACCAGCGCCAAAATCAACCGCTCTGTGCGCACATCAAGCGGCGCCGCCGGTTCGCCATATTTCATTTCCGTTTGTGGATTAGTACGCAGTTTATCTTTGTACTTATTCCACAGTACGCTCCCAGCAACCGCCCCGCCGCCCACCAGCAGCGCGCCGGTGCCGTACTTCGCCAGCATTTTGCGCGACGACTTACTGGTAAGCAGCAGTCCCGCTAATCCACCGATGGCGCCGGGCACCAGCATTTGGTTAAGCCCACTTTTTCCGTCGCCTGATTTTTGCCCCAGCAGGGATTGCAGTTGATTCAGCCAGCCTGACATATAGCCTCCAGTTAAAAACGTATACGTCGTTTAGACTAGGCGAGCAGATGTCAGAATATGTCTACTGCGCATAAAGATGCGCAAATTTAACCTGATTTCATCACCAGCCTGTCGCCATCGAGACAGACGCAAACGTTTTCGTTTATAATGCGCCAAACTTTGGATAGACGGTGGAATAGGTAATGACGTTATTAGGTACAGCTTTGCGTCCTGCTGCGACGCGCGTAATGCTTCTGGGTTCAGGTGAGTTAGGCAAGGAAGTGGCGATTGAATGCCAGCGTTTAGGGATTGAGGTGATCGCGGTCGATCGCTATGCCGATGCCCCGGCAATGCACGTCGCGCATCGTTCCTATGTGATTAATATGCTTGACGGTATGGTGCTCAAAGCGCTGGTTGAACAGGAGAAACCGGACTTTATCGTCCCGGAAATCGAAGCCATCGCCACCGATACGCTGATTGAACTCGAGCAAGCAGGCCAGCACGTTGTGCCGTGCGCACGCGCAACCAAACTGACCATGAACCGTGAAGGTATCCGCCGTCTCGCCGCTGAAACCCTAAAATTGCCTACTTCGGCGTACTATTTTGCCGATAACGAAGACTTGTTCCGTCAGGCGGTTGCAGACATCGGTCTGCCGTGTATCGTCAAACCTGTTATGAGTTCTTCCGGTAAGGGACAAACCTTTATTCGCCATGCAGATCAGTTAGCACAAGCGTGGCAATATGCCCAACAGGGTGGCCGCGCAGGAGCCGGTCGCGTCATTGTTGAAGGGGTTGTGAATTTTGATTTTGAAATCACCCTGCTGACCGTCAATGCGGTCGATGGCGTCCATTTCTGCGACCCCATCGGTCACCGTCAGGAAGACGGCGACTACCGCGAATCCTGGCAGCCACAGCAGATGAGCGAACTGGCGTTGGCACGTGCACAGCAGATTGCCCGTGAAGTCGTCCTAGCGCTGGGTGGCTATGGTCTGTTTGGTGTTGAGCTGTTTGTCTGTGGTGACGAGGTGGTGTTCAGCGAAGTTTCACCGCGCCCGCATGATACCGGGATGGTCACGCTGATTTCACAAGACGTCTCAGAATTTGCCCTGCACGTCCGCGCTTTCCTTGGACTGCCGATTGGCGCAATTCGCCAATATGGCCCTTCGGCATCTGCCGTGCTGTTACCGCAGCTAACCAGCCGTAATGTGACTTTTGATAACGTAGATCATGCAGTGGGTGCAGGCGTTCAACTGCGCTTATTTGGCAAACCAGAGATTGCTGGAGCCCGTCGAATGGGTGTAGCACTGGCTATCGGAGATAGCACAGAGCAGGCGGTCGAGCGCGCGAAAAAAGCCGCGGCAGCCGTCATCGTTCAGGGATAAAAAAAGGCGGGCTGCTTGCGCATACCCGCCCTACTTTGTCTAAACCCGGTCGACAGACCGGGTTAGTCAATCATCTTACAGTTTTGCACCTTCAACTGCTTCACGAGCCAGTTTGGTGATACGGTCGTAGTCACCCGCTTCCAGCGCGTCAGCTGGAACCAGCCATGAACCGCCGATGCACAGGACGCTTTTCAGCGCCAGGTAATCACGGTAATTAGCAGGAGAGATGCCGCCAGTTGGGCAGAAACGGATGTGGGAGAATGGACCCGCAATCGCCTGCAGCGCTTTCACGCCACCGTTAGCTTCAGCCGGGAAGAATTTGAATTCTTTCAGGCCGTGTTCCATACCCAGCATCAGCTCAGAAACAGAGCAGATGCCTGGGATCAGCGGGATAGTCCCTGCAGTTGCAGCTTTCAGCAGGCTGTCGGTCAGGCCCGGGCTGATAGCAAACTGTGCGCCAGCTTCGGTCACTTCTTTCAGCTGCTGAGCGTTGGTCACGGTACCCGCGCCGACGATAGCATCCGGAACTTCTTTCGCAATCGCGCGAATCGCATCCATCGCACATGGTGTACGCAGAGTCACTTCCAGCACGCGTACGCCACCTGCAACCAGCGCTTTTGCCATCGGTACTGCGTGCTCAAGCTTGTTAACCACAATGACCGGAACGACTGGGCCGGTGGTCAGGATTGCTTCTGCAGTTGTTTTCCAGTTTTTCATCAGAAATTCTCTCTCGCCAGATCTACAAAACGTGTCATCTTAAAAGGTAATACAGGTTGCGCCCTGCTCTGCACCGGACAGTTTTTCCCGTAATGCACCAAACAGTTCACGGCCTGTTCCCACGCGCGATGCGCTCAAATCAGGGATATGCGGTTGACGCGCAGCCAGTTCGGCTTCATCGACCAGCAGCGTTAGCTCACCGGTCTGGCCGTTCACGCGGATCATGTCACCGTCGTGTACTTTTGCCAGCAGTCCGCCGTCATAGGCTTCAGGGGTCACGTGAATCGCTGACGGTACTTTACCGGATGCGCCGGACAGACGACCATCAGTGACTAACGCAATTTTGAAACAGCGGTCCAATAATACACCAAGTGGTGGCATAAGTTTATGTAATTCTGGCATGCCGTTCGCTTTTGGCCCTTGATGGCGCACAACAACGACACAATCTTTATCCAGCAGGCCGGCTTCAAACGCGGGTAGCACGTCATGCTGGCTTTCGAAAATCACGGCTGGTGCTTCGATAACCTGGTTTTCAACCGGTACCGCGGAGGTTTTCATCACCGCACGACCCAGGTTGCCGCTCAGCACTTTAGTGCCGCCATGTTTAGAGAACGGTTTGTCAAAGGTAGCAATGATTGCGTCGTCGAAGGAAGCAATCGCCCCTTCACGCCAGTCCAGTTTGCCTTCGTTCAGCCACGGTTCCATGGTGTAGTGGGATAAGCCAAAACCGGCAACGGTATTCACATCTTCATGCAACAGGCCGCCTTTGAGCAGTTCGCGCACCAGCACCGGTACACCGCCCGCTGCTTGGAAGTGGTTGATATCCGCCGGGCCGTTCGGGTAAAGACGCGCCATCAGCGGCACAACGTCAGACAGTTCGGAGAAATCATCCCAGTTAATGATAATGCCCGCCGCACGCGCCATCGCCACTAGGTGCATGGTGTGGTTGGTCGAACCGCCGGTTGCCAGCAGGGCAACAATCCCGTTCACCACCACTTTTTCGTCAACCATTTTCCCCAGCGGCATCCAGTTATTGCCATTGCCGGTCATACGCGTCACCTGACGGGCCGCAGCAGCAGTCAGTTCAGCGCGCAGCGGTGCATCTGGGTGGACAAAAGAGGAGCCCGGCAGCTGCATACCCATGAATTCGATAACCATCTGGTTGGTGTTAGCCGTGCCGTAGAAAGTACAGGTGCCAGGCGCGTGGTAGGAAGCCGCTTCAGATTCCAGCAACGCATTACGATCGACTTTACCTTCGGCGTATAGCTGACGAATACGGACTTTTTCTTTGTTTGGCAGACCACTAGCCATTGGGCCTGACGGGATAAACACCGACGGCAGATGGCCAAATGAGAACGCCGCCATGGCCAACCCTGGGACAATTTTGTCACACACGCCGAGGTACAGTGCGCCGTCGAACATGTTGTGAGACAGGCCAACCGCCGCCGACATAGCGATCACTTCACGGCTCAGCAAAGACAGTTCCATACCGTCTTGTCCCTGTGTGACGCCATCACACATGGCTGGCACACCGCCAGCAACCTGACCTACCGCATTCACGCTGTGCAGCGCTTTACGGATCTGGTCCGGATAGTATTCATACGGCTGATGGGCAGAAAGCATATCGTTATAGGAGGTGATGATCGCGATATTGTTACGCAGCATGCTTTTCAACGACGCTTTGTCATCTGCCTGGCAGGCGGCAAAACCGTGCGCCAAGTTGCCACAGGCCAGTTCTGAACGGTGAACCGTTTCAGTTTTCGCCTGCTCAATGCGCGCCAGATAGGCTTCACGGGTGCTGCGAGAACGTTCAATAATGCGATTTGTTACCCGTAACATTACAGAGTTCATAAAGTCTCCTCAAAATTTTTCTGTCCAGGCCGCTGTTCAGTGGAGCGAATATATCGTCAAACTTAACTAAATCGCCCGTATAACGCAGCTCAGAGGCAAGTATCTGTCGCTAGTGTAATAAAAAAAGCCCCGGGAGTGAATCCGCCCGGGGCTTAAATGCGCAAAAATAGCACTACATGCTGTGTTAGATCATGTTACCGGTAAAATAACCCTTCCGGATTACCGATATCGCTTATTCGAACTCGTTCCAAGAACGGCCGTCGCGGGTGATCATGGCCACGGAAGCCACTGGCCCCCAGGTCCCTGCTTGGTACGGCTTAGGCGCATCTTTATCGCTCGCCCACGCTTCGGTAATGGAATCGACCCACTTCCACGCTTCTTCAACTTCGTCACGACGCACGAACAGCGCCTGAATACCACGCATGGTTTCCAGCAACAGGCGTTCATAGGCATCGGCCAGATGCGTTTGATTGAAGGTTTCGGAGTAGCTCAGATCCAGCTTAGTGACCTGCAGATTGTGCTTATGCTCAAGACCCGGCACCTTATTCAGGATTTGGATATCAACGCCTTCATCCGGCTGCAGACGAATAGTCAGTTTGTTTTGCGGCAGCTCAGGCCAGGTCTCTTTGAACAGGTTCAGTTCAGGGTTTTTGAAGTAGACCACGACTTCAGAGCATTTAGTCGGCAGACGTTTACCGGTACGCAGGTAGAACGGAACGCCCGCCCAGCGCCAGTTATCAATATCCACGCGGATAGAAACGAAGGTTTCCGTGCTGCTTGATTTGTTTGCGCCCTCTTCTTCAAGATAGCCCGGCACCTTTTGCCCTTGGGCAAAACCTGCGGTGTACTGGCCACGAACGGTCTTGTCGCGCACGTTGCTGCGGTCAATGCGGCGCAGTGACTTCAGCACTTTCACTTTCTCGTCGCGAATGCTGTCGGCGCTCAGATCGGACGGCGGCGCCATCGCAATCATGCACAGGATTTGCAGGAGGTGGTTTTGGATCATGTCGCGCATTTGACCGGCCTGATCGAAGTAACCCCAACGGCCTTCAATCCCCACTTCCTCGGCCACGGTGATTTCGACGTGATCGATGGTGCGGTTATCCCAGTTGTTCACAAACAGGGAGTTGGCAAAGCGCAGCGCCAGCAGGTTCAGTACGGTCTCTTTACCGAGATAGTGGTCAATACGGTAAACCTGGCACTCTTCAAAATATTCACCAACCTGGTCGTTAATCTCACGAGAAGTCTCCAGTGAGGTACCCAGCGGCTTTTCCATCACCACGCGAGCCGGTTTAGCATTGAGCTTTGCTTCGCCCAAGCCACGGCAGATAGCGCCGAAAGTGCTTGGCGGCATCGCGAAGTAGTTAATGGTGATGCGATTTTTTTGGTCAAGCATTTCGCCCAGACGTGAAAATGCCGGAGCGTCGTTCACATCAAGGTTGCAGAAATCAAGACGAGCGCTAAGGGTATTCCACAAACCTTCATCAATTTTTTCTTTCATGAAAGTTTCGAGCGCCTCGCGCACCACTTTGGTGTACGCGTCTTTGTCCCAGTCCGCACGGCCTACGCCGATGATACGGGTATCTGGGTTAATTTGGCCGGCCTTTTCAAGCTGATACAGGGAAGGCAGCAGTTTTCGGCGGGCCAAGTCGCCCTTCGCGCCGAAAATGACCAGATCGCATGCCTGGGCCGTTTGCGTTACCGCCATGTCATTCTCCTCAGTTAAAGATCCGGTTAGTCTGTTTCATCCTTCAGCTTTAGCTGAAATATGCCGGATATCATTGTAATTTTCTTACGGTGCACTGTACTGTGTTTACCAAATTGCCGAAACCCTTTAACGCCCTTCCGTCCTTCCGATCGCACAAATCGGAACCGATACGACAACAGCGTTAGGCAATTCGCTAATTTTGTTCGTTCTTTCGCCTGAATGACGTCAGCTAAAATACGACGCTGATCATGTAATGAAAAAAAACAACATATTTTGCTGTTCCTATTCACTTTTCATCCGCCTTCAAGCGTATATTCTTGCTAAAACGCCTGCTGATTTCACCCATTAATGGAATCGTTTCAATCTATGAGCGCCTTGTCACGATGAATATGCTGGAAAGAATCCAGACCCAACTGGAAAACCTTAGCAAATCCGAGCGAAAAGTCGCGGAAGTTATTCTCGTGGCGCCGGAAAATGCTATCCATTCAAGCATTGCCGCGCTCGCTCTGGAAGCCGAGGTCAGCGAGCCGACCGTCAATCGTTTTTGCCGCAGTATGGATACCCGTGGCTTCCCGGACTTCAAACTCCAACTTGCCCAAAGCCTTGCTAACGGCACTCCGTATGTTAACCGTAATGTCGACGAAGATGACAGCGTAGAAGCCTATACGGCAAAAATTTTTGAGTCCGCCATGGCAAGCTTGGCGCACGTGCGTCAATCTCTTGATATGTCGGCCGTTAATCGCGCGGTGGACCTTCTGACTCAGGCAAAAAAGATTGCCTTCTTTGGCCTAGGATCATCAGCTGCTGTGGCACACGATGCCATGAACAAATTTTTCCGTTTCAACGTCCCGGTCATCTATTCTGATGACATCGTTTTGCAACGAATGAGCTGTATGAATTGCAGCGACGATGACGTGGTGGTGCTCATTTCCCATACCGGCAGAACCAAGAGTCTGGTGGAAATTGCGCAGGTCGCACGGGAGAACGATGCCATGGTTATCGCTATCACCTCTGCCGGCACGCCGCTGGCCCGTGAAGCTACCCTCGCCATCACACTTGATGTCCCGGAAGATACCGATATTTATATGCCGATGGTGTCAAGATTGGCGCAGCTTACTGTGATAGATGTGCTGGCAACGGGGTTTACCCTGCGCCGTGGGGCAAAATTCAGGGATAACTTGAAGCGAGTCAAAGAAGCTTTGAAAGAATCGCGGTTTGATAAAGAGCTATCGACACACAGCGATAACCACTAAAAGCGATAAGAACGTTGTCTTTTATTAAATCATTCGGTAGCGCCAGCAGGCGACATTGCCGAATTCCTGTTCACGCAACACCTTAAGTTGTATTAGTCAACGGAGTATTACATGTCCAGAAGGCTTCGCAGAACCAAGATCGTTACCACGTTAGGTCCAGCAACTGACCGCGATAATAACCTCGAGAAGGTAATTTCCGCCGGCGCTAACGTTGTACGTATGAACTTTTCTCACGGTACGCCAGAAGATCATCAACTTCGTGCCGACAAAGTACGCGAAATTGCAGCAAAACTGGGGCGTCATGTAGCAATCCTCGGCGACTTACAAGGGCCGAAAATCCGCGTATCCACCTTCAAAGAAGGTAAGGTTTTCCTTAATATCGGCGATAAATTCCTGCTCGATGCCAACCTAGGTAAAGGTGAAGGCGACAAAGAGAAAGTCGGTATCGACTATAAAGGTCTGCCGGCCGACGTGGTCCCTGGCGACATCCTGCTGCTGGATGATGGCCGCGTACAGCTCAAAGTCCTCGAAATTCAGGGCATGAAGGTGTTCACCGAAGTTACCGTCGGCGGCCCACTGTCCAACAACAAAGGCATCAACAAGTTAGGCGGTGGTCTCTCCGCTGAAGCCCTGACCGACAAAGACAAAGCGGACATCCTGACCGCGGCTAAAATCGGCGTTGACTACCTTGCTGTCTCCTTCCCGCGCTGCGGCGAAGACCTGAATTACGCCCGTCGTCTAGCGCGCGAAGCGGGTTGCGATGCCAAAATCGTCGCCAAGGTTGAACGTGCAGAAGCGGTGTGCAGCCAAGACGCTATGGATGACATCATTCTCGCCTCCGACGTGGTGATGGTTGCCCGTGGTGACCTGGGCGTGGAAATCGGTGACCCAGAATTAGTGGGCATCCAGAAAGCGCTGATCCGCCGCGCTCGCCAACTGAACCGCACCGTCATTACCGCTACGCAGATGATGGAATCGATGATCACCAACCCTATGCCGACCCGCGCCGAAGTCATGGACGTGGCGAACGCCGTGCTGGATGGTACCGATGCCGTGATGCTGTCGGCAGAAACGGCCGCAGGTCAATATCCGTCTGAAACCGTCGCTGCCATGGCGCGCGTTTGCTTGGGTGCAGAAAAAATCCCAAGCATTAACGTTTCTAAGCACCGTTTGGACGTGCAGTTCGACAACGTGGAAGAAGCTATTGCCATGTCGGCAATGTACGCCGCAAACCACCTGAAAGGCGTAACTGCCATCATCACCATGACCGAGTCTGGTCGCACTGCGCTGATGACGTCACGCATTACTTCTGGCCTGCCAATTTTCGCCATGTCTCGTCACGAGCGCACGCTGAATCTGACCGCGCTTTTCCGTGGTGTAACACCGGTGTTCTTCGATAGCGCCTGTGATGGTGTTGCTGCCGCACACGACGCGGTAAACCTGCTGCGTGACAAAGGTTACCTGATGTCTGGTGACCTGGTTATCGTCACCCAAGGTGACGTAATGAGCACCGTAGGCTCAACCAACACCACGCGTATCCTGACCGTCGAGTAAACCTCGATGCATAAAAAAGCCCGGGGACTTCATCCTCGGGCTTTTTTCATTTTTGCAGTAAGTCGAACTCTACTTCTTTTTCTTCGGATAGAGCTCTTTACGCTGATACGGTTCCGTTTCACCGGGCTTACGCGTCTTCAAGAGCTTTAAAATCCACGTGTACTGTTCGGTATGCGGTCCAACCAAGATTTCCACTTCCTCGTTCATCCGACGCGCAATCGTGTTGTCGTCAGCTTCCAGCAGGTCGTCCATTGGCGGGCGTACCAGAATCGTCAGACGATGCGTTTTGCCATCGTAAACCGGGAACAGCGGTACAACACGCGCACGGCACACTTTCATCAGGCGACCAATCGCCGGCAGCGTCGCTTTGTAGGTCGCAAAGAAATCGACGAACTCGCTATGTTCTGGGCCGTGATCCTGGTCCGGCAAATAATAGCCCCAGTACCCCTGACGTACAGACTGGATAAATGGCTTGATACCGTCGTTACGCGCGTGCAAACGACCACCAAAGCGACGACGTACGGTATTCCACACGAAGTCAAAAACCTTGTTACCCTGGTTATGGAACATCGCCGCCATTTTTTGTCCCTGAGAAGCCATGACCATCGCCGGGATATCAACGCCCCAGCCGTGCGGCACTAGGAAGATCACGTTTTCGCCGTTACGGCGCATTTCATCGATAATCTCCTGCCCTTGCCAATCCAGACGTGGCAGAATTTTTTGCGGCCCTTTGAGCGCCAGTTCAGCCATCATCACCATCGCCTGCGGCGCGGTGGCAAACATCTCGTCGATAATGGCCTCGCGTTCAGCCTCGCTTTTTTCCGGGAAACAATAGAGCAGGTTTATCTGCGCACGACGACGCGCGCTCTTACCGAATTTACCGGCCAAACGGCCAAGTTTACCCAGCAGCGGGTCACGAATTTTTGCTGGAATGTAAGCGATACCAGCAAAAGCCAGTACGCCTAACCAAGCGCCCCAGTAGCGCGGATGGCGAAAAGATTTCTCAAACTCGGGAATATATTCTCTGTTGTTTTTTTTCGTTTCCATGCCTGTTCCTGGTTCGAATTATCGGTGGTGCGGATAATCAGATAGTGTAGCGAGCGCGGATGCTTCACACAAAAGAAAAAGCCGGTGCTAAGAAAGCACCGGCCCTGAACGCATATTTCTTAGGCGATATCAGTCAAAACGCAGCTGCGGTAAGACCTGCTTCACCTGGGCCAGATAATCGGTACGATCGGAACCGGTCAGCCCTTCGGTGCGCGGCAGCTTCGCCGTCAGCGGATTCACCGCCTGTTGGTTAAGCCATACTTCGTAGTGCAGGTGTGGACCTGTTGAACGCCCTGTGTTGCCGGACAGTGCAATACGGTCACCACGTTTCACCTTCTGCCCCGGTTTGACCAGCAGCTTGCGTAAGTGCATATAACGGGTGGTGTAGGTACGGCCATGACGCAACGCGACATAGTAGCCTGCGGCACCGCTACGCTTCGCCACCACCACTTCACCATCGCCGACAGCAAGTACCGGTGTACCCTGCGGCATCGCAAAATCAACACCACGGTGTGGCGCAACGCGGCCCGTTACCGGGTTCAAACGACGCGGGTTAAAGTTGGACGATACGCGGAATTGACGCGCGGTTGGGAAGCGTAGGAAGCCCTTTGCCAGCCCTGTACCGTTACGGTCGTAGAACTTGCCGTCTTCAGCACGAATTGCGTAGTAATCTTTGCCGTCAGAACGCAAACGCACACCGAGAAGCTGGCTTTGTTCACGCTTGCCATCCAGCATTTCACGCGACATCAGGACCGAGAACTGGTCGCCTTTTTTCAGCTTACGGAAGTCCATTTGCCACTGCATGGCTTTGATCACCGAGCTGGCTTCCACGTTGGTTAATCCGGCATTCACGGCGCTGGAGACAAAACTGCCGCCGACGGTGCCCTTAATTAAGCTGTTAACCCAGTCACCCTGCTGCATCTCGCTGCTCATCTTGAAGCCATTGGCGACACGATCGTAGGTGCGGGTTTCTCGGCGAGACACTTCCCACGTCAAGCGCTGAAGGTCACCATCATCGTTCAGCGTCCAAGAGAGTTGCTGACCGACTTTCATATTTCTGAGGTCTTTATCCGCCGAAGCAAGCTGGCTGATATTTCCCATATCAATACCGTACTGATTCAGAACGCTGCTCAGGGTATCGCCCGTGGATACCACATACTCATGCACGCCCGTTTCGTTGTCGGCTTTGTCGTCCAGTTCATCCTGAGGAATCGCTTCATCTTCCTGAGCGGACTGGTCGATAGGTTCGCTGGCTTCAGGAAGCAAAGAGCGAATCTCTTTTTTCTCCAGCTCGATAGTACGGATGACCGGTGAAGAAGTTGGGTGATAAACGTAAGGCCGCCAAACAGCGACGGCCAGTGTGAGAACGGTGAGAGACCCCAGCATAACGCGGTGGGGCCGAGGCAAATTATTAAATGCCAGAGCGACAGAGCGGGCTATCTGCTGCACGTATTCACTTCCTTACTTATCTCCTTTCAGGCAGCTCGCATATTGGTTCGCCAGTTGAGTCAGAAACGCCGGATAGCTCTCTTTACTCAGCTGTATATTGGTGCCAAGAGGATCCAATGTTCCCATGCGGACATTGGTTCCCCGCGCAACAGATTCAACGACCGCGGGCCTGAATTGTGGCTCAGCAAAAACGCAGGTTGCTTTTTGCTCAACCAACTGTGTTCTTATTTGATGTAAACGCTGCGCACCGGGTTGGATCTCAGGGTTAACGGTAAAGTGCCCGAGTGGGGTCAAACCGTAATGTTTTTCGTAATAACCATAGGCGTCATGAAAAACGAAGTACCCCTTTCCTTTCACCGGTGCCAGCTCGCTCGCCACCTGCTTGTCGGTCGTGGCCAAATTGGCTTCGAAATCCTTCAGGTTGGCGTCGAGTCGGGTTCGACTCTGGGGCATAAGTTCCACTAATTTATCGTGGATTGCAACCGCTGACAGCCGCGCTATCTCTGGGGAAAGCCACAGATGCATGTTGTAATCGCCATGATGGTGATGTGCGTCACCTTTTTCTGCGTGAGCATGATCGTGTCCCGCTTCATCTCCATGATCGCCATCGTCATCATCAGCCCCTTTCATGAGTAACGGTTTCACCCCTTCCAACTGGGCAATTGTCACTTTTTTGGCGTCAGGAATGCTTTGCGTTGACTTGTTCATAAACGCTTCCATCTCCGGCCCTATCCAAACAACTAAGTCCGCGTTTTGTAAGCGTTTTGCATCAGATGGACGCAATGAATAATCGTGTTCAGAAGCACCGTCCGGCAGTAAAACCTGCGTCTCGGTAACCCCGTCGGCGATGGCTGAGGCGATGAAGCCCAGCGGCTTAAGAGACGTGACAACGGCGGCATCAGCACGCTGTGCTGCCGTTCCCCAAAGTGCAGCGGATAAAGCTGCGAAAAGAAGCGTATTTTTCTGTAACATTATGCGTCTACTAATCGAAATAATTAAGAGATGTGTGATATTATAACATTCACTATCTTGTGCAACCCCTAATTGCTATGACTAATCTTGTATCTTTGGAAAATGTCTCAGTCAGCTTTGGCCAACGCCGAGTGCTCTCTGATATCTCACTAAACCTGAAGCCAGGCCGCATTCTGACGCTGCTTGGCCCGAATGGTGCGGGCAAATCGACGCTGGTACGCGTGGTTCTTGGACTGGTAGCACCTAGCGAAGGCGTTGTCATTCGGGATAAACATCTCCGCATTGGTTACGTACCGCAGAAGTTACACCTAGACGCGACGTTGCCACTGACCGTCAAGCGTTTTTTACGCTTGCACCCGGCTACGCGTAAAGAAGACATTCTTCCCGCCTTAATGCGCGTGCAGGCCGGTCATCTGCAAGATGCACCGATGCAAAAGCTTTCCGGCGGGGAAACCCAGCGGGTATTGCTGGCTCGCGCGCTGTTGAATAAGCCACAGCTGTTAGTGCTTGATGAACCGACTCAGGGCGTAGATGTTAACGGCCAGGTGGCGCTGTACGATTTGATTAACCAACTGCGCCAAGAGCTTAACTGCGCGGTATTAATGGTCTCGCACGATCTCCATCTGGTGATGGCCAAAACCGACGAAGTGCTGTGCCTCAACCATCATATTTGCTGCTCCGGCACGCCGGACGTGGTCTCTATGCACCCATCGTTTATCTCCATGTTTGGCCCACGCGGTGCCGAACAGTTGGGGATCTATCGCCACCAGCATAACCATCGCCATGATTTACAAGGCCGTATTGTTTTACGTCGGGGAAATGGGCAGTCATGATTGAAATTTTACTTCCCGGCTGGCTTGCCGGAATGATGCTGGCATGCGCTGCTGGCCCGCTGGGCTCGTTTGTGGTCTGGCGCCGGATGTCCTATTTTGGTGACACGCTGGCCCATGCTTCACTGCTTGGGGTGGCGTTTGGTCTGCTGCTGGACGTTAATCCGTTTTATGCGGTTATCGCCGTGACGCTGCTCTTGGCCGCTGGTTTAGTTTGGCTGGAAAAGCGCCCTCACCTCGCCATTGATACGCTATTGGGGATTATGGCGCACAGTGCGCTGTCGCTTGGTCTGGTGGTGGTCAGCTTGATGTCGAATGTTCGCGTCGATTTGATGGCCTATCTATTCGGCGATCTGCTGGCGGTCACGCCGCAGGATCTTATCTCCATTGCGCTTGGTGTGGTTGTCGTGCTGGCGATTTTGTTCTGGCAGTGGCGCAATCTGCTGTCGATGACCATCAGCCCGGACCTGGCCTTTGTCGACGGCGTGAAGCTGCAGCGGGTTAAGCTGCTGCTAATGCTGGTGACGGCCTTAACGATTGGCGTCGCGATGAAGTTTGTTGGTGCGCTGATTATCACGTCGCTGCTGATTATTCCTGCCGCAACCGCGCGTCGCTTTGCGCGGACTCCGGAGCAAATGGCCGGTATTGCCGTAGGAATGGGAATGATTGCGGTGACCGGCGGGCTAACCTTCTCGGCATTTTACGATACCCCTGCAGGCCCTTCCGTGGTGCTGTGCGCAGCAGCGCTGTTTATCATCAGTATGATGAAAAAACAGGCAAACTAAGTGCAGGGTTGTGCCTGATGACAGCTTAGCCTTATCAGGCCTACAAAGTCACCTGTAGGCCTGATAAGCGTAGCGCCATCAGACATGATGCTCAAATTAAGGCATTTCCGGCGGCTTCATACCAAAATGATCCCACGCGCGCACCGTTGCCATACGCCCGCGCGGCGTGCGTTGCAAAAAGCCCTGTTGAATCAAATATGGCTCCAGCACGTCTTCTATCGTTTCCCGCTCCTCGCCAATCGCCGCCGCAAGGTTATCTAAGCCCACCGGCCCGCCAAAGAACTTATCAATGACGGCCAGCAACAGCTTGCGGTCCATATAGTCAAAGCCCTGCGCATCGACGTTGAGCATATCCAGTGCCTGCGAAGCAATATCCACTGAGATCGTGCCATCGTGTTTCACTTCAGCAAAATCACGTACGCGGCGCAGTAGACGGTTGGCAATACGCGGCGTTCCGCGAGCACGCCTAGCCACTTCCAGTGCGCCATCATCGCTCATCTCCAGCCCCATAAAGCGCGCGCTGCGCCCGACGATATGCTGAAGGTCCGGCACTTGATAAAACTCCAGTCGTTGAACGATACCAAAGCGGTCGCGCAGCGGTGAGGTTAAGGAGCCCGCGCGGGTGGTGGCACCAATCAGCGTAAACGGCGGCAGATCGATTTTAATCGAGCGCGCCGCAGGCCCTTCACCAATCATAATATCCAACTGATAGTCTTCCATCGCCGGATAGAGTACCTCTTCCACCACCGGGGACAGGCGGTGAATTTCATCGATAAACAGCACATCGTGAGGTTCAAGGTTGGTGAGCATCGCCGCCAGATCGCCCGCTTTTTCCAATACCGGGCCGGAAGTGGTGCGCAGGTTTACGCCCATTTCGTTAGCGACGATATTGGCAAGGGTCGTTTTCCCAAGGCCCGGAGGCCCGAAGATTAAAAGGTGGTCGAGCGCATCGCCGCGCATTTTCGCCGCCTGGATGAAGATTTCCATCTGCGAGCGTACGTGAGGCTGGCCGATATACTCATCCAATAATTTTGGACGGATGGCGCGATCCGCCACCTCTTCAGCCATCGTGCTGCCCGACGAAATCAGGCGGTCTGCTTCAATCATCCTCTACCTCATAGCGCCGCGCGGAGCGCTTCGCGGATCAGTGTTTCGCTGCTAGCATCGGCGCGAGCAATTTTGCTTACCATTCGACTGGCTTCCTGAGGTTTATAGCCCAGCGCCACCAGCGCAGCAACCGCTTCTTGCTCAGCATCGTCGCTATCCGGACCGGCCGGAGAGGTCAGCACCAAATCGGCGGCTGGCGTGAACAGATCGCCATGCAGCCCTTTAAAGCGGTCTTTCATTTCGACAATCAGACGCTCGGCGGTTTTCTTGCCGATGCCCGGCAATTTCACCAGCGCGCCTAATTCTTCACGTTCTACCGCATTGACAAACTGCTGTGCCGACATGCCAGACAAGATAGCCAGCGCCAGCTTCGGGCCGACACCGTTGGTTTTGATAAGCTCTTTAAACAGCGTACGTTCTTGCTTGTTGTTGAAACCATACAGCAGCTGCGCATCTTCACGTACCACAAAGTGGGTGAAGACAATCGCTTCCTGCCCGGCCTCGGGCAGCTCATAAAAACAAGTCATCGGCATATGCACTTCATAGCCTACACCGCCTGTTTCCAGAAGGACCAGCGGGGGTTGTTTTTCGAGAATGATGCCTCTGAGTCTGCCTATCACGTGACGCTCCTGCGTTAAGGGCTGAAAAGGTAATACGCTATCATAAAAAAAGGCTGGATATTTATCCAGCCTGATTTGTCATTATCGCAGTCGCCCACGCGCCAAATTCAACCGCGACTCGCTCACCTGCATAGCGTTCTGGCTGACATGGCAGTGGGTGATGGCGATGGCCAGCGCATCGGCGGCATCGGCCTGCGGGTTGGCGGGCAGCTTTAATAGCGTTCGCACCATATGTTGTACCTGGCTTTTTTCCGCGCTACCGATCCCGACGACGGTCTGTTTGACCTGTCGAGCTGCGTACTCGAAAACCGGGAGATCCTGGTTGGTCGCCGCGACAATCGCCACGCCGCGCGCCTGCCCTAACTTCAGCGCCGAGTCGGCATTTTTCGCCATGAACACCTGCTCGATGGCAAAATAGTCCGGCTGGAACTGAGTAATGATTTCCGTCACGCCCGCATAAATTAATTTCAGGCGCGAGGGTAAATCATCAACCTTCGTGCGAATGCATCCGCTGCCAAGGTAGGTCAACTGACGGCCCACTTGGCGAATGACACCATAACCGGTGATGCGCGATCCCGGGTCAATGCCGAGAATAATAGACATCACGCATCTCCTGTTATTTTATGGCTAAACCACCTCATTCTAAGGTAGCTGCAACCTCATCAGAGATTTCGCCGTTGTGGTAGACTTCCTGAACATCGTCACAGTCTTCCAGCATGTCGATAAGACGCATCAGCTTCGGCGCCGTCTCAGCGTCCATATCCGCTTTGGTTGACGGGATCATAGAAACTTCAGCCGCATCGGCTTTCAGACCGGCCGCTTCCAGCGCGTCGCGCACTTTGCCCAGATCTTCCCACGCGGTATAGACGTCAATTGCGCCGTCGTCGAAGGTCACAACATCTTCAGCACCGGCTTCCAGCGCTGCTTCCATGATGGTGTCTTCGTCGCCCTGTTCAAAGGAAATGATGCCTTTTTTGCTGAACAGGTAAGCTACGGAACCGTCAGTACCCAGGTTGCCACCGGTTTTAGTAAAGGCATGACGTACATCCGCGACGGTACGGTTGCGGTTGTCAGACAGACATTCGATCATGACGGCAGTACCACCAGGACCGTAACCTTCATAAATGATGGTTTCCATGTTGGTGTCTTCGTCACCGCCGACGCCGCGCGCGATAGCACGGTTCAGCGTGTCACGCGTCATGTTGTTGGACAGGGCTTTATCAACCGCCGCACGCAGACGTGGGTTTGCATCCGGATCGCCACCGCCAAGCTTAGCTGCCGTCACCAGTTCACGAATGATCTTGGTGAAGATTTTGCCGCGCTTAGAATCCTGCGCCGCCTTACGGTGTCTGGTGTTGGCCCATTTACTATGACCTGCCATAAAATATCTCCAAAAAAGCTATGCCTTTCAGGCCGCGTTAATTACAAATTCTTCAATCGCCTGCCGGTTGCTCCACGACTTGGTGAGCGCCGCCGCAGTGGATGCATCAAGCCATTGGTAGGAAAGGTGTTCGGTGAACACAATCTCCCGCTCGTGGGGCAGCGCAAGGCAGAACCAAGATTCCGTGTTGCGCTCAATGCCAGGGGCATAGCGATGACGTAAATGTTGAAAAATTTCAAACTCCACCGTGCGCTGACAGTCTTTCAAGGCCAGTTGTTCTGCAACAACGTCAATGGTGACCTCTTCATTTACTTCACGCAGAGCGGCCTGCGACGCGGTTTCTCCCTCTTCCAGACTGCCGGTTACCGACTGCCAGAATTCAGGGTCGTCGCGTCGCTGCAACATCAGCACCCGTTTACTATCCTCGGCGTAAATCACCACGAGGATAGAGACGGGCCGCTTGAATAGCATATTACTTGTTCTCCGCCGACTCTTTTGGCTCTTTCGCCACAACCTGAATACCCAGTTCACTCAGTGATGCCGGGTTCGCGAAGCTTGGTGCTTCGGTCATCAGACAGGCTGCCGCAGTGGTTTTCGGGAAGGCGATAACGTCACGGATGTTGTCGGTGCCGGTCAGCAGCATGGTCAGACGATCCAGACCAAACGCCAGGCCTGCATGCGGCGGAGTACCGTATTTCAGTGCATCCAGCAGGAAGCCGAACTTCTCGCGCTGTTCCTGTTCGTTAATGCCGAGGATACCAAATACGGTCTGCTGCATGTCGCCACGGTGGATACGAACGGAACCGCCGCCCACTTCATAACCGTTGATGACCATATCGTAAGCGTTAGCGACCGCATCTTCCGGTGCCACTTTCAGCTCTTCTGCGGTCATATCTTTCGGTGAAGTGAACGGGTGGTGCATCGCGGTCAGACCGCCTTCACCATCTTCTTCAAACATTGGGAAGTCGATAACCCACAGCGGTGCCCACATGCTTTCGTCAGTCAGGCTAAGATCTTTGCCCAGCTTCAGACGCAGCGCGCCCATGGCATCGGCAACGACTTTTTTGTTGTCTGCGCCGAAGAACACCATGTCGCCGTCCTGCGCGCCGGTGCGCTCAAGAATCGCTTCAACGATGTCAGCAGTGAGGAATTTCGCCACTGGGCTGTTGATCCCTTCGAGGCCTTTCGCACGTTCGGTGACTTTGATGTAAGCCAGGCCTTTCGCGCCGTAGATCTTCACAAAGTTGCCGTATTCGTCGATAAGCTTACGGGTCAGAGATGCACCGCCTGGAACACGCAGTGCCGCCACGCGGCCTTTCACATCGTTAGCCGGGCCGGAGAAGACCGCGAACTCGACGTCTTTAACGAGGTCAGCAACGTCAACCAGTTCCATCGGGTTACGCAGATCCGGTTTATCGGAACCGTAACGACGTTCAGCTTCCGCGAAGGTCATGACCGGGAAATCACCCAAATCAACGCCTTTCACTTCTTGCCACAGGTGACGTGCCAGCGCTTCCATCACTTCACGCACTTGTTCCGCGCTCATGAAGGAAGTTTCAACATCGATCTGGGTAAATTCAGGCTGACGGTCAGCGCGCAGGTCTTCGTCGCGGAAACATTTTACAATCTGATAGTAGCGGTCGAAGCCAGACATCATCAGCAACTGTTTGAACAGCTGAGGAGACTGTGGCAGCGCGTAGAACTTACCTTTATGTACGCGAGATGGTACGAGGTAATCGCGCGCGCCTTCCGGGGTCGCCTTGGTCAGCATCGGGGTTTCGATATCGAGGAAACCATGATCGTCCATAAAGCGGCGCACTAGGCTGGTGATTTTAGCACGGGTTTTCAGGCGCTGAGCCATTTCCGGACGACGCAGATCGAGGTAGCGGTACTTCAGACGCGCTTCTTCGGTGTTAACGTGGTTGGAGTCAAGCGGCAGTGATTCTGAACGGTTGATAATAGTCAGGTCAGATGCCAGAACTTCAATCGCACCGGTTTCCATATCTGCGTTGATGTTTTTTTCATCACGCGCACGCACGGTGCCGGTCACCTGGATGCAGAATTCGTTACGCAGTTCAGACGCTAACTTCAACGCATCCGCACGATCCGGATCGAAGAATACCTGAACGATGCCTTCACGGTCGCGCATGTCGATAAAAATGAGGCTGCCGAGATCACGACGACGGTTGACCCAACCACACAGAGTCACCTGCTGCCCAACGTGGGACTGTCGAAGCTGTCCACAATATTCTGTACGCATGAGATATCCCTTAACTTAGCCGTCGGCGGATTGTCGCCTGCCGTGCAGGCTTAACTGTCGCAGCTTTAGCTGAATGTCACTACTGACTGAAAAAAGGGGGCTATTATACTGGAAATTCTCGCTTACGATAAGCCCAGTGCGGTTTATACGCCTGTTTGCTGAACGCTTATTGCTCATGCTCACAAAAATTAACAATATTTATCCATTCAATAGTCTGGTGACAATTGTAAGGTATGCGCCAACAGCCTGTTTAGAGAGGAACAACCATGCTGAATTTAGACGCTAACAAAACCGCCCTCGTGGTGATTGACCTGCAAGAAGGCATTCTGCCGTTTGCCGGCGGCCCGCATACGGCAACCGAGGTTGTGGAACGCGCCGCGCGTCTGGCACAGAAGTGCCGTGACGCTGCCGCACCGGTGGTGATGGTTCGCGTAGGCTGGTCTGCCGATTTTGCCGAAGCCCTGAAACAGCCGGTTGATGCCCCTGCACCGGCGAAAGCGCTGCCGGATAACTGGTGGAACTACCCGTCGACGCTTGGCAAACAGGACAGCGATATCGAAGTCACTAAACGTCAATGGGGGGCGTTTTACGGCACCGATCTCGAAATGCAACTACGTCGCCGCGGTATCGATACCATTATCTTATGCGGGATCTCCACCAACATTGGCGTTGAATCCACCGCGCGCAACGCTTGGGAGTTGGGCTTCAATCTAATTATCGCCGAAGATGCCTGCAGCGCCTCCTCTACCGAGCAGCATCAGGGAAGCATGACCCATATCTTCCCGCGCATTGGCCGCGTACGCAGCACCAGCGAAATTCTCGACGCGCTATGATCTACCTTGGACTTCCCCAATGGTCGCACCCGAAATGGGCGCGGCTGGGGATTACCGGTCTTGAAGAGTATGCCCGCCATTTCAACTGCGTGACGCGGGCATTTTAAAAAACACTAAAGAACGCCCAAGAGCATGAGTTTTCTTTAACTTAATCAATGTATTAAAACCACTACACATATGAAAATCGGTAAAGTTCATATGCCGTGTAGTGTCCCACCCATGCCCCAAATGAGATTTTTTTACCCCATACATGCCCCACAAATTACTCCCTGCAACCTACCTCTGAGCGGGCTTTTTTACTTGCTCAGATCACCGGACAATCATCGAATTCCCCTGTTCTGGCATCGTTGATAATGTAAGTGATCACCCCAAAAACTGCGTTGGAAGCATTATAGCCATCATCATCAACTGGGATTTCTTCCCTCCTGCCGTTCTCAAGGTTTACCAGGTGCGGTCTTGGGTGCTTCCGGTAGCGCTTCATTCTGAACTCACCCTCCATGGCACAAATCAGCAGTGAGCCATCACATGGCGATAATGACGCGTCAACCACCAGCAAAGCCCCCTTCAATACCCCCTCGCGAAAGTGTGAGCAACTGGCACGCATAAAGTAAGTTGCGGCCGGTTTACTGATGAGTTTCTCATCAAGGGAAATTCTTGTTTCCGCGAAATCTGCGGCAGGTGATGGAAAGCCCATAATTAATCCCCTCTCTTGATTACTGGATATAAACACAGTATAAATACTGTATATCCAACCAGTAAAGGGACAATGCGCAATGTTTGTGGAACTCGTTTATGACAAAAGAAATTTTGATGGTTTGCCTGGTGCCAAAGACATCATTCTGGGAGAATTAAGCAAGAGAGTGCATCGCATCTTCCCTGATGCAGATGTTCGGGTTAAACCGATGATGACACTACCGGCAATCAATACAGATGCCAGTAAGCATGAGAAGGAGCGGATCAGCGCCGCTGTGCAGGAAATGTTTGAAGAGGCTGAATTCTGGCTTGTGGATGAATGAGTGATTTCGCCTATACTTGCGCCAGCGCCATGGCATTAACACCTGGCCTACTGCTGCGGTCTGTGCTTGCATACCACGGGCCGCAGCAAACTACCATTGAGCACTTTTGCTGCTCACTACATCATCGGTCACAAATTTTGCTGCTTTTTTCAAAGCCTGATTGAATGCAACCACTGTTACAGGTTTATCCTGAAGCTTGACCCTGTTTGAGTGGCTCTGAAAAATATAGATGTCATCGGGATATCTTTCTCTGCGCCTCTGTATGAGTTCGCATACAAGAGGTGATGCCGCAATCTGCTTCGCTTTGAACTTGCCCCTCTCCTCAAAAGTAAGAGATTTCCCGTCAAAGCAGCTGTACCGCAGATCGATGGCCCTGCTAACGCCAATGGGTACGAGGTGAAGAAAGACCCATAAATCCGACCATGTATCACTGATATCTCTTAGCTTACGAGTTATTAGCGCGGCTTCTTTGGTGGTAAGTTGATTCATATTGGCTGTTCATTCTGATGTAGTTACAATATGTAACGTAGTGTAAATCACATAAAGTCAACATGTTACGCCGCATTCGGTTTCAGAAACCACTCGATATCCGGGCCGTGTCAAGTGTTCGCCGTTGCCCAACGCCTTGAGCAGCCACCCGCCTGAAGTTTTGCCGTAGTTCTTAATTTCGAAAGCCAGTTCACATCCTGCGCACTCAAGGGCATTTCTCTGTAACGCGGTGTTCTGGTCATTTGTTGACACCCTGTCATAGCTAATCAGTGTAGGTTAATTTCCTACCAATTCCTCATGACGCTAATTGTTTATGCCCGTAAAGATTTAATTCAATTTTTACCACTCAAAACTCCCTAGTTTATGCCACTGCCAACTAAAGCTATACGGTTCAGTTTCCTTGTGTTACATCAAAATTATCTGATAGCCATAAAGAATGCATATATTTCTACTTGACAAAGTATCGAAGCCTACATCACAGCTTTCTTTAAATAAATGGTAGAAATATTCCATGAACATATATGTACTTAATCGAATCATCAAGCATGCGTAATGAACTTACTGTCTAAATATTATACCACTGTACAAATATCACTCCCCACCTACAAATTACAATAGTTGCATTTATTTTCTTTACGTGCGATAAAGACGACCTCAAAACCATATGAAATTTGACAAATGAATTACATTTATACTATTTTATCTTACTTTCTTTGCATTTATTTGTTTAGTTTTCCTGATAAAACGAAGTTAATGTTAGCAATAAAAATATTATCATTTTCATTTATATCTTCGCTGATATGTTTACAGCTAACCTCATTAATCAGCACAGGTCTGTTTATTCCGCCATTGGCCATATCAAACATAGATCAATTCAAAGAGGCTGGCAACCACAATACCTATACCTTCTCAGCCTTATTATTAGCAAGCTTTTCATTACTCTTCTTTTTATCTAAAAAAACGCAAAATAAATCCATATTAAAAAAAGCTTTGGCAATTTTAGTTCTATTATCACCTTCTAGCCCTGTTTATTCACTTACTCAATCAGTTTTCAAAGTGGCATATCAAAGGCACGCTGCTAATAAATATAAAAAATACGCAAAGGAAACATACAACCGATTAGAAAAATCATCGGTCAGTAATAATAGCGAATTCGGAAAATTCGTTCCCAAAAGACACAAAAATGTCATCGTTATATTTACAGAAGGTATGTCCTACGATGTTATTTAAAAAGAAATAACACCGAATCTTTATAATTTAAAGCAATCATCTTTAGATGTTAAAAACTATTACAATCACACCGCTGCTACCTTTAGAGGGTTAAGGGGACAACTATCATCATCTTACCAATTTACTGGCGGGCAATATAAAGGTGGTCTGGGTATAGGTCAAATGTCTACTGCTGACATTAAAAACAGATATCAAAATAATAAAACTGATAGCCTATCAATGCAGTTAAAAAGAATAGGGTATAATACATATTTTCAATCCTCAAATAATTCAAATGAAAACCTTAGTTTGATGCTAAAAACTTTAGGGTTCGATCAATTATTTGGCTCTAATGATTTAGACAACATGGAAAAATGGAGCGTTAATGAGTTAAGTGACAAAGACTCATATCGATTATTGTTCAAAAAAATAAATACCATAAAAGAGCCATTTTTCTATGGTGTCTATACTGTTGGTACGCACGTTGGACTTGATAGTCCGGATCATAAATATGGAAATGGTAAAAACCCATATCTTAACAAATTTTCCAACATGGATTTGCAATTCGGAGAATTCATTAAGAAGTTCAATGAAAGCACTATATCCGACAATACAACTTTAATTTTCACTACAGATCATGCCTCATATCCAGATAAAGGTTTCATATCTACCTTCAAAACACAGTCATCTTATTTCTCTGATCGGATACCTTTGATTATATATACAAAAGGTATGACCCCTAGTATTTTTAATGCCCACGGACTGAATTCTTTAACCTTAGCACCAACAATACTCGACATTGTCGGTACTACTGATGTTAAAAATCACTTTATTGAGACATCTCTTTTCGACTCAGGGGAACACACTATTTTTGGTTGCACTACCGCAATTGGAGACCAATACCTCAATACATGCAGCGAACATTTAATACCGGTTGACGATAATAAAATAATAAGTGAAATCAAAAAACTGCAATCATTAGGTGGGTAATTATTAGCAAGGAAATACAACATCGATGCTATATAATTTAAAACGTGCACGAACGCTAGCTGCTTCTGACTTTTAGCTTCTTTGATATCGTGGTTGTTCAATTCAGACAACATTGTAAACATGCTGCCTGAATTAGGGATATTTATATCGTCGATATGGATTGGTTACTAGCTAAATGTGTTGTAATTTCATCTTCAGTTGCAGCGCATTTGAATGCTACTCCTGAGTTGGAGGGATAGGTCATTGAATATCGGGTGCAGAATCGGTCTTAACACGTATCAGCAGCCCCGCACACTTCCCATTCATCTAGGGCATTTATTCTTCGTCTGTAGCGCGGCGATTTTTTTTGCACCAACACGCGATAAATTTTTCACTGTCAGAAGGTGCCAAAAAGACACATTCTGCATAGAAAAAAATGAGCGGAAAGAGGTTTTACTGATGCCCTTGCTGTGCCGGATAACGTTTGTAGAGAGTCGAGAGACCGACCGCATGTCTGAGAGCTATATCACGATGTGAACAGCCGGACCTAATTTATCGTTCAAATGCATCCAAGTGCTCATCAGTAAACTTAGGTCTACGACCACCAACTCGCCCCTAGCGCGGGCTACGGCCAATCCAGCCAGAGTGCACTCACTATTCATGTCAGACTCATATTGTGCCGCAGAGAGAATATTACGGAAGTTATATCGTCCGCTTGCAGTGCTCAGGTCAACGCCATCAGTAATAGAACGGATGACACCAATTTGATTTCTATTGACTTCTATCCAACTACTACCATAGATATTCATTATTTATCCATTGTTTATTCATTACCATTCCATTATGATATACACATTTGATCAATGGTTAACGGGGTACAGGTATGAAGAAGTTAATAAAAAAAGCATTCCCTGATGCGTTCTTTTTGATTAGAAGACATAAGAAGTTATTTGGTAGATTCCCATCCATAACAAACCCCAGAACTTTCAATGAAAAAATAATATATAGAATGCAACACCCTTTACCATCATTTAGTTTGATGGCGGATAAATATAAAGTCAGAGATTTGGTAGAGAGTAAAATTGGCCCTAATTATTTAATACCTATATTGTGGCATGGAAATACATTTACCATTGATGCATATGAAAGTTTGCCAAATGAATTTGTAATAAAATCAAATCATGCATCGGGTACAAATCTTATAGTCAAGGATAAGTCACTCCATTCATTTAACTCAATTCTAAAAAAAACTAATGAATGGCTAGCGATGGATTATGATAAGGTTAACTTTGAGAAACACTATAAATACATCGATAAAAAACTAATTGTAGAGGAATTGCTTAAGGATGATGGTGGTAATATACCATCAGATTATAAGGTTCATGTTTTCAGGGACCGTGAAGGGAATGTCAGAAAGTTTATTCAGGTGGATTATGATAGATTTGATGAGGGTGGATTCGGCCACAGGAGGAATTTATTTGATTCCTCTTGGATGAAAATCAATGCAGAATTAGCACATGATAACAATTCATTTGATGAGCCAAAGCCAGGTTGCCTTGATGAGATGTTAAGATTATCAGAAGATCTATCTATGGGTATGGGTTATATAAGATGCGACTGGTACATTATAAATAATAGATTGTTTTTTGGAGAGATTACATTAACTCACGGGGCAGGAACGGAGGTGTTTTCTCCTGACATTGTTGATTATGAATGGGGGTCTTATTGGGATCTGAAGTCGGATTTAGTCGTATAGCCACATCTCGCATATGCATTCCATGATAAAGACATGAACCATGAAAGGGACATGTCTTTATATTATGCTATAAATCCCTAGCCCCATTATTCAACTCGACGGTTTTAATGGCCATTCAATATCAGACTGTTACCGTTAAGTTCGGGATCGCGACGAGTAAGGTTCGTGCGCGCCACCGGGTAGATTGCCAAAACTACTCTAATCATCACCCTCACCAATTTTGAGTTGTCTTCCGCTATTTTTTTTCACCACACACTCCCCATCACACAGTGGGAACTGGTGGCCACTCGATATCCGGTGCTTTTGTCGTATCGACACGCATCAATAGCACCCGATACTTTTTCCACTCAGCAAGCAGAGATATTTCCTCGTCTGTCGCTATATCTAAATCGACAGCGTCCTGAAGTGGTGCAATTGTGTCATTTGCATTCTGAATCAGGCGATTCTTCTCTGCGTTCGCCTCGCTGACTAAATCCTCGTGGGATTTCGGAGGGTTGATATGCGCCTCAACCTCTTCATCAGTCATTTTCCGCATTGTGTTGATTTTATCTCTAATTTCGAAAAATACTTTATCGATAACACTTAACTCAGATGCAGCGGCATCATCTGCCAGCGATTCCAGCTGGTCGATGCGGTTAACTTTCTGAATGGCCTGTTCTGAGTATGCGTAAACATCGCCACTATCCATTTTGAAGTAGATCATCTTAATTCACTCCACATGTACTGACTCCCGATGGTATTGGAAACGCTATATGTACTTCCTGCTGGGACTATTGCCGATACCGGGCGAACAATAGTTGTGCTTGCGTTATACCCAATGAGCGCCACAGCGACGCCATCAACAATAAAATTCGCATCAGCCGCCACGGCATAGGAGCTAACCACAACCATAATGGGTTTCCCTGTGTCATTCGTATAGGTGGTTTTAGAGGCTCGGCTTGAAGTGACATTGACCCAAGTCTGACCGACACCAATCATTAATCCAAAGCGAGCATCATTACCCGCTGCCACAGTTCCTGCCGTCGTGCCGACGTTCAGTTTTGCTGCATCTCCCAAACCAAGCTTTGAGAGAACGCCAGCGGCATCAGTTTGCGCCAGAATTTCGCGGGCAAAAGCGGTAAGGTCAGTTAAGGCTGCAGCTTTCGGGCCAGTGAAATAAGAGAGTTTGTTAGCAGCACCAGTAAGAGCAGCCAGAGCTCCTAAAGCATCACTATTTCCTGCAAAAATTTTTTGAAGCGCGACAAGAACCTGAGTCGTATCGCCAACATCAAGCGCTACACCTGTCGATTCAACAATATGCGCCAGTTCCTCCTGCATAGCATTAAAAGCTGCGGCACGTAGGCGTGTTGCAGCAATACCACCAGCAACATTACCATCTGTATATTTCCCGTCGACCGTAGAAGACGATTCAACCTGCCCGATTCTGAGCATGAGCAATCCTCACTAAGTAAAGCGATAATATTTAAAAAATAGATAATCTATGAATAACTGAAGATAATATTCAGGTGTGATGGCGAAATATTATTTATTGCACATTCAAGTTGTTTATTTCCCCATGATGCTAGTGGATCACCACAGTATGAGGCTCCGGACAAAGTGTATTTAATGGTTGTCTCTAGAGCGTTAATTCTCCAGGTAAAAGGCCATTCATCACCATTCAGTGCATCACCACATGCTGACATTCCACTCATAGCTGGTCGAAACTGAGTAATCGTAATGGTATAACCGAGCGCGGCAGCAACCCGAATGTAATAGTCTCGATTCAGGCCACCATTGCTAATCAGCTTGGATACAACAGAACGCTGCCTATCGCTGATACCACCGATTTCGCCAATAGCACAATCATCAGGCAATCCCAGCGTACTTTCCCATTCAGAGAGCATGCTTGTCGCGGTTGGTGGAAATGCTCCTTTAATAAGATTACCCGCGTCGTTATCAGATCGCTGGTATGAGCGCCCTAAAGCCCGTAATACTGCTGCCTGCACAGTATCAGGTGCACGAGGCCATGCGCGTCCCCGTGGTAATAAAGCACCGAGTGCGGAAGCATAATCATTTTGTGAGTAAAGGCTCATACGAAATCCACCTCACCTAGCAGCGGAATTTCACCAACACTAAAAGTGATGTTTGATGACGGACTATTAAGAATATATCCCTTCGTTCCGTCTACATTACTGATGCTTTTATTGATATCGGACAGGTCAATTTTCCCGGTCCCATCCGGATTGGCCTCATCAAAAAATAGAGTCGTTAAAGCGCTTTTAATATTACTGACAACAGTGTTATCAGCATCCGTTATACCTGCTATTTCAAAATCAATGATCTTTCTGATAGGAGAACAAACAAAAATAATTGCAGTATCAGTCTGGAGCGGATAAATATGGTCGGCGACAGACAACTGATCACCGGATGCCTTTACAGCCCCCCAATTCTCAAGCTGTGATATCCCATCAGTTCCAACAGGGAAGCCGTCATTAAGATTACCGTCACACATAATGTAAACACCAACCGTGCCTGCACCATTAAGCCTACGCTTTACCCAGGCTCGGGTGACTCCAGAGACCTCCAAAGCCCATTTTTTATAATCGGTATCACTTCCCCCCTGAGGAGGCTCTTGCCATGAAAGCAGGCCACGACTCCGGAAAGCCTCTTCATCTTCGATATCAGCGCCACCTGTAGCCGCTTCAATTAGAGTTAATTGAGACTCAACCCCCGCAATGTTTACATCAAGCGTGAGTATCGTTCCTGCATCTGCATTGCCGTTCGCACCGCCACCAGTAACATCATCAGTGACATTCGGTAAAACAGCGGTTATTCCTCCATGCCCTTCCCCGCTATCTTGAACTTTGATCTCCGCATCAACCGTATACTGATATCCGTCCCCCCTGTTCAAAATCGTTCCGACTGGAATAATACGGTTTGCGGCCCCGACCGCTTTCACATCTTTTGATTTAGCTGCGCTGGCGGGTTTCCTATAGACGCGTTTTAAGGCCATCCATCCAGCCAGACTTTCATCCGTTGCCGTGAAAGGATTGGACTGAAGCGCCATATAATCAAGGTAGCCATAGTGCAGGTGTGCCATCCCCGCATCCATATCAGCAACAACCTTAAGGTTGGCAAAACGAAGAAGAGAGCCTACGTTCTCTAGTTCAGCCTGAAGAAAATTACGGTTTTCTTCTCGTAATTCACTCAGAGTCTTTCGCTTAAACGGCATGTTAAAGTTTCTCCCATATCCAGTAGAACCTGCTCTCCTGCCAGTCTTTCCCCGGCGATAAATACCGGATAATAAGGTTCAAGCGATTTGGCATAACGATTTGGGCTACTGGGATAACATCACTTACAACCCCATCATCTTTCAGCCATTTAAGAGCTTCCAGCGCGTATGTTTCAGCTTTTATTGCCACATTGGTCGTCAGTTTTTCCCTGCGCAATAACCAAAGCCGTGAACCAAGTTGCTGATCTTCACCTGTGTCACCCCACCACCCACGACGGTCGCTATCCCCATAATCATCATCAGAACGTGCCAGGCGATCGGTAAAAAGGCTAATCAAAATCACCGTCTGGAGGTCATGATCGGTAGATAACATCCCCGCGCCTTCCTGCCAGTCGGCAATCATTTCATCCACGTTCCAGAAGGAAGCAAAATCACTCATTGAACCTGCTCCTCTGTTTTCTCACTGGTGGCTTCGTCGTCGCCCTTCTGAATACCTTTAACTACATGGTGATGATCATTGTGAGCTTCGCGGAGTTCTTTAAGGGTTCGTGTATTACTCTCACAGTTATCAATAATGTCTCCGGTACACTTTAAAACCGGGGTCTTTGCCAGGACTTCCTCGCTGGCGTTTATGGTGACGTTGGTTGCGTTATTTACTTCAACGTCTTTCCCTTTCGCATCAATAAAAACGCCGTTTTCAGTAAGCAACACTTCCAGACCCCACCGGTTATAGATGACTGTTTCCCCCGCATTCAGACCGGTTCGTCTATATCCCTGATGGTTTGATGCGATGATTACTGGGCTGGAGCGATCACCTCCAATAAAGGCAATAACAACATCTGAACCTGCTGGAAGCCCGGAGGAAAAACCGAAATCAGCCATCCTGGGAGCACTGGCAACCTCCAGTGGGGTCTGGTATTGAACGTTTTGAATTTCCCCGCTGTCTTTCTGAGATGTGATACGCCCAATCCCCAGCATCCCAGCAATCCGCACAGCGGCTTTTTTCAAGTTCTGGTTCATGTGTTGAACCCCGCTAATTGCTGATAGAACGCATACGGCTGCACCGTGAATGCTTCAGGCGGCATCAGCGTAAGGCGAGCATGCGTTCCGTTGTCATCCCGCATATAGGTGACCTCTGACAAAAGCATTTCAGTATCTGGGAGGCGTAATGTTGGAAGGTCTACGGGGAGTAAGGTGTTCGGCTCCCATAGTTTCCCGTCTTTATCCCGCCAGGAGTCTATAGTCACGGAAAGCTGCTTCGAGCGCCCATACCGACGGTTCATCTCCCAGTCAATCGAGCTCTGAGCTTGCTGAGATGCCATCAATGTACTTTCCACAATAGAAATATGCTTTCGGTAACGCATTCGGGCCGCTTCAGGGTCTCTTGCCGTCGCCAGAGTCACCGCATCATATGCCGTATCTGGCGCATAACCGGCGATTGAGGAAATCCCCATCGAGACGCCGACATAATCAGAAAATCGGTCAGCCATCGATGTCCGGTAATAAGCCTGCTCAGCATTCTGACCTTCAGCAATACCGCTTGCTGCACGGCGCGTGCCAACACGGGTAAGCAACAAATTCCCGTCGGGTTGGTCGTAATAGAGCAGAGCCGACCACCTTGCGACACGCTCAATCACTTCCTGGGGTGACTCTCCCCAGTTGAGTGTAAATTGCGGCGTTTTCACCAGGTCGTTCACATCCGTTGAAACGCTGATGCCATAATACGACGCAAGCCTGGACGCTATTTCCAGTGCATTGCTTTCGTTAATGGCATTGTTGGGCCACTCAGCGGAACAATCTACCAGGTCCTGACATTTACTCCGGCCTGTCGCACGTACTTCATGTCGGGACCGCGAGATTGCAGGCTCCCAGTCATCGACATAGCCAGTAACAGCAAGATCATCGCCAATGTCGACGGTGCAGGGCATACCTTCTTCAACCAGTTGCTTATTATCACTGCCGGGGAAATAATCCATCAGGCCAAGATCAAAATCCGAGGGAAAACGTTCTATTCCCCTGGTAATCCGGACCGAATCCCAGCCCTCAATGATTTTCCCACCCACCGTCAGAGAAACGACGTCCTGATCGTTGTCCGTACTCATTGTCTAAGCACCTTCATCGTAAGTGGCATAAATGCGGGGTGCGGAACATGCGCCGCCTGAATTAATTCATCGGCACGAGAGGCATCCTGATAAAAACGATTTGCAAGGGTAAGCGCGGGTAGAGGCTGAGCCATGTTGATCTGCATCAAATCACTTAATTGCGAAGAACGGGCCATCATTGTCGAAATAAATGCAGTCCTGACAGTAAGCAACGCGTTATACATTTCATCGTCAGCACGATCAGCAACAACAACAAGGGCACCATCCAATTGCAGGGCTACACGCTGTGTCAGTTTTTCGGCTTCATCACGGCTGGTAGGATTTGCCTCGGTAGCGGAGCTGGTCATTGCGCCGGTACACAGCACAATAATCAGCGTATTCATTGTCGCTGCAATTGCTTTGCTGTTATCTGATTGTTGGTATTCGATGCTTGTGGAATTAGCGAGTTTCTCCAGAGCAGAAATGCGGTCATTCACACTTCCGGTACTATTGAGAATCGAATTGACAACATCTGCTACCCCCTGAACAAACTCATCTGCAGTGGATGAATTATTCAGTACATCAGTTGTATCCATAATGTTCTTCCGATCCATTACTGACTGCGCTGTAACCAAATCAGTCAGTGCCTGATCATCTTCCGCATCGGCTGTTGATAAACCACTACTAATAACTGAAGAACTCCCGCCGACAGAACCTTTGCTATATCGTCCATATTTATTGTTACCAAAGGTCGATTTCAGGACGTTACTGACGTTTGTCACCTCACTAACCGTACTGTCAACCATGGAAGTCCAGAATGTTATCGTCCCTTTAATGGTGTTAATTGCCGAGGTTACACCTCGTATTTCACCTTTTATTCGTGCCAGCGTACTGGCCACAACCGTCGTAACCATTTTAAAATAATTGGTTTTTACCGTGTCGCTAGCCACTGTCCCATCGGTAATGGCAAAAACCTTCAAGCCAGACTCAAGCGCCATCAGGGTAAATTCAAATACCCGACCGCTTTCCATTGAACCGGAAATACGAAGACCATTCTCTGGAATTGAGACCGTTAATTCACCAAGAGTTGGATGAACCAGGGTTCCGCTTCCTTTTGCTTCACATGCAGCGACCAGGGACTGACGTTGCGCGATAACATCACCACCGCCATAAATTTGGCTATTCTGGATTAAAAAACCGCGAATCATAAAGCGCCGGGTTCCACGGCCAAGGTCTTCTATCCACGCAGTATCCCGATAAGGGTACTCGTGCACCGCCTGCCGCCTACCGTGGCTGCCTTCTTCTGCAACAACCGCAAATGGTACACCGCGAAATGAACTGGCTTGTAGCTGACTTTGCCAGTTATCACTGGCCCCACCGCCCATTAAAGATGTGATAGCATCCTGAATAATTGACATCAGACCTCCATAAAAAAATATCCCGCCATAAAGGCGGGATATCGCTAACGATTCAAATCAGAATGTTTTTACTTTATTACTTCTTTGTTTTTTATTTCAATGAGGTCCATCTATAGAGCGTTTCTCTAATAATTTATCGGTGTGGTGATCCTGCCATTATTCTCGACATTGTAGGTTTTTCGGTCTCCGCTACCGTTGACCACTGTGAGCTCAAGCTTGAGTGTCTGATCTGACATTGCTTCTTTCAACGAACGGGCCAGATTTTCACTAAGCGCAGCTTCATCATTCTTTTCCTGCTGTGCAGTCAGAATGTTTGTTCCGCGCTCTCCACCACGAGAACCGGAAATAATGTCATACCTCTGTTGAGCTAGCGCATCAGGATTTCGTTTTCCAGACCAACGGTCATCAGTGATAGCAGTCTGGATGGCATTTGCTAACTGTTCCTCAGTAAAGGGCTGAGCACCATTCTCGTGCTGTATCATGGCAGCCATAATGGATTTTAATGTTTCCGGATCATGCAAATTGAGTCGCTCTTTCGCACCAAACCCTGTACTTCCTGAGACAGAGTCAATATATGCACGGGTATTGTTCTCTTTACTCGGCGCGTAAGTGTGTATGAACCCATTCAGGGTGTTGTTACCACGATCGCCATACAGCATTAACTGTCTGGCCATCGCAGAAAGACCATCAGCATCATTAGCAAAAGTGGAAAAACCTCCACTTTTCCCTGTGGTATTTGATGCCTCTCTCAAATTACCGGGATTATGGTTTCTGAATCCACGAGAATTGTTTTTAGTCTGTCCATACGGAACATTGCCACGAGCAGAGCCAGTCTGAGGCCCATTAATAGCTAAAATATCTGCCTGTAGTTGTATGGCACTATCCGCCGCCCCATAATTCTCGTCGTAACGTTTGCGGACAGCATCAGTGTAAAAGCCGCCATCAACGGCGCCGCGCTCGCTTCGTGATAGACTGTTATAAAGTTCTTTGTCCCCCTGAATACGCCGCAGTTTTTTTGCATTATCGCTGCTGACAAACCCGAGGGCATGAGACAGGCCAGTGAAATCACCGTTAGTGAAAAGGTCAGTTAGCCCCTCCAGTCCGTCTTTAACAGAACCATCAGAGAGCAAGGCTGTCAGCGCTTTATTCTTCGAACGCTGCCATAAACCATCCCAGGAAGCACTGAGTTCATTCATCGTACCGTTGATGTCACCCAGTTGCTGGTTAAGTTCAGGATCGATTGTCAGTCCAAACTCGTCAGATTTGGCAAGCAGGCTCTTCATGCGCTCCCCTTCGCGCATTAAAGCCAGCATTTCAGGAGTAAAGCCCATTGCATCTGCAACAGACTTTTGTTGCTCCGGCCGCAACGTTGGGAACACACGCGCAATTTCCTGTAATGTTCTCAGCGTATCAACAGAACCATCTTTATTTTTCTGTATCTGCACGCCAATTGTCGAGAATGCAGACATCATTCCCTGGTTGCTGCCGCTATTTGCCTCCTTTAGTGCCTTTGCAAATCCCTCAATTGAAGCCCTGGCGCTTTCACTATCTGATCCATTAATCTGCATAGCCCCAGCCAGTCGTGAAAACTCTTCGACTCGCATGCCGGCATTTTTTGCAGATACATCGAGATTGTATGCTTCCCGGGATGCCTCCCTGAATCCATATGCAACTTGTTTTAGCCCATATCCTGCAGCACCAGCAACGCCAAGCGCCCCTAGCTTCCCGGATATTTCGCCAACCATTTTAAGTGGCGGAACCATGTCTCCGATGAGTTGCACATTATCTCTGGCACTTCTGGCCATCAACTCAAGTCGGGAGTTGTATCCGTTCAACCCGTCCAGCGTCTCCTGACCACCGAGCTGAAGTCCTTCCTTCGTTTTATCGAGCTTAGGTTCTAAATCACGAAGAGCGTCATTTATTCGGTCTATAACTTCACTAACCTGGTCATCAGCTACCAGCTCAAAATCAAAGGAATTACTCATCGTCGTCATGGTTCCTGAGCTTGTTAATCCGGGAGGCCTGCGTCACCCACCACTTAAGGCGGGCGTAGGTCATCCCCCACGCCCTGTCCTCTGTCCAGCGGAAGTAATACGTGACATCAGCTGCGGCTTCCTGCCAGGCCGTCAGGCCTTCCAGGTCAAAAAACTAAGCAGATATTCCTCACACTTGCGAAAATCAATGAAATCCATCGGCTGCAGAACGCTTTCTCGCGTATCTGTTACAAGCGCAATTAGCAGACGCATAGCTGCGAGGGAAGTGGATGCAGCCTGCTTTTCATAAAACTGTTCGGCCTGGCTGAGAGTAGGTGCTTTAAGTTCAAGCTCCGGATAAGTCATTTTTTTCGTCGTATCCTCAAGAGGCTTGACGAGAGGGATAATTTTTACGCGTTCTAATTCAGCCATATCAGTTCTCCGTTACTTCCCGGCCTTCCCAGCGAACATCAAACACTGCATCTTCGCTTTCCACTTCCTGAACGTTTACCGTCCAGAGCCCTTCACCAATAATCGTTTTGCCATTTGCCAGTTCAGCAACAATGTTGACATTGGTTTGTTTGTTAAAGCCCAGTACATTGGTACCGCCGCTATCACGTAAACGGGCCGAAATATAAGGGGCTACAGGCTTTTCTTTGTACCCGTGAACACCATCCATCCCCGTCATTGTCGTACGATTGACCTTGGAGGGCTGATATTTAAAAGACCCTTCCACCATCACCGTCACACCGTTAACGGTGACGTACGCGGTCCCCGCCAGGCGGTTAGAAGTATCACCTGCCATCGTTTAAGCTCCTGTTGATTCAGCCCGAGTGCGGAACTGGTTGAGTAACGCGAAAACGCGCAACTGGTTAATGAGAGTTCCCGGCCACAACACATCAACGCGGTTAGGGTTTTTGGCGTTCTGCTCAACAATAATGTTTTTAGCAAAAGCCTCTTTGTCTTGTGCATACCCGTTCCACACCAGCTTTCCGTATTCGGCGATCTGATCAGCTTTGATAATGTTCGGGGTAACAATCGCAGCACCAGGAGCAAAACGGGTACCATCAGCCGCCAGTTTCATTCGTCCAAATTTGCTGGTCACTGCGGTTCGAAGATAACGGGTGACAAACATCAAGCTGAAGAGTGTTTCAACTTCCAGATAGCTATCATCTGCATCGCCGTATGCATTTTTCTGATAGGTGGTGATCAGGTTTTCAATGCGAACAGTACCGTCGTCATCAACCGTGAACGTGGAAATGCCGCTGTACAACAGGTTATTACGCTCAGTCAGTTCAAAGCGGTCCTGTAATGCCGGAGCCAATACACCCAAAATAGCTAGGGATTGAACAGGACGGCCCGGATCATTGCGCAGACTAACAGCCGCAGCCCCGGTATACCCAGCAGACCAAAGCCAAGTTGGTGATGGCGATTTATTCACGCCCATCAAAGTTTCGTGCTGGTTGTTACGCACCTCGCCTTTGGTGCCCAACTGAGCATAAGTCCCGGCGGTAGTTCCGAAAGAATGGCCATAGAGTTGTTTATCCCACGCCCAACGACCGCTGATATCGGATAAGAACTCTTTCATCGCATCCAGAGAACTCGTGTCGTCATATGGATTAACAATGAAGTCAAACGTGCGGTCCTGAAGGTTTGCTAGCGCTCCAGTTAGATCAGGAGCTCCAGCACCGTCATGCATAGCAGTGATCGTCAATTCCAGACCTGCAGGCGTACGCTCATCACCGGGAAGGCCGAGATAATTCAGGCGAACATCAATACCATTACCAACCAAACCGAGGTTTTTAGCCGTCAGTGTTATGGTATCGGTCGTCGCGCTGGCTGTTACTGGAAGGATGCTTTTAGCGTTAATTGCAGCAGCCAGAGCCGTGGCAATCGAAGCAACGGTGTCCGTTGCCACAACGGTAAGCTGAATTCGCTCACCAGCGATGTACAGTGAAATAACACCGGTTGCCGTTGGTGCGCTGGTGACCTTGATCGAACCCGTTGCAACGGTCATCGAGTCAGGGTCTTCTTCCAGTGGCAAAATCCAGACTTCTGCGGCGGTATCGTTTTTCTGATACGCCGTCATCATCGCATGAAGGATACTACCCTTCCCGGCAAGATCACCGACAGTATCAGGAGAGGAAGCACGTTCAGGAATACCAGCTGTAGCGGAGCCGGAAGGAAGCATCCCACCGATCAGTAAAGTGCGCTGCGTAGCTGTGGCGTTATTCGCCATTGAGTTATCAAACTCAACGAAAAACAGCCCGACCCGCAGATTATCGGGAACACGAGCGAATGGAACAGTCATTCAGTATCTCCCTCATTTTTATGTGAATCACCTTTTGCAGCGGCTTTCTGTTTCGCTACAGTCACATCACCATCACTCAGACGGCGACGCCAGAAGGTATTATCCGGAACCTCTGCGCCTTCTCTCGGCAAAGAGATGCCCTTAACGGGGCAGCGAACGCTGAGCCCATTATTCGGTTTTACAAACATGATTTACTCCTGAAGGTTGATACTAATCCCAGGTTGCGGGGTGCCATCCGGCATTGCGATCGTGATATCCATACCCTCCAGGGGAACCGTTTCAACCGGGTAGAAATCTTCCGGCCCCTGGTAATGTTCGATATCAATTTCATACAGCAGCTGGCCCATATGAGCCTCACCGTCTGCATCAACATTGATTGTTGAGCGAACTTCAGCGTACTTTTGTATTTTCCGGGTCAGTTCATAACTGTTGATGACTGCTCGCTCTACCTGCTCACGCAAGTCTTCCAGCGCCACTCCAGCTCGCATTGCTCCATCATCATCCGTTTCGCCGTCATACTCCTGTACCCGGCCAGTAATACGGACAGTTGTCACGGTAGTGAAGGACGGCGTATTTCGCCCCATCGACTTTTTATGGTCGAAAGGGGTCTGGATGAGTAAGGCAGGATATTCCACCGGAGATGTAGGCCAGTCACGCGGAGAAAAGACACGAGCAGCCGCGTCTGTGGTGTTGGTCAGCGCCAGAACCACCATCTTTCGAATGTCTGAAGCATTCATCGTTGTTTCGCTACGTTAAGTACAAGTTTCGATCCGCCATGGCTATCTGGCTCAACGTTCATCACGACAAACAACTGATTAACAGGCTTTCCGCCGACGGTTTTAATAAACACACGATCGGATACCACCGGGAGTGCTCTGCCTAAGTTTATGAACTCCGCATCGCGTACCCCAAGAGTCGGGCTCGTTGTATTTATGGCTGAATCACCATCAAGATTTTCAGTCACAACAGCATAGCCACGATCGAAAATACCGTTAATCGGAAAAGAGGTACCGCTTTTAGGGCGGTACTCATGCTCATCGCCAAAAATGCCATGTAGCGGGCTCAAGAGATGTAAATCCCAGTCCACGCCCATCAGCTTACTCCGTTGTGATTTTCACACCACGCGCAGCAGATAATGCGCGCTGCCGCAGAACATGAACGTCGGCGATCACACCAGCGGCCAGCAGCCGCTCGGCATCCTTACCGGAGACCGGAATACGGGAGTTTTCCCGGTAAACCTCACCGTCATGGCGAATGCAATTCCCTTTCAACACCACAAAATCGGGTTCCGCTGCTTCCTGAATATCTTCTTCAGCGGCATCCTCATCCTCTGATGAGTCACCTTGTTTATCGTCAAGCGGTTGGGACTCCTGAACGTTGCCGCCGGCATTCAGCTCGTCAACATTCAGACCATCAGCGGCAGTCCCTTCCGCATTCAGATCATCGTCCGGTGTAGTTTTGGTTGTTTTAGCCATATCAGACCACCGTCGCACAGAGGGATGCGTTAACCCGGCTCGGAATAACCAGCGGGGAGGATTGCATCAGGATAAGACGCTGGGCAGGATCTTCTTTCACCCAGGATTTTGGCGCATAGGCCAGAGGACCGTAATTAAATGCCGGGTCGAGGATAACGCCAAAGGCACGGGTACCCATCAGATCAGCACCAGACATAATAACGGCGCCGTCGGGGATCATCGGCTTCTCGACATTATCGAGCGGGTCAATAAACCAGTCGTTATATAACCAGAGGTCAAAGTTACCCCAGCGCCCTTTATAGATAGCGCCCTTCATCGCCTGTGGGCCGGCGTTAATCTGGTTACCAAACGGGCTCAGCGCCGGGAACGTGATGGCATTATCTTTGATGGTGGTATCCAGTCGGAACGCACGCCATGACTTGCTCGTGAATACCAAATCCGTCGCGACGGAACCAGACTCTTTCAGGAAAAGCGTCTGCCAGACTTCAATATCATCAGATGGCTGGGTATTGGTGGCCCCCGCGGCCACCGTCAGCGGCCACTTATCGGAACCACTCAGGGTGATAGTCAAATCCGAAGAGCGTCCGAAATCCACCACTTTGGTTTCATAGCCTTCCCCGGCAACCGTGACGGTACCGGACACCAGCGCGCTGGCCGCCATCCACTCCAGACGACGGTTGATCATGTCAATCTGATCAGTCATCTCAAACTGCAGGTTCAACATTTCGCGTTCTGCGGCTGTATATTCGCCGCCAATACGCTCACCAATCTGGCGGCGGATGGGTTTACGCAGGTCCGGCGCCCGCTTGTCTTTGATGTAAGCCGGTTTGAAAGTATTGGTCTGGTATTTACGGGACTCGACCAGCTTACCCTCCACCAGCGGGGAGACAAACGGCGCCATACGACGCAGGCCGACATCCACGTCAATCGCCACCTCTTCGGTCTCATAAGTCACGACGTTCGGGAAGAAACGATCAAGCAGCCAGTTCTGACTGGTTTTCAGGTTAGGAACGACCTGTACCAGCACACTGGTATCAAAAATATTTTCCATATTCAGTCTCTTGATAATGCCAGCCGCACGCTGGCATAAATTTTAAATAAGTCGGCCCCTGCCGGTTAAAGCATTCGCCAGGAGTGATGTGGGATAAAATCAGGAGGTGGTTAAAGGTGCCTGGGCGCTGTCTTTCAGGAAGATGGCCAGCGGGCGTAGTGCTGTTTTCAGTTCCGGCACAGTCCAGGAGGAATCAAAAATAATATGATTCTGGTTGAACTCCCCCATCAGGTACAGGCCGCCAGACTGATCGCCATGAGAGGAAGCGTCAACATCATCAACCAGAATGGCCGCCGGCGTCTCGCTACCATCCGTTGCGGTTTTCACACTGACGGTATATTTTCCGCTAGCGGTGATCATGCCAAGCACAGTGCCACGCTTATACACGCCGCCGGTGATGGTCCCGGTATCGGTGACCAGTTGCAGCGTACCGGCAACCAACTGATCCGGAATAAACACTGAACTCTTCATGCCTGGAGCAAAGGCATTCTGACCAAATTGATCCATTATTTATCTCCTTTAATGGAGTTGTAGAGGCCGGTCATCTGGTTTACCAGGGCCGATTTACCGTTCTTGTTCTTACCACTATCCGGATTCAGACGGGCCTGATGGCTAGCCTGCATCCGTTGGTCAAGTGAACGCTTGCGAGCAGGGGCGGGCTGCGACGTTGGCGCATTTGCAGCCATAACATTGATGGCAGCAGCAGAGCTCATGCCGGTATTAAATGCCAGTGACGCGGCCAGTGAAGGATTCGCCGCAGCGTGCTTACTGCCGAAGATACGGGCACAACGTTTACGCTCAGCAGCGCGGGCATTTTTAACCGCTTTGCTTTCTTTTCGGTCGTCGTCGCCGTCATCTTCGGAATCGTCATCGTCTTCAGAAGCTTCCGGATCGTCGCCGTCATCTTCCGCATCATCGTCACCTTCGTCATCTTCCGCGTCGTCGTCACGCTCATCATCCTCTGCTTCATCTTCGCGTTCATCCTCTTCCGCGCGACGACTTTTCGCCTTTTTGGCCTTTTTGTCTTCTTCCTCTTCGGAAGCAGTCGCGCCACGGCCAATAAGGTGAGCAAAACTAAATGTCTTTTTCTTCGCCATTTCAGGCTCCTGTTTTTTCGAGTAATTTTATGAACGCAGCATCAGGAGGACATACCTCATCAGCCAGTCCAAGTTCCACACCATCAGCAGCCATAAAACAGGCAGCCTGAGTACTTTTGATAACCTTTGCGCTAATTCCCCGGTTTCTGGCGACGGTATACACAAACAGTTCGCCCATGGTGTTGATGTCCTGCTGAATAGACGCCAGCGCTTCATCTGACAGCTCTCTCAGTGGTGATCCCTCTGCCTTACGGGAACCGTAGGTGATGATGGTGACCTTGAGGCCGTCATCTTTAATCCGCTGGGTCCAGTCAAGGTGCATGGTGATCACGCCGACCGAACCTACGCCGCCGGTGCGGGGAACAGAAATCCGGTCCGCCGCGCTGGCAATGGCATAGGCGGCGGAATAGGCGCTTTCCGTCAGAATGGCATGGATGGGCTTTTTCCCGCGGGCGCCGTAAATGACATCGACCAGATCAAAACATCCTGCGACCTCTCCTCCAGGCGAATCAATATCCAGACAGATCCCCGTAATATCAGGGTCCTCCATCGCGGTGAGGAAGGACTGACGAATGCCGTCATAGCCTGTCATGCCACTGTATGGACGCAAGCAGCCCAGCTTCTGCACCAGCGTCCCGCATATCGGGATAACAGCGACACCCAGCACATTGTCATAACCCGGATCGCTACGAGATCCCCGCTCCCGGTTATCGTCGTATCCATACCAGTCATCATCCATGGCAAGAGAGGATTCGATTTTACTGATACCGAATCGGTCCATAACGGATGCCATGATGACCTCAGCTTTACTCGGGTGCAGCGCCAGCGGGGTATTAAATAAACGCTGGGCCAGATGGGGTAGATTCACTTTTCCTCCGGATCGGTAATTGTCTGGCTCGCGAACTGGTCCGCCTGCGCCCAGCTCGGTAATGGAAGTCCGCGCTTCAGGCAGGACTCAATCTCCCGCTGGCGCTGGTCAAGAATCTCTTCCCAGTCCTCACCCACGTTTTCACCCACTTCAATTTCGAGGGTGGAAAGGCCGGCATCGAGTCCAAGGATGGCACCTTTTTTCTCCGCCACCGGATCAACCCACCCTCTGCCTGGCCCCATCCAGCGCGCACGCGAATACGCTGCCCTGGCCTCAACAAATTCGGGGGCATTCGACGGAAGGGGCAAATCCTCGTTATCGTGGACTTCTTCAACAAAGGCCGTCAGCACAGGCTGCGCGGTACCCATGGCAAAATCATCACGCCGGCGGGTGAGTGTTTTCCATGCCTCCAGCAAGGAAGATCGTGCAGAACTGTAATTCACATCAGACCAGTCCTGTGTAACCTGCTGCGGAGATAACCCTGTACCGGATGAAAAATTACGCAGTACTGCAGACTCAAAAACCTCAAAGTTGCTGTAAGGACGGGCAGCATTGACCGTTGTAATTTTCTCACCGGGATAAAGGATTGGCATGCGGGCGCCATTTTGCAGCGTCAAGCGGCGATCATTATGAAACTCAGCACGACCATCCTGGTATGCCCCTAATCCCTCTTCGAAGTTTTCCCCCAGAGCGGATTGAATCATTTCGGGGTCGTACGGCGACTCAATATAAGCGGCGAAGATAGCATTCAGGATTGCCGCTTCCAGCTCGCTCTGGTCGTACTTCACCAGCATCTTCAGGCGTTGAACCACCGGAGTCAGAATGCCGTTACCACGATGCTGAGCCCCACGTTCATGGTCGAAATCGTGCACAACGTGCGGGCGCCCCCAGTCGGTTTCCCGCGGTATCCTTCGCCATGTCATCGTCCTGGCGCCACTCCACCAGTCACCGATATGTGCTTCACGTATGTGATAAGCCACAGGTGCGCCGTCAGCATCAATTTCAACGCCACCGCGTATGTTCGGCATGTCAAAATTCTGCTGCGGGTTGCTGAGTCTGTCAGGATCGACAACCTGCACCGTCGTGGCATAACGCCCCTTACCAGGACCCAGTCGATCGGTGCGATACTGGAGTACCATCAGGGCGTCGCCATCTATCAGCTTGTGGCGAAATGCCAGACGCAACATTTGCGGAACGGTTAGCTTACGCTCTACGTCACAATAACGGCCTGTATCGTATGCCCAGGTTCGCCAGTGGGCAGCAAGCGCTTTCCCGTACTCTTCCGCCCATACCGCGTCAAAACTTTTATTACCGGTCATCATTCGTAATACACGGTAGTCAGGTTTCATGATGGGGCGGAAATTGGCGCCGACCGCATTATCAAGCAGGCGTGTTATGGCACCATTGGCCCACCCATCATTTCGGACCAGATCGCGCGCGCGGGAAACGATACGATCACGGTAGATATTGATTTCGTTATCCGGCGACCATAATGCGGGCTGCCAGTTCACCATTTGATCACTGAAGGAGTCCGCGGCGTCATATGGCACCCGGCTACCTCCTGTCAACATGCTGGGTTTTGGTGCCTGATATGGTCTCCCGTCCGGACCAAGAATTTGCACTTTATTCATCAGAATCTGAACCTCACTGGCTTCCGTGGCCTGGCGACAATGCCCAGTTGCGCCTGCAGCAACTGAATTAGCGCCAGCAGGTCGGCGAGGGAGCTTTGCTGATAGGAGACAGAGCGCGTCCCATCCCCCTGCGAATAGGAGAAGGAGACCCCACGGCTGCCGGTGGTCAGGTCGATATAAGCCTGCTGCGCTTTCTGAAGAGCGTCTCTGAGTTGCTCATCAGTCATCCCACCAGCAAGTAAGCTCGTGTTTCGGTTAAACATGGTTTTCCTTATTGCGGCAGGAGTTTAGAAATGTTCTTACGCTTAACAGGAGTCGTGGACTCATCCACGATGGCACCCGGTAACTCGTAATTGATTTTTTCTTCTGGCTCGGCTGGCGCCGGAAGGAACTTATCGGGATCAGCCTGAAGGTTAGCGACCCGGACATTGAGTTTTAAGCCCATATGCTTCAGCCCACACAGCGCGGCATAGCTGTAAACGAGACAGTCGAGCGCTTCGTTCGCCCGGCCGGGGATGGATTCCCAGACACTGAACCGCTGTCCGGCCACTACTTTGTAAACCAGTCTTTCGGCCAACAGTTGGTTGAAATAACCCAGATCGCGATCGTCAGGGAAATGCATATATCCCGCAGCTGAACCACCCAATTTGGGTGGTTCAAGATGCAGGCGACCACGTATGACGTCTTTCGCTGAATTAACCCCAAGAATAATGGGGCGGAAACTAGCCTTACTTCTCAGGGATGGTCTCTTAGTCGGCCAGACAGGATTACGTTTTCCACCCTGCGCCGATTCCCCTTTAATTGCCCATATGCGGCGCCCAAGACGTTCTTTGGCGAATTCGTAAACCTTCTGCGTATGGTGACCGCCGGAGTCCATGCATGCAGCCATAATATTCAGCCCGCGTCCGTCACCACGCCGCCAGATCTGCTTCAGGTACGCATCCAGTCGCCTCCATGGCTCCTCTGTCTCCAGATCACCATAAATGACGTCATGCGCGACTGACCACGATTCTTCGTCACGCCCCCAGCCAGTGATGGTGATTTCGAATCGGTCATCCTGGGTGTCGACGCCGGCAGTTAACAAAACTACTCCATCCGGCACGACGGCCAGGAAGATTTCCCGTCGCGCCAGCAGAACATCAACAGGGAGCTGTTTCCCATGGTTAGGCCGGTGCGGCAATCCCATTTGGGTATTCCACCAGGCCTGTTCTTTATCCGGATCGCCTTTTGCATCGAGATATTTTTTCGCAATATCTGATGGCTTGTCTTTTTGCCAGGGGCTGAACAGTTTGGACGCCTGGTATCCGGCGTGGTGGTTGTCCAGCGCTTCGGTACCACAGTCCGGGCAAATAGCCCGATATACGGCGTGTCGTTCCGACTCCGACCAGCGCCAGACGTCATCAACACTTCCCTCATCGCTTTCGTGCCATTTCTGGTCATATGCCATTAATGGTGAATGGCGGGAACCACAGCATTCAAACGGTTTGGTCTGGTGCCAGCGAATTGTCTGTAATGCACGCAGTCGCTCACCTTCCGACCACCCTGCACCACAACATTCACAATGGATCATGGCCGATTTCGTCAGGTGCTTATCACTTACTTTCGGCCACTGAACATGCTTAAAGAAATCCAGGAGCTGTCGGTGACCGCAATGGGGGCAAACTACAGAGGCCCGACGCTGATCTGAATCTTCGTAACTGTCAGCAATCCGGCTCTCATCTTCAACCGTCGGTGAACAGGCCCGCACAGACAGCCAGTTGAGGCCAAATGTTGCGGTTCGCTCTTCCGCCAGGGCAATGGGATCGCCCTCGCGGGTAATCGGATATTTATCCACCTCATCCGCCAGCAGAACACGGATCGGTCGGCGGGCAAGGTTATCGGGACTACCGGCGCCGGCCAGCGCCAGAAATCCTCCCGTGAAGGCTTTATACAGAATGGTTTCTTTCGAACTCTTCTGTTTTGAGTCGCCGATGATCTTACGCAGGACAGGTGTTACACGAACCAGCGGGCTGATACGTTCTTTTGAAAACTGCTCTGCGGCTTCTTCTTTCGGCTGCAGAAGCAAAATCGGGCATGGATCGAGGTGCGCGAAATAACCGAACAGGTTTTCCAGTAATGCGGTTTTCATTAACTGGGTACAGCACATCACGGTAATAACGTGGACGCCAGATTCAGTCGCGGCCAGCATAGGACCGCGGGCAATTTCTACCGTTGATGTTTCCCAGTTCCCGGAGGTGCTGCCAGCTTCTTTCGCCAGCTTCCGGAAGTCATCGGCCCACTGTGGGACGCTGATGCGCGGCGGCGGAGTCCATCCTTTCCGAACGCTAAGCCTGAGTCGCTCAATCTTCCGCTGGGTTAAATTCTGGCTCTCCGAGGACTGAGATATGTTTGTGGACATGTTCAATCAGCACCTCTGTCATCCTGTCCGCTGGCACATCCAGATCAGCAGCAATCAACGGCGCCACACGGGAAGGCCAGTTCAGCCAGGCATCACGCTGTTGGCGAAAGGCGTTGAAAAGAACCTCCTCGGCGGCAACCAGTTCAATTGTCTGGCCGCTGTCTTTTTCATACTGAAGCTTGGCCAGCAGAGCCATATAGTTCTCGCGTATCCTTGCAGCCTCTTCCCTGGTCAGGTTTGCACCTTCGGTAAGAATAATTTGCTGGACCGCTTTCTCAATTTCGGTATCACCATCATTACTGACGGCTGACGTTTTCTTTTTTTTCGCGTTCGTGGCTCGCGGGTCTTTGCCATCACGATTTTTCTTTAGCGCTGCATCACTGGCTTCAACATCAATCAGGTCACCTTCCATCACGATGAAGCGCCCGGCTTTAATCCACCGGCCAATCGTTTTGCGATCAACACCTGAATGTTGTGCGTACTGACTCTGGTTCATCGTAGTCATGGGACATCACCTGGGACATTTTTAGGGGTGGGACATTCACCTGGGACATTTTTGCGATGTCCCACCAGAATGTCCCACTGGAATAAACTGGAATAACGAGAGCTGGCGCGGTGTCCGTAATGATCGCCATAGGTGGGACATGGGACACAAATTCAAATTTTATAGCTAGGAAAACAACGCGGCGCGCAATGCCCGTGCCTTACAAAAGTCGCAGGAAGGACCCAAAAAAGTTTGGGGTCATTTTGCCGTCCTAATTGCTTCAGCAATGGCGGTGCTCAGCGCTCCCGGTAGCAAACCGGATGCCATTGCGCGTGAGCGGTCCATGTAGCCCAGAACAGGGGTCACAGGTAGCGCATCACCAAACCGGATTAAAAGCTTCGGAGAACGCTGTTTACGCTTCGGCCTTCGCGTCCCATTAGCGGAGCGCTTGGCCCGTCGCTTCTTCGCTTTCATCGGCTTCTTACGCTGCCAAACAGCGTTAATACCATCCACTTCACCTACGAATACATTTTCCTTTGCTTTAAGCTGTGAGAGCTTATTGCGCGGCATGTTGCCGTATTTGTTCAGCTTGACGTTTTTGGGATTTAAAAGAGCCTGGCTATTGAGTTTGTGCTCTCCACCAAACTCAAATGGCTCCAGATAACCGGCAGCGGTATCACGGACAAAAACCTTTGCGGTCAGATTGTTCTTTCTTGCCGCCACCGATCCAACCGATTTAACAGTGAACGGTGTAGGGCTCTCTAGATGGCGTTCAAACGCTGTTTTCTGTGCCGTTTCTATCTGACGTACAACTTTTGTCATTGCCTGTGCTGTCGCAAACGGAAGTTGTTTCTGCACTTTTTTTAGTTGCAGAGAAAGGTCTTTGAGAGTGCTCATACTTTCTCCCGCTTACAGAAACAAAAAACCGCCCGAAGGCGGTTATAGTGTTTTGTATGGTCTCGGCTTGGGATCGCCATGCCTGATGTGGGACTTAATCACATCGTCGCTTGGCCTATCGCCATTTACTCCAATCAGATAAACCTTTCCATCCACCAGGAACTCAAAAACCTGATACTCAACATCGGGCATGACCGCCCTGCCGCCAAGTATTTCGCGAGCCTTAACCTGGCAGTCTGGAACCTTTATCACTTTGTTAATTTCTTCGGTAGGCCAAATCACGCCAGACCGCCCAGCCCCAAACAAAATTATTGTCAGCATATTAACCCCCTTTCATCGGAACGGACTAATTATACCAACAAAAAAATAACCATTACAAATCAGTGCATTATGTCAACCACAATTAAAATTGTGATATCCATCACCATTATCGAAGCCCCTCAATGAAGAGCTTCTGTAATGATTAGGTTCTTATCTCAACGCAGCCCTTTACCGCGCGCCGGATGCTCAGAACAGAGCATCAGCGATGAGATATTAAGGTAGACCGAAGGCCAGCGGCATTCCTCATGTTGCCGACAGAGCCATATCGACAAGAGGATGAAAACTAGCAGCATGGGTCACCTATTGGTTGTTCGTTGCTCTCACAGATTCGTAAATCCGCTCACACGTCATTCCTGCTCGGTAGCTTTCGTCAGATCGTCCAGCATAATATCGAGCTTCTTCTGCAAGACTTCCGAGCATGTCGGCGAGCATTGCGGCATCAGCTCCGGCTGTTTTGCTTCTGACGGCAGCGGTAAGATCTGCGGTGTGCTTTGCGGCGTCCAGGCGGGTAGCGAGCTTTCTGGCTTGCTGTTGCAGCTGGCTAACAGTGGTAGCCAGGCCAGCAGAAGTAACGGCAGCACGCGCTGCTTGAGCTTGAGCATTATTAACGGCCTCATCCCGGGCTATTGTTCGCCCTTGTTCAATCATGCGAGCAGCGGTCTGTGCGTTCGCTTCCTGTGAAGATTCCGCGCTATCCCGGTTAGCCCACTTTGTTTTCCAGCTGCGGTTCGTCCACTCACTGCCAGCGAGAAATGCGCAAGCCACCAGCAACATAGAGACAATAAGCTGAGTTCGCAGGCTCATCAGAACACCCCTAGACTTTGTGGCTTCTGACCCCACAGGCAAACTTCGCGCTCAATCTCTCTACGGGTAATTAGCCCTTTCCATTGCTTGCCGCCTGCATAAGTCCAGCGCCGCAACTGCTCGCATGCGCCTTTAATGTCACCCTGATTGATTGTTCTCAGCAGCGTGGAGGTTTTGAAGTTACCGGCCCCGACGTTGTAAACGAACGAATAAAGCGCACCGCGTGTGGTTTCTGGGATTGGAACCTTAATGTAGGGGTTAATCTGACTTGCTACGGTGGCAAGGTCTTTGTTGAGCAATGCCCTACACTCCCCTTCCGTGTAGGTTTTCCCGAGCATAATGTCGCTGCCGGTGTGGCCGTAACACACCGTCCATTTGTCGATCACATCCTGATACGGCTCATATCGAACACCTTCAAGACCATCGTTTCCGGTAGGTCCGGTGATTAACGCGGAAGCGATAGCGATAGCGCCAAGCGGCACCGCCGCAATAACGCTATTCCTCAACTTTGGAGACATAGCCATTACGTCGGTCCTCCCGTTCTTTCCAGCGGAAATACCAGTTCACGCCGCAGGTGATAACGGTGCATGCGATACCGACAATAATTGCCCAGTCACTTAAACCGAGTCCTGCCACTTTGTCGGCCAGCATCCACGATACCTCTTTAGTTATTTCGGCATGGGCCTTTGCAGAGACACCGCAGCCAGTCAACGCGGTTCCCGTCCCATATGAAAGTCTGCTGTAAATTGTGCTCATTCGGGTCATAGCCTCACCTCCGGATATTTCGGATGGCGCTGTGTGTGTTTGAAAGGGTCAGGCACGTCGGGCTCTTATGTCAAAGGGTAAGTTAGGAGTGATTCCCGGAGCCTGAATTTGGTGGTCACCACAGCAGCCAGATGTATGGTGTCCGTTTATGTTTTTTTGATTTGCTCAATCTCGCTGACCGTCTGCATGAAGCGATCAGTTTCAAGTTCAACACCAATAGCGCGGCGGCCTAGTTCCATTGCTGCTTTCACAGTGGAACCTGACCCCATAAAGAAATCGGCAACAATATCGCCCGGCCTGCTGCTGGCGCTTATAATCTGCTTCAGCATGTCGGCTGGCTTTTCGCATGGATGTTTGCCTGGATAAAACTGAACGGGCTTGTGTGTCCATACGTCGGTATACGGAACGGCAGCAGATACAGAGAAGCAACGCCGAAGCGTTTTATACTCTTCCAGCAATTCCGAATATTTGCGATTCAATGACTGGTAGGTAGCCACCAGCTGGTGGTGTGGATGTTCCAGCTTTTGTTGCAGGTGTTTCTCGATGGCGATCCGGCTGAACAATTCCTGCAGTTTCCGGTAATCCACCTCGTTCGGCAGCTGCCACTGGCTTACACCGAACCAGTGAGACGCCATATTTTTCTTGCCTGTTGCCTCGGCTATCTCTTTCGAACTCACACCCAATGATTCTCGGGCATTGCGGAAATAGTCGATAAGCGGCGTCATGATGTGCTGCTTTAGCTCTGTGCTTTTTCTCTCGTAAGCATCCTCTTTCCCTGTATACGGTCCCAGATAATGTTCAGCGAACAGAATCCGTTCCGTTGCCGGAAAATAAGCGCGCAGGCTTTCTTTGTTGCATCCATTCCAGCGACCCGACGGTTTAGCCCAGATGATATGGTTCAGGACGTTGAACCGTTCCCGCATCATGATCTCAATATCTGAGGCCAGCCGGTGACCACAAAACAGATAAATGCTGCCGGCAGGTTTTAGGACTCGGGCATACTCAGCTAAACAGCTATCAAGCCAGCGTAAGTAGTCCTCATCCCCTTTCCATTGATTGTCCCAGCCGTTCGGCTTCACCTTGAAATAAGGCGGATCGGTAACAATCAGGTCAATGGAGTTATCGGGGAGAGTGGCGATGTAATGCAGGCTATCAGCGTTGATTAACTCAACACTGTTTATTTTTACAGTATTTTTCATAGATCAGTAAGCGTAACTCTGATAACCTCACTTTGCTTTTGCGCTAAAGCAGTGGGCCTTGGTTAGCTTGTGACCTGAAAGCATGAGCTGATGGCTGGCCGGGTGCTACAACACCCACCAGCCGCCCATTTCCACAGCAGAAAGCCCCCATTACTGGAGGCGCTTATAACATCCAAACTGGTAATCAGATAACCCCGCCATCACCAGCTGCGTGAGAATGAGCTGGCAACGTTCGCGGCTAAGATGGGTATTCTGTGCAATTTCCCCAGCCGTAGCCGGTTTATCGCTCAATTCGTTGAAAACAGCCTTTGCTGTTTCTGTCATATCTTGCTGTTTTAGCATGTCTTTTTACCTTTAATAAGTGGCGTGACATACAGATAACTCTGGTCGCTTAGCCCAGCAAGAGAAGAATTCAATTCTGCGACCACTAGCGCGTTAACACGCCAGGCAAGATGTTTAGCCATAAAAAAACCCGCTCAAGGGCGGGTTTATAAAACTTTGGCAACATATCAAATATGCTTCAAATATGGCTTATTTTGTTGCATTTTGCAAGCGTGATTGACGGAGATAGTGAAATTTACTTCACATTTCCACCACTTTAAGCACTTCTTCATCTTCAAAGTGATCTAGCGTCAGGCTCAAGGCGTGCTCATCCAGATCCGCAAATGCCGCTTTCAACGCTGCCCAATGGCTCGAATACACACGCAGCCAGGTTGAACGGTCAACACTAACCATTCGTGCCAGCGCTGCACCAGCATAGTCTTTATAGGTTTCATTACTTCTCATGGCGGCGACTTCCTGCCCTGCCAGCCATACCAGCCCGATCAGCTTTTTAATGACGCGGGATTGTAACGGGTTATCCACTTGGCATTTCTGATAGTTATTCCAGACGTGCTCGCACATCATCACCTGATGCTTATAGCTGAGGTCGAACCCGTAGCAATATCGCAGCCAGGCCTGCTGATATTCATTCAGGGAATTAACAGCGCGGCGCCACGGTGCTGATTCAAACTCCATATCTTTAATTGGCGGCATTGGTCGGCGGCGGCTGCGTGTCTCCAGCACATACAAGGGTGCGCTCAGCGAGTTAACAAAGCGGGTCCCCGACTCGCCCTCCAGCTCAACGAGGTTAACGCAACGGCGCGGCGTGGCATTCTTATCCGCTGGTGGATGTTCACTAAATGCCTCGAGCTGCCCTTTGGTCCCGCCGGACAGATCCAGTAGGGCCCGGCGAAGTTCATTCCTAACATAATTCAGATTCTGTTCATTCATGCGGTTTAGCGCTCCATACACTTAAGCTTTCGCAATTACGCCAATCGCCAGCGCCCGATCCAGAAAACGCAGCAACAACTCCAGCTGCGTGCCGTGTTTCTGTTCGAATGTCGATACACCGGCGTGTAGTTCGTCGTGACACTCTCTGCACAGAGGGATCACGAAGAGGTCGTGGGCTTTTGTTGCTGTACCACCCATACCGTGCCCAACGATATGATGCGGATCATCTGCTGGCCGCCGGCAACCTTCGCAGGGCTGCGTTTTAACCCATCGGGTATATTGCTCACTCACCCAGCGGCGGCGCTTAGGCCGCAACAAAAAGGATTCTGGCGACTCCGGATCAATAGCTAACGCCATAATTGGCTTTTGAGTGTCGGTGCTTTCAGTGTCATGACGTCGCGGCGATAAAGCATCAACGGGTTTAGCTTTCGCCTGCACAATGCTGGTGGCCGGTGGCATAGGTACAATGTCGCTTTCCCGGTAAACAGATAAAAAAGGCTCTTCTGGAATCCTTAGCGCCCGATGCGCCATTCCTTCAGTGATAGCAGCCGCAATCCCTGACTGAACTGCCCACCAGCAAAGCTCAGCTAAAGAAAGAGTGCGTTCTTTGTTGTAGCCCAGCCCCGCCTGCACGGTGTCAATAACCCACTCGGCAACATTGCCCAGCGCAAGCGCCCGTAATTTGTCCGTCGTCTGCCCACGTAATTTGTTATCACAATGCCAACACACCACCAGCGCTCCTGGCTGATGCCATAGCGTCGTTAACTCAGCGTGATGGTAGTCCGGGTCCGGGTATTGGCATTTCGTAAAACGCTGCTGCAGCCAATGCTCAAGACCAGCCACTCCACCAGCAGCGGCAATAACCCGCTCATCAGTAAAAAAGGTAGTTAAGCAAGAATCCTCCAACAGCGGCTGGCGAGCATCGGGGATCCGGCCTGACGGGAATCGCGCCATATTTTCAGGCTCCCGCTCAACCAGCACCCGTCCAGATGCGAACAGGTGCATTAACTCCCGACCGGGCTTGATTAGTACCATGCCAAGGCGCGGCACTATTTCAGGTGTGAATAAGGCTCTCATCAGTATCACACCCTATCAATGGACCGTTTCAAGCAACTTAAGCAGTTCTGAGAATTTTGATTCAAAGAAGTGCGGTTGTGTTTCGCGAGGATTCGCAGGGCTTGTGATGTTTTTCCCGTACATGCAACCTTTGGCAGTCATGGACCAGAATTTTTTAACCCCATTGGCTCCCGTCCTGCTGCGACGTTCTTTCTGCTCAACTACTCCGAGTTTCGCCAACTGCTGATATGCCTGATTTGCAGACAACCTGACATTATTGGCTTTCAGTAAAGCACTGAGGGATTGTGTCGGCCGACTGGAGCCGTCGAGGGCACCTGCTGGCGCATCGATAGCATATGAGGGCATTAGATCCGGCAATCCGGCTACCTGCTGCAGCTTCTGGTATGCACCAAGCTTTGAGGAATTAGAGAGGTTTAACATACGTGATGCCGACTCCAGCAATATGACCCCGGCCTGAATGCGGTCGGCGGTAATTGCTGATGATGCTGCAGAGTGGAGCGTATCGAAGGTGCGGATCACCTTTAGGTTAAAGGCGGCGCTTATCCACATGGCGTAGGCATATACCAGCTCACGGCACACATACGTACCTTGCTCTCTACCGCCACGTACAACGCTAACAGGCTCGGGGATTTCCGAGTTGCAAATTAGCAACTCGCCGATTAGCTGTTCAGTTTGTTCATTCCTGAGCCAGAAGGCTGGTTTGTGTTTATCGAGGGCACCGGCGGCACGATGAAGATCATTCAGGCAGTAGCGCCCCATGATGTCACGACGTACCGAAACGCCATCAATAACAAACAACGAGTGATTTTTGGGCGTAGCAGTGCCCATAACATGATGATTGGTCATATTCTCTCCATACACTGATTGTTGCGAAGGGCCTGCACGCCCGTTTCGCTTGCACTGTCCGACATTACTGCCATCGCGCCACTCATTCAACCCACAGTTGGACATATATTTTCCCCTTTGTTGAATGGCGTAATGGTTATTTCTACCCGCCCTTTCGGCACTATTGGGCCCCACTCCACCAGCATGCGTTTCACCTGGCTGTCGTCCTCCCAAACGCCTGCATGCGTCAGCGCGTCAAACAGCGCTTTGTTGTAGTTGTCCAGATCACGGCGGCGCGCGTCCGGCGGGTAAAGGGTGATTTCAACGGCAGCCTGCTCGGTTGACGGCTTAGGCAGGCGGCGAAGCTGCTCAATGATTGCCGCACAGGCCGCGCTCTGGAATTTGCGACCGTCAGCGCTGACCAGGTGGCGACCGGCCAGCGGCCCCTTGTTAGGGGCGCGCCAGTAGGTGTTAACGCTCGGCGGGAAAGGAAGGACAAGAGTCATACCCACCGCGCCGGTATTCTTAGGCTTCAGTTGGGTAATGGAGATCCCGCGGGAGACACCGCGGGTGATACTGATAGCCCCTTTTTTCTCAAGCGCACGCAGGTGATCCGCTGCCGCATTTGGTGAGCTGCAACCCAGCAGCCCGGCCAGTTCAAAGTTGGTAGGCGGGAAACCATGTTCACGCTGGTAAGCGATCAGGAGATCCAGAACGTGCTGCTGACGCGAAGTTAAATCCATCATGCTGCTTTTTCCTCTTTGCTCACGCAGAGCTCCGGTAAGTTTGCGCGCACAAGCGCCTCGGCGAATGGAGGCGGCACAGCATTACCACAGCGCGCTACCTGTTTGTCTTTGGCGTATTTCTTGCCACGGAAGTCCTGATCGATAACGTAGCCGTCGGGGAAACCCTGAGCCTTGTACAGTTCATGCGGCTGAAGCATGCGCATCCCGATATCCACGATCTGGTATTTAACCCCCTCGATGGTCACCAGCCATTCGTCTGAGCTCTCCCCGCAGTAGGTCTCGAGGAAGGTCCGAACCTCGCCGACGTGCTGCCCACCAGCAGTGATAGTCGGCATTGGCTCGTCCAGGCGCTGCCCATCGCGGCAGGTACCGCGCAGTTTCACCAGATGAGAAGCGACAACAGCGTGATGGTCTACCGTTGTCACAGAGTGTGCTGGCTCATCGAGCCTGACACCCGGACCGGTATAATTCCCGCCATAGTGTTTCGCGAGGAAAGCGCTGACCGTCGCAAACTTATTGCCGCCGGCAGTCACCGTGCCCAATGGGTTATTCAGTTGCAGCACTCGAGGCTCTTGCCCTGGTCGCTCCCCGTAGCCCATCTGGATCAGCGTCGGCGTAACCAGCTGCGATTTGCCGCCACCACCTGCTGTAATAGTTGCGCTTGGCTCATCTACCCGGTGGCCGATACTGGCACCAAACTGACGGGCGATAACCGGCGTGACCAGACAGGCGCGGGATTGTTTGAGGATGGTATGCGCAGGTTTATCCAGTGGTCGTGGCTTCGCCTGGTATTCACTACCACCATTGCCAGCCAGGAATGGCGTTAATGCAGCTTCAACGACACCGAGCGCATGCCCATTACCGCCAGGGCGTTTCGATGTGCCAGCGGTCACCGTTGGTACTGGTTCGGTAACGGGTTGCCCGGTTGCACCAGTTCGGAATTTCGTCAGGTGTGGAACAGCAACCGCATAACCATGGGTTTTTGTGATTGTCTGTAGTGGTTCGGCCAGCGCCTGCCCACGGAAACAGTCGTAACTCGTTTTGGTGCTGGTGTGATTACACTTCACGATAAACGGCGATGCGCTCTCAATAACAAAGCGCTGGATGCCCCGCGCGATGCGTTTAAGCGTGTTTTCTGCCAGTGGTTTTTTACGGTCAAAGATGGACAGCGCCGGGATATTCCAGTCGATACATTCGGCAGCTGTGCGCCATGGTGCGAGATTGCCACTCTGCACTTCAAGCGATTTCGGATCCCCATGGGTTACAGCAGGCCATTCAATTGCGTGGCCATCGCAGCGCATAACCATGAAAAAGCGTTTCCGGATAGTAGGTGCGCCGTAGTCACACGCGCGGAGCTCGCGAAAATCAACGGCATACCCAAGCCCGTCGACCAGTTGCCTCGCCTGCATACTTTCAGGCTCGATCCCTAGGAACTCGCAAACCTCATCCAGCGCAGGATGATCCGCCGCAATGCCAGTGGATAACATGCCAACAAAAGCTTTGAAGGTCTCGCCAATACGCGCAGGATCCGGGCGCATTTCATCACCAAGCAGCGGCCCCCACGTTTTAAACTCTTCAACGTTCTCCAGCATCATCACACGAGGACGTTTCGCCAGTGCCCAGCGCAGGACAATCCACGCCAGCCCACGGATTTCCTTCTTCACTGGCTTTGCGCCCTTCGCTTTTGAGAAGTGACGGCAATCAGGGCTAAACCATGCCAGGCCGACAGCGTTACCGCCGGTGGCCGCAACTGGATCAACATCAAACACCGATTCGCAGTAATGAAGCGTGTCCGGGTGGTTTGTTTTGTGCATTGCGATGGCATTTTCATCGTGGTTAATAGCAATATCCACGCTACGCCCGATCGCCAGCTCAATGCCGGTTGATGCGCCACCGCCACCAGCAAAGTTATCAACGATAATTTCACGCACAGGTCACCCCCAACATGCTCCCGGTCAGGCCGCGCGCGATAGCGATAATCTCGCTGGTGGGGGTACGTTCCAGCCAGAGCTGGTTGATGTGGGCTTTTAGTTTGTTCTGCTGCGACATATCCAGTACGTCAGCGCCATCTACCTGGTTAAACACAATGCCTACCTCAAGTGGCCAGATGCGTGATTCTGTTCCCGGTAATACATGCGGCGCCGCGGCTTGTTCTTCCTTCTGAACTGGCTGCACGGCTGGTGGCTGAACTCTACCGGCAGCAAAGGTGGCCAGCGCCATAGACGCACGTCCTTTTTCTTCCAGCTCGCCGCGGCAGATGTAGCTGAAACGCTCTCCACGCCATGACTTATCGAATACCGCAATCGCAGCACTAAACCCAGCAGACGATTCGGACGGTTGCCCTTCTTCTGGTCGGTACCACACAGGCAGATCGAAACTGATACGCCCACGGATAAACGCGACATGATCCGCTTCTTCCGGCCACCACACTTCACCCGTTGCCGCTTTGATTAGAAAGACGTAGCGCCCGCCCTGTTCTCTCATTGCCAATGTGTACGCAATGATGTGACGCATGCCGGTGATTGCCTGTTTTTCGTGATACTGCGACCGGCTGTATGGCGGGTTGCCATAACCAGCGCCGCCGAGCTCCAGCAAACGGGATGACCAGTCCTGCGTTAAAGCGTTATCTTCAGCGGTGTACCATGCTGGGCACTTCGCGTTATCGTCATCAGCAAACAGGTCGAGAACCAACGGGCCAAACATCGCATTGATGCCCCAAAAAAGCAGATCCGGGGTACGCCATTGATCGCCAACTTCTTTCAATTTGTGCGCGCTTTTGCTGCGCATTTCCGCCAGCGCCTGGCAGTATTTATTTTTAATCATCCTCTGAACCCCGGTGGAATAGTGTCGTTAGGTTGGCTGATGGCGTTTATGTCGCGTTCGCGGGTTTTATCCCAGGTATCACGAGTGGGACGGCCTTTGTTCTCCCAGCGGGTTGCACTGGACAGGTAACCTTCGAACTTCTTCGGCCCGAACAACGTTTCCGGTCGCATGTACTGGTACTGTTCATCGTTCCCGTTCCAGTGCTCATGCTTCAGGTCAACCACCAGCTGCAGGTCGGCAACGCTGTAACCCTCACGCAAACGGGCTCGGATGTTTTCCAGCGAGGTTTTTGATTTCTGGTACCGGGATCCGCTGATCTGGTTCAGGTGAGTTAAAACGACAATCGCCTGGTCAGTAATCACAATTTCAGGGTCTGGTTGCGCCGCAACCGGACAAGGGGTTTTAGTAGTTACTTGTGGTTCTGGTTTTGATTTTACTGACGGATCCCCGCCAGATTCTGACGGGTCAAAACCGCCAGGCTGACCGGATTTCGACGGGTCAGATTTTGAGGCGTCAAATTTTGATGCATCAGTTTTTGACGTGTCAGAATCTGACAGTTGAGAAAAGGCAGCAGCCTGAAGTTTCACTACATTCAAGCGGTACACATTCGATGCATTGCGGTTGCCGTTACGGCGCTGGGTACGGGTAAGCCAGCCCTCTTTTTCAAGCTTCGCGATTGCCGTTCTGATGGTGCTCGGCCCTGCGCCAAGCTGACGAGCAATAGTCTCGATAGACGGCCAGCACACGCCCTCGTCGCTGCTGAAATCAGCCAGGCGAGCCATAATCGCAACACTCGACAACTTCATGCCCGACGCCGCGCAACCATCCCATACGTAGCCGGTTAATTTAGTGCTCATGATCTTCCGTTATCTCCCTGAACTTTTTGCGAAACAGTTCGAGTGGGCTGAAGCACTCGTGTGGGTAGCTGTCGCGCAAGTAGATAACGCGCTGTGTTTCTGGTTCCCAGCGGATAACACGGACTGGCACGCCGCGGTGGTCCCGGTACCTTCGGTTAAGTACGCGCATAAGCGTTTTGCCCTCCGGTAGTAGACCCCCACAATGGATACGGCCCGACTGTGGTTACATGGAACCCAGCGGTTTGATACTCTGCGTTCATACCGAAACAACGGAGAACCCGGCACCGGGATCATCCTGAGTTGCGGTAAACGGTTAAAAGCCGTTAAACTGGTCATGCGGATTTTTTCTCCATACACGTAGAGTTATTCGCCAGGACGCCCGGAGCTGCACACTCGCGGGCGTCACCTTCCCCAAATAACATTTCTGTCACTACCATTATTTCTGCCACCAGCGACTGCACCCGGTAGCCTTTTGCCTTCATCTTTTTGTTTTCCTCGTTATCCAACACACCGTCCGCTGTTGACTCATTGTGGAATTGAGCAAAACGGCCCAACGCTGCCAGCAGCTCATTGAATTTCGTCAGCAGTTCCTCGTTTCCCATCTGCTCAATGTCCGGGAGCTTTACGAATACACCGTTGGTGTGGTGCGCAACGGCATCAGCAATGTGGCTTGAACCACCAGCACGCTGTAACACCATCGCCCAGCCAAGCGGGAAAATTTGATCGCCTTCGGTACGCAGGCGGTTAAACAACGAGTTTTCGGTCGTTCCTAACCATTCCGCTGCTTCAACATATCCACCAGGCAGATCGGTAATCGTCTTTTTAAGTGCGGCCACCAGCCAGGCTGGCTGACGTTCGACTTTCCACATAGGTTCGTTACCCACGGTTAACCCCTTTTCTCTGTGGTTTTAAAAATCATCTCGCCTGCTACTGTTTAGGGTAAATATCAGGGCGAAGATCAGATTTGCTGATTATCCCAGCCGTGGTTTCTTCCAGTTTTTTAGCTAGGGAAAAACCTGCCTTTTTGTAGCCATTGAAAACCAAACGCAGGTAACCCGGCGTAGAACCAACACTGCAAGCTAAGTCGCCTTGCTGCTCTCTTGTTAAAGAGTCCCAATACTCTTTCATAATATGTACCTCCTGTGTACATATTACACGAAAGAAATGAACCTACAAGGTACTTGTACCATAGAGGTACACATTGTTTAATTTGCGGATGAAAACAATCCAGGAAATCAGGCGATTAAACGCCCGAAAATTGAGAGATGGTGTCGGCGGAAATACCTATTTCGCCAACATGATCGATCGTGAACCTACACAAACCAGCCGGTTTATGGGTGAAGGTGCCACTAAGGGTATTGGTGACGCTATGGCTAGGCACATTGAAAAATGTTTCGACCTGCCACAAGGTTGGCTAGACACCGAACACCAAACAACCAACATTGCAAAATCACCAGACGTATCTGACGTTAATAGAACGATTAAAATGGTCCCGGTTATTTCCTGGGTACAGGCCGGAGCATGGACCGATGCTGGTTATGCAGAGGTAGATTTGAGTAGTGTAGAAACATATCCTTGTCCTGTTCCGTGCGGGCCAATGACTTACATTCTGCGCGTCATTGGTGATTCAATGATCGACGAATATCGACCTGGTGATATGATTTTTGTAGACCCAGAGGTCGCCGCATCTCATGGCGATGATGTAATAGCTTTAATGCACGATTCTGGCGAAACGACCTTTAAACGGTTGATAGAAGACAGCGGCGAAAAGTTTCTTAAGGCTTTAAACGTTAACTGGCCAGAGCCATATATCAGGATTAATGGCAATTGCTCAATTATTGGAACTGTCGTCTTCTCTGGAAAACCGCGAAGGCACAGACATAAGCTTTAACGTAAGAACATAAACCTGCTTCGGCAGGTTTTTTTATTCTTGACAATGTACCCTAGCGGTACATAATGTACCTATTAGAAACAGCGAACAGGCAGGACGCCCACGAAGTAGCCGCCGGTGGCGTATGAATGACCGGATGATTCGCAGGTTAATTGGTAGGTCCAAGGGGGATTTATGGCGACGGTTATCAAGCAGGAAAGCGACATCCTGCAAATTAGTTCTGAGTTGCTGGGCATTTTGAAGAGTGAGCTCATCGCCAGAGACATTGCGCCCACCCAAGAAAATTTAAGTTGGGTTTTATCGATTATTCAAAAATCACTTAAACCCAGCGTCAGCAAACTTTTTGTCGAGTAGCTCTTCGAACTTGTCGTATAGCTTGCTGATGTCTTCCATTGGTTTTTCGGACGTTGTGAATTTCTCATTAGCTACCATCGCTGCCGCTTGATACGCAGTGTGGGTATTAACTGATAGTTCAAATAAATACAGGATTTTTTCTTCTTTGGTCATTGCTAGTTTCCTTCTTGGCTGTGTAGGAACTCCAAGATACCACCGAGCCTGACGTGGTGAAAAGACAGGCACACAACATGAAAGCGCACTCCTTTCTACCAGTTATGGGTGACAGGTGTGAAACATAAACCGGAGTGCGCTTCCAGTTGTGGTAATGCGGCTATGCGCACGTGACGAGGCCACCAGCATATTCAACTTTAAAAATGAAAATGCGTCTTGGTTAGTGTACGTCGCCAGTTCTGGCCGGGCTGGCAGGTGGAGGCACCACCGCCACAACTACATGTATGGATGAAACCTTGTGCAGAGGAAAGTTAAATGAAATTACCAAAATTCCGTAACGCTATTGTGTACCGCGCAACATTGCCAAGCATTGAGGCAATCGAGGGGCACCTTCTCGAACTCCCCTACTCCGAGATCGGTGAAACTGAGTTTTCCCGTACCTCTTTTGTTCCAAACCCGATCACCGGCGAACTGGTTACCCCAATATCAGGCGGGTACGCCATCGTGATCCGCCATGATCAGAAAATCATTCCCCAGCATGTTGTTATGAAAGAAGCCGCAGCACGTATCCAAAGAATCGAAGATATGTCCGGGAATAAAATTAAACGTGTCGAACGATTGGCAATTATCGACAGCGTACGCGTTGACCTATGTAAGCAGGCATTCGTCAAATCAACGCTGATCCTTGCGTTGTACAGCACCGATGAAAAGCTATTAGTGGTCAATACGACCAATAAAAATATTGCCGGTATGGCTGGGGCTATGCTGGTTAAAGTTGTCGGCTCCGTTAAGACTGAAACAATCAACATCAGCGATATTAAAAACGGTTTAACTACGCGATTGAAAAACTATATCAACGGCGTGGCCAATGCCTTTGAAGGGTTTACCGTCGGCAATTATATCCAGCTGTCTCGCCTTGCCGATCAAAAGGAAGTTATTCGCTACTCAGCTGAACACGAATCAATTCAAAGTGAACTGGCCGATAGCCTTAATAGTGGCTTCACCGCTGATAAAATGGAGCTCGCAGGATGCGGCGTATCTTTCATTCTCACCGAAAATTTCCATTTTTCGCGCATCAATACCCAAGCGCAGACATTCAACGATGAAGATGATCAAGCATTCCAATGGCGCCATCAGGCCGGAACGGATTTATTCCAATTCAGCAAAGTAGTAAACCAGATGTGTGAGCTTCTTTCGTACAAAGAAGAACAGCAACAAAAACCAGCAGCCTAATAACCCAGATCGTAATTAACCCATGCAATGGGTTGGGTTGCTGCACGCTAAATTCAGCAATTCATTAATTTAATGGCGCGGTGCAGCGCGCTAATATGGAGAAAGAAATGAGTTACATTCAGACATTATCCGGCAAGAAATTTAACTACCTGACCGCTACCGTGGACGATATTGATATTGAAGATATCGCGACCGCCCTCTCCCATATCTGCCGCTTTGCCGGGCACCTGCCGGAGTTCTACAGCGTGGCGCAGCACTCGGTATTGGTAAGCCAGATTGTCCCGCCAGAATTCGCCTTTGAAGCGCTGATGCATGATGCCGCAGAAGCTTATTGCCAGGACATACCGGCACCACTGAAAGCGCTGCTGCCGGATTACCGCCGTATCGAGACTTATGTTGATGACCTTATCCGGTTCAAGTTCGATATTCCGTTGGAACATACCGAAGTCGTGAAATATGCAGATCTAACTATGCTGGCCACCGAGCGCCGTGATCTGGAAATCGATGACGGATCGAAGTGGGATTGTCTGGATGGGATCCCATGCTCGGACCTCATTCAAGTTATTCCTCTCCGCCCTGGGCAAGCATTCGGCCTCTTCATTAATCGCTTTAACGAACTGATGGAGATCCGCAAATGTGCCGCTTGAAAGTGAAAGAGCTTATTGCAAAAGCGCACGCGACCGTCGGTGACCTACCACCAGCGCAGCGCCAAATAATGACTGAGGTCATTACCCGGCTGGATACCGTATACGTCGCCCTTACTGAATCCATCGAGCTTCGGGCGGCGGTAGTAGCGGAAAACGCGCAAATGTTGCGCCTGTTGACAGACATTAGCGAAAACCACGACGAGTACGTGAATGCTGATGAATACATGTACGCCGGTATTCCGCTGGATTACGTTTCTGAAATCAACGCATATGTATCTCGCGATGTTGAAGCTGAGAATCCATTCAAGGCAACAGACACGTATCTGGCTGACGTTCGAGCGAAAGGGGCCGAGCAGGCTGGCGAATACCTGAAACAATACGCCCAAGGGTTGCATGAAGATGCGCGCTTGGTCCTGCAGGATGCCGGAGAACTCTGCAATGGATTTGCCGCACAGTTACGCCAAGGAGCCGAGCATGAGTAAGTCATACATCGTCATTCAGCAATACCTGTGGTGCAACGAAAACGGCGGAGGAATTGAATACACCTCTGATTGCGTCGAATTCGATAAGCGTGACAAGGCCATTAAGCACGGATTCAAGATGCAAGGCAGTGATGACTTCAACATCGGAGTAATCGATGCGGGGCGTCTTGTGTCTTTTGACTGGATGAATAAGCCGGTTGGAGAAACCGGAGAGTCAGCAGAAGTTCTGGCTGAAATTGCAGAGGCTATTGGTCTTCAGGAGTCAGCCCAATGAGCGATATCACCGCACTGGCTAAAACGTTACGCCTTGCCGCTGAGTCTGAAATTGCACACCGAGCAGAGAGTGACACATCTGACCTTTGGCAGGACGAAGCAAGTCCAGAGAACATTCTGGCGCTGGTAGAGGCGCTGGAGAAGGCGCAGGAAATAACCGCCGCCGCCGAGAAACTGGTTCGCTGCAAAGGTCGCTATCACAGCGAGCAGAACTACCGGGCACTGGCGGCGCTATTTGGTGTTAAGACTCCTGACCTGCCGCAACTGGAATCAGAGTCCCGCACCGTCACCGTGAAGCTGCCAGAAGCACGCATCACCATTGCAGAATCAAAGCGACGTGGCATGACAAACCTGGAGCTGAACGCGCATAACGCAGGTGCTGTTGAGGCTGTTGCGAAAATCAGCCAAACGCTTTCAGGGGCTGGCATCCAGGTTATCGAAGGAGAAGCCTGATGGCACTGACGAAGAAACAACGCGCAGTTCTGCGCATGAAATTCGGTGGCCGTTGTGCTTATTGCGGCTGTGAGCTACCAGAGAAAGGTTGGCATGCTGACCACGTTGAGGCGGTGCTGCGAAAATCAGAACAGTGCATG